>JBEKKH010000672.1:0-4402 GCA_050010815.1 Streptosporangiaceae bacterium | reverse complement strand
CTGGTCCGGCCTGAGACGGTGCTGCGCTCACTAGGGACCTCGCGTGGCAAGCTGTCGGGAAGCCGGTCATGTCGCTGTGCGCAATCATCGGTTACGTATGTTTAACGTGGTGCGGTTGCGGTGATCGGGCTGAGGGCCAGAGTTGTCCGGGTCGGTGACCGAGTTCGCCGATGCACCCCGAGGTGCCGCCAGTCACCGCCCTGGTTTCCGCGACCCTTCAGTGAGGTCCAATGCCAGTTTTGCGGGCCTGGCGGTTGCCCGGGACGCGCCGATCGTCGACAGGGCCATGCGCTGCGAGCGCCGGACAGTGAGCTGACGACGAGCGTCCCGGTTCCGTGAATAAGGGTGCCTCCCCACTGGGCTAGCAGCGAGGAGGCTGTGATGCAGTATGCCCTAATCCAGGTTCTGCCCGATATCCCGCCCGGCGGCGTGTGCGCCGGCATCGACTGGGCCAGCACGGATCATGACCGAGAAGGCGGCCGCGCTGCACCACCAAGCCCACGAGAGGTGCTTCATCGCCAACTCGGTGAACTTCCCGGTCCGGCACGAACCCGTCGTGCACGCCGCCAGCACGGCGGAACGGTAACGGCTTAACCGCGCTGAGGCCGCAGGCGTCGGCGGTTCCAGCACTGCGTTCAGCTCTTCGTCTGTCACGGCTCTCCCCTCCACGATGGGAAATCGTAGCCATAACCTGACCGGTACTGTGCGTGTCGCAGGCGTAACTGCCAGGTTTACGGAGATAGGCTTATTCTGAACGTAGGTTCGAAAACGGGAGGAGATATGGCGCCACGGGCGGGAGGTCCCTACGCTAGCGCCATGGTCTTCGGTAGGTCTAATGAACACGCAGCACTGGTGGCGCTGCTTCGTGCGCAGCCTGACGGGCTGAGCTGGCCGGAGATTGCCGCCGAGCTCCTAGAGGCTGGCAGCGCGGTCGAGGTCTGGGATCGCCACGCCCCAGCACCAGCGCTGATAGGCCGACCGGATGAGATCACGCCCGAGTCTGCAGCTGAAGACGTGCGTTCGTGGCAGGCGCGCGGTTACCGGCTACTGTCGATCCTGGACGACGACTACCCAGCGCGTCTGCGCGGTGTTCAGCAAGCTCCTCCGGTCATCTTTAGTCTGGGTTTGGTAATCGCGGACGACCCGGCTGTCTCCGTGGTCGGATCAAGGGAGGCTTCTGCCCTCGGTCTAGCGATGGCCGCGGATCTCGCCCGCGCACTGACGACGCACCATATGACCGTGGTGGCCGGACTGGCGCGCGGAATCGACACGGCTGCGCACCGGGCGGCACTTGACGCTGGCGGTCGCACCGTCGCCGTGATTGGTACCGGGATAGGACGCGTATACCCGGCGGAGAACCGCGGGCTGCAGAACGAGATTGCCAGTCGGGGACTGGTTCTCTCGCAGTTCTGGCCGGACGCGCCGCCGCAAAAGCATGCATTCCTTATGCGGAACGCCACCATGTCCGGCTACGGGCTAGCCACCGTGATAATCGAGGCGGGCGAGATGAGCGGCGCCCGCGTTCAGGCCAGGCTGGCCGTCGAGCACGGTCGTCAGGTGATACTCACTGACCAGGTCGTCACCCGGAACCAGTGGGCACAGCGCCTAATCGGGCGCCCGGGGGTGCACGTCGCCGACAGCGTGGGCGACGTCATGCGCATCGTCGAGAAGGTAGTGATCATGTGGGACGAGTTGCGGAGGCTGGTGACGCCGTAGCATGACCGATCGAGGGCACGTGCCGCGTCCAGATCTCATGCTCAGCGCTATCGCTGGCGGTTACCTGCGCAATCCCGTGCGGGTGGCGCGTAAGACATGCGCCGACTGCTTAACCCCGGTCGACGGCTATGAGCTGTGCTTCAGTTGCCGGGGTCATCATGCCCGGCCTGGGGTGCGGCCTGGGGTGGCCGATGCCCTTGCGTTCCTGACCTATGCGGTTGCAGACCAGAAATCTGGCCACGTGATGCGCGGCTATAAGGCACCGCGCCCAGTTACCGAGCATCGGCAAGTCGTCGCGCTGCTACTTCTCGTGGCCTTGGAGAACCACACCAGGTGTGCCGAGATCCTTGTCGGACGGCCGGTGACGCACTGGGCAGTGGTGCCCTCTCTGCCAGCTAAGCCGTCTATTCACCCGCTTCGTGGCCTAGTCGCTGATCGGGCGAAAGGAATAGAAGTCCCGTTGGTCGCGGCGGCTGGCGTTCAGCAGCCACGAGCGATCAACCCGGACCATTTCACGTGCGACAGCCGACTGCCCCGTGGATCGCACGTGCTCCTGATCGATGACACATGGGCTACCGGTGGCCACATCCAGTCCGCTGTTCTCTCTCTGCGCAGAGCAGGTGCAGCGCGGGTCTCGGCTCTGGTGGTCGCCCGATGGCTCAAAGGAAACTATGGGGACAACAAGTCTTTTATCGCAGGGCTGGCAGACCGCGACTACAACCCTCTCATCTGCCCGTGGACAGGCGGCGGATGCCCAGAAACATTAGTAGAGTTAGTGGTTGATTTCATAGGGTTACGGGCGTAACGATGATGGTATGCCCGACTTGGAAGAGGGACGCTGCAAGCACGGCGAAATCGCTGACTGGTGTGGCGATTGCACAGCCGTGCGGACGGGGATGCCCGTCCGGGTCTGGCGAACCGCGCAGGGCCAGGTGTACCACCGCAAGCCGACGTGCGAGGCTCTGCGCGACGGGCAGAGCAAGGCGCAGAAGTTCGGCAAGCAGCCGTCAACCCCGGAGCAGATTCCGCTTTCCGTTGCAATGTCGGCAGGACTTGCCGAGTGTTTTCACTGTTTCCCTTACGATGTCCCGCCTGACGCCAAGCCGTGCCAGGTGCTCGTCGCAGGCAGGTGGGTTGATGGCTTTCTTCTGAAGTGGCAACGCGGTCCGGATAACAGGTGGAAAGGCCTCGTGAACTATCGCTGGGAAGCGGGGCGGAAAGTCGCAATCACGGATCAGTCTCGCCTCCGGCCCGACTCAGGATCTTCTAGGGACTAGGCTTGCGAGCTTTAGTTTTGAGGATTCTCGCAGGGATGCCGTGTTTCTGGCACAGGGCCAGAAGGCCGGTGCCGTCGATGAGGCTCAGCGGCTTTCCCGCCGCGAACTTATAGCTGTCCGGCCCGAAGCCCCACGTGGTCACCATGATGCCCTTGAGTGCGCCTTCGTGCTGCACAGTGCCCCAGAGGTCACGAACATGCGTGGGCGCGACGGTTTTGGTGTAGAGCTTCGCTTGGATAGCGATCTTCCCGCCCCTAATGGGATCCGGGTCGTATGCCATGCAGTCGATACCGCCGTCCCCGCCCGCCCGGAACAGCTTGACGTCCAGGCCTTCCTTAGTGAACAGGTTCTGGATGAAGCCCTCAAACTGCTGTGACGTGAGTTCGAGAAGGTTCGGCCGCTGATCGATGGTCGACAGAACCTCGATGGGCTCGATGATCCTTGGGTCAGCCATGCTGAACGGCATCACCGGCTCGACGGGGACGAGTTCTTCCGGGTGCTGTGACACGTCCGCGAAAAAGTACTTCTGGAGACACTGCACCGGGCTGAATTTCGGCTGGTCAAGAACGAGGGGAATGAACTGGTCCCGGGTAGCTCGCAGCGTGATGAAATGCGGCTTGATAGCAATTCCAGTGCGCGGGTCGATGGTGTCAACGAGCCCGTTGAACACGACGGTGCTGACCATGTCCTCCGGAGTGGCGGCGAAGACCTCGCGTAGCGTCCGGAGCGCAATCTGGGCGATGACGCTCAGGTAGAGGCGATGAACCTCGGCGGCTGACCGCGGCGTCGCTTCGACGGCCTTACGGGCCTTGATATGCCGGAACGCCTTGTCCATGGGGATGATGTCCATGGTAGGCAGGAACCATTCGACCGCCAGGAGAGCGGATTCGGGCACGTAGCCCGCGTGTCGCTCCTTCGGGAAACCGGACGGGTACCTCGATCGGTCGAGCACTATCTGCACGTACTCGCTCACGGCGAACCGGTCGTGATCACCGAAACCTGCGGCGAGCTGATCGACGCGGGCGTTGCTGGCATCGACTTCGCGTGTCTTGTCGGCGAGCTTCCTGCGCCACGCTGCGCGCGCTTGGGCGATCTGTAGCTGTCGCGCGGTTTCCCGTCTCTGCTGATCGGCCTGCGCTACCGCATACCTCGCCTTGGCTTCGTCAAGGGCCTCCTGCTGCCGCTTGGTCGAACCGAACAGGCGTTGCACACCACGTGGCGTCCCAGGCTCATAATCCGTCCATTCAGGTGCCGGGACGGGTGTGGCCAGCAAGCCGAGATCTAACGGCGGAACGGCCGGAGTGCGTCTGAGCGAGGCAAAGCTGATCCGGGGATCGTGCGTCAGCGTCGAGCTGAGCAGATTTTCCAACTCGGCCACACGGCGTTCTACGGCGCCTGTCTTCGCCGCC
>JBEKKH010000671.1:0-4434 GCA_050010815.1 Streptosporangiaceae bacterium | reverse complement strand
CGCCTCGACCACCCGCCGGTACAGGTCCAGGTAGCGGTTCGGGGCGCCGGCGGCCTCCGGGTAGTGACGGGCGATGGCGTAGCCGGCCAGTGCACGCAGCAGGTCACGGTCACCGGACGCGGCAGCGTACTGGAACGTGCCCACGCGCAGATGGCTCGCGGCTACCCGGGTGAGCACCGCGCCCGGCAGCGCCCTTTCCCGGCGCACCCGCTCGCCCGTGGCGACCACCGCGAGCGCCCGCGTGGTAGGGATGCCCAGGCCGTGCATGGCCTCGCCGATGACATACTCACGCAGCATCGGGCCCACCACGGCCTTGCCGTCGGCGCCGCGGGAGAACGGGGTACGCCCGGACCCCTTGACATGAAGATCGCGGCGGCGCCCCCGGGTATCCACCACCTCGCCGAGCAGCAACGCGCGGCCGTCCCCGAGTCGCGGCGAGTAGCCGCCGAACTGGTGGCCGGCGTAGGCCTGGGCGACCGTCGTGACCCCCTCCGGAACCTGCCCAACCAGCAGCGCGACGCCCGACGGCTCCCGCAGCTCCGCGGGATCGGCGCCCAGTTCGACCGCGAGCTCCTCGTTGAGCATCAGCAGTCCGGGGGCGGGCGCCGGGGCCGCGGTCCACGGTACGGAAAGACCGGGCACCTCGCGGGCGTAGGAATCCTCGAACCGGAACAAGGTCGCCGCGACGGTCATACCTTCGAGATTACGGGCAAGCCGGCGCCCGCAGGCCTTGCTCTGTCTGTGCAACTGCTAGTAGCGGGGACAAGATCTCGACCTGCAGCCCGCGGCTTGCGAGACATCCGACGTATATCTTTGGCCTCTCGGACCGTCCCTGGCCGCCGCGCTGACCTCGTTCAACGGCTGGGTCAGCGTTCGTGTTGCGCGTCACGCCGCTTGCGGCACTGGCCTCCGACCCGCAGGTGCGACCCGGCAGGGCTGACCGCGCTCCGGCAGTCGCTGCGTGATCAGGGCCCGGCGGTGAGTCCTCCAGGCCGAGCAGGACCCAGCCGGCCGCAGAGCCGGACGAAGACGAGGTAAAAGCAGCACAGGGACACGGATGATCATCATGCCCTACGGCTGGTCCTGGCCCATCGCTGCAGCTCACAGGCCAAGCAGACTCCTGGCGCGCCAAGGCAGGGCAGCCCGGGAGCATCGCGGCCCGTGCGTCCGATCCCGGGAACAGTCGTGATTTATCGTTTGTTGTGCTAACTAACTAATGAGCTGGCTGCTGCGGGGATGAGAGCTTGAAGAGCAAGGCCGGAGCGTTCCGGGGAAAGACTTTCTCCTCGCTGAAAGTCCCGAATTACCGCCTGTACTTCACTGGCGGAGACGGGAGGCCGCGAGTTCCCGTCCCCTTTCGGTCATTTGCGGACGAGCATTACTTCGGTATCACCGGGCCAGTCCCAGAAAACGCCTTCGGGAGATCGCTCTCTAAGTAGCTCTCGCACCTCGCCCGCGAATCCTTCGGCGCGGTCGCCGAACAGGTGCGGCGCGGCGTAAGACATGGAGAAGTAACCGGACACTACGCTCTCGATATCCCGCATGAGGTCGGGGATGCCGGGAGCGAAGATCACCCGTGGCGCGCCGAACCGGGTGCTGGCAAGGGCGTCCTGGAGGCTGAGGGCCCGAACCGGCGCGGTGCTCTGGCCCGCTCGCCTCGTCGGTCCGAGATACTTCCGCACCAGCTCCTCGATCTCATCGTGCGGAATCCGCGGCTGCCCCGGGCTCGGCGGGACGGCCCGCCCCTCGGCCTGATGCCCGACAAGGACCAGAGCGCCGCCCGGCTCCACCATGTCGTACACCGCCTCGGCCACCGGAACCTCGTCGGTCCAGTAGAACGACTGGCCGAACGTGACCAGTCGGTACGGCCCGGGCGCCACCGCGGGAAGATCCTCGGCCTGGGCCTGGATCCAGGTAATGTTCGCGATGTCCCGCTCCTGGGCGGCCCGGCGACCCTCGGCGATCATCGCCGGATCGGGGTCAAGGCCGACGGCGCCCTCGAACAGCTGGGCCAGTCGTATGGTGAGGATGCCGGGACCGCACCCGACGTCCAGGAGCCTTCCGCTACCGTCCAGGCCGAGTTCCTCAGCGAGGAGAGCCTCGAGGCGGGGCGAGTACGCGGGTCTCCCGTACCGGTAGTGGACAGCAGCGCCTTCATAGAACGAAGGGTCGTATCGCACCGCAGAACATTACCAAGCTTCCCGCATTGCGGCCGCGATCTCGCTGCGGATGAACTCGGGACTCCTCCGAAATGAGGCTTGCGGAGATTGACGACGGACTGTGGGCGCGGCGCAGTCGACTCCAGTCACGTCCGGGCGATGAATGGCGGGCCGGCCAACGGCCCTTCCCCCGTGGATCGGGGCAAGACCGGCGGCGAGACATGGTCGGCAGGTTCGAGATCACCCCGCACATCGCCCGGCGCGGCATCGAGCACGGCTCCGGCCTGGGCGTCTACCGCTGGGCCGGGGAAGGCGCGCTCGCGCTGCTGCACTGGTTCCGCCGTCTGCGCATCCGATGGGAGATCCGCGACGACATCCATGACGCGTTCGTCACCCTGGGCTGCGCCATCATCTGCTGGCGACGACTCCGCAACTACTCAATTTGTGAGGAGTCGTAAGACGCTACGGATGCACTCATTTGCCGCCGAAAGGGCCGGGTCACGGGTACGGCTCGAGACCTCCCGCGGCCGGGCCCTGATTCTGGCTGATCGCTAGCCGGCTTATCGCCAGCCGAGAGCAGGCGCCACGTGGGTGAGGATGCTGTCGATGACGTGGGCGTTGTAGTCGACGCCGAGCTGGTTGGGCACGGTGAGCAGCAGCGTGTCGGCGGCTGCGATCGCCTCGTCCTCCTTGAGCTGCTGGATCAGCACATCCGGCTCGGCCGCGTACGTGCGGCCGAAGATCGCCTGGGTGTTCGCGTCGATGAACCCGATCTCGTCGGTGCCCTGGTTCCGGCCGAAGTACGCCCGGTCCCGGTCGTCGACGAGGGCGAAGATGCTCCGGCTTACCGACACCCGCGGCTCCCGCTCGTGGCCAGCGGTCTGCCATGCGTCACGGAATGCCTGGATCTGCTCAGCCTGCTGCAGGTGGAAGGGTTTGTCCGACTCGTTATTGATCAGCGTCGAACTCTGCAGATTCACGCCCAGCCCGGCCGCCCACGTGGCGGTCTGCTGTGACGCGGCGCCCCACCAGATGCGCTCCCGCAGCCCTTGCGAGTGCGGCTCGACGCGCAGCAGGCCGGGCGGATTCGGAAACATCGGGCGGGGATTGGGCTGCGCGAAGCCCTCGCCGCCCAGCACCTCGATCAGCACCTGGGCGTGCCCGCGGGCCATGTCGGCGTCCGTCTGACCCTCTTGCGGCTGGTAGCCGAAGTATCGCCAGCCGTCGATCACCTGCTCCGGCGAGCCGCGGCTGACCCCCAGCTGGAGACGGCCGCCGGAGATGAGATCGGCCGCGCCGGCGTCCTCTGCCATGTAGAGCGGGTTCTCGTAGCGCATGTCGATGACCGCCGTGCCGATCTCGATCCGGCTGGTGCGCGCACCAATCGCCGCCAGCAGCGGGAACGGAGATCCCAGCTGCCTCGCGAAATGATGCACGCGGAAGTACGCGCCGTCAGCGCCCAGCTCTTCGGCGGCGACGGCCAGGTCAATCGACTGCAGCAGCGCGTCCGATGCCGACCGCGTATGCGAGCCAGGCGACGACGACCAGTGCCCGAACGACAGAAAGCCAATCTTCTTCACCAGCGCGTCAACACCAGCCGGCCGGCCGGCATTCCTCGCCGGCGAAGCTCCGCCGATGTGCCGCTTCTTGATAGTGAGGCCTGTCCGGCCCGGAGCATGGACTTACCCGGCGCTCTATCCCAGCTGGCCAGAACCTGGACCGCCCAAGCTACATCCTCGCGCTACATGGCCTCCGTAGCCCAGCGTCTGGCAGGCGGGTCTCCGCTAAAAGGACTGAATCTGGCCTATACGCCACTCGATGGCAACCCGCACCCGTAGCCGCCTGATTGATGTGAGCGGCGCCGCGGACTGCGACTGGCGTCTTCCGGGGCGCGCCAGAATGGATGTTATGCGTCAGTCCCATGATCTGATGCTGGCCACGACCAATGACCGCGTTAGGCTCGCTAGGTGGCGGATCTGACCCAGGATGAGGCGATTGAGCGGGCGCGGGCTATCGCAGTCGACTCGTATGATGTATTTCTCGACCTGGCGGCCGAGCCGGTGCTTTCCAGGACCGAGGTCCGGTTCCGGTGGCTGCGGCCGGGCGTGAGCACCTTCGCTGAGCTGCGCACCCAGGGCGTGCGCGGCGTGACGCTCAATGGAGTGGCCCTGCCGCCACCCGGGGACGGCCGGTTGCGGCTGAGCCGGGCCGGCGGGGGTGATCAGGCGGTCCTGGTGGTGGAGGCCGACGCCGGGTACTCGCAGGAGGGGCGGGG
>JBEKKH010000670.1:0-4455 GCA_050010815.1 Streptosporangiaceae bacterium | reverse complement strand
CGTTTGAGGCGCTCGGACAAGATGTTCGCGGCGATGCCGGGGATCAGGCTGAGAAGCTCGTTGAACCGGTGCGGGCCGGGCAGCAGCGCTTCCACCACCAGCAGTGTCCACCGGTCGCCGACCCGGGCCAGCGCCTCGGCGAGCGGTGAGGGTTCCAGCCCGGATTCAGCCATGGGCTGATCGTAGCCCCGTTGACTTCTGGTGAGTTAATAGTAATTTGCAAGTTACTACTTACTGGAGGTGGCGGGCATGGCGATCCTCGATGAGATCGGGGCAAGCATCAGGCAGCTGGCAGAAGGCGCCGGGCCCTCGGTTGTGGGCATCGGGCAGCGCTGGGGTGCCGGCTCGGGCATCGTGCTCGGCGACGGCAAGGTCCTCACCAACGCGCACAACGTGCGCGGTGACAAGGTGACGGTCACCTTCGCCGGCGGGCGCGCCGCAGACGGGAACGTGGCCGGGCACGACATCGACGGCGACCTGGCCGTCATCGGCGTCGACACCGGCGGGGTCCCCGCACTGCCGTGGGCCGATGACGCGGCCGCGGAGATAGGGATGCCGGTGTTCGCCCTGGCCAACCCAGGCGGGCGCGGGCTGCGGGTCACGTTCGGGTTCGTCTCCGGCATCGAGCGGACCTTCCGCGGCCCCCGCGGCCGGCGCATCACCGGCAGCCTCGAGCACACCGCCCCGCTGCTGCCGGGATCCTCCGGCGGCCCGCTGCTCACCGCCGCGGGACAGCTGCTCGGGATCAACACCAACCGCCTCGGCGAGGGCTTCTACCTCGCCATACCCGCCGACCAGGCACTAAAGGACCGGGCCGGTACACTCGCCCGCGGCGAATCAGCACAACCGCCCAGGCTCGGCGTTGCCATCGCGCCGAACCACGTGGCCAGGCGGCTCCGCCGCGCTGTCGGCCTGCCCGACACCGATGGCCTGCTCATCCGCGACGTGGCGAAGGACAGCCCGGCCGCCCGCGCAGGTATCGCCCAGGGCGACCTGATCGTGGCGGCCGCCGGTCAACCGATACGCACCCCCGACGACCTGTTCGACGCACTCCAGGCCACACCGGACGGCACCATCGAGCTCAACCTCATCCGCGGCACCGACGAACTGACCACCCAGGTCACCCTCGCAGATAACGGCCAGCCAGATAACTGAGCACAAGCACCGCCGCGTCCGAACGGCATTAATGTGCCCAGGGCATCTCCGGGGAGGACAGACTCCCAGCCGCTGCCGAGCTAGGGACGAACCGGCCTGGGGCCGGCGGTGCCTGACGCGGGACTTGCCATGCTTTACTTGAGCCAAGCACCTGACGCTTGTCACTGACGAGCGTCATGGCGGTGCGCCAGAGAGCGACCTGGCGCTGAGAGAGATGATGACGGTCAGCAGATATTCCAGGACAGTGCCTGTCCAGCGCGCTCCCGAACAGGATGAGGGGTGGCGCTGGTACATGTCCGCGCAGTCCAAGCTACCGACCGGGAGGTCCCATGACGTCTCCTCCTGAGCCAGCTTCCATCTACGACTGGGCGGTGCCAGGAAACCTGCAGCCCGAACCGATCACCCTGGAAGTGTGGCGGAACCTTCCTGAGGAGTTCTGCCGCGAGGTGGAGCTTGTCAACGGGCAGGCAGTCAGGTGCGAGAGACCAAGCCGGGCACACCAGGCAGCGGCCAGCCGCATCACGGCGATGCTGGATGGCGCCGCAAGCGGGCACATGGAGCGCAACCCGGGGACCTGCCTGGACACCAGCAACGACTTCGATGTCCTGCTATGGGAAATACCGGCCGCCACAATCCGCAGCCCGGACGCCGCCTTGTTCGAATGTGCCCCCAGTGATATCCGCCCCCTGCCAGCCTCGCTCATCAGGGTTGTCGTGGAGGTGGTGTCGCCGGGCAGTCGCAAGGCAGACAAGCTCGACAAGATGGCCGAGTACGCCGATGCGGGCATACCGTTCTACTGGCTCATCTGGCTATCGGATGAACATGTCCTGCAGATTGACATCCACGTGCTGGACCACACCCTCGGTGCCTACACGCTTTTCCGGACGCTGACCCCCGAACAGGAGACCAGCACCATCGAGGTACCGGTCCGAATTCAGATTAACTGGTCCCGCCTCGCCCACCTCGTGCGCAGGTAGAACTCACGGCAGTCCCGGAAACCCCTGCGTCCGCACTTCGGGTTCAGGGCAATGCGGGCTGGACCAGCACCGCCGGGCAAAATCGTACCGCGCATAACACTGCGACGGAGGACTAGCGACCAGATCGCCGAATAGGAATGCCCGTCAGTCTGATAGGGATTTGCTATCCGCGGTGCGCAGAACATCTGTTCTCGGCGCTTGGCTTTTGCAGATCGGCGATGCTGAGACCAGCATGCCAGTGGTGCCGGCTACAGCATCTACTTGCTTAAATGCGAGACCCGCTGCCGGCCATGGCCGGTTACGAAATGTCGCTAGATTCTGTGCTCCCGCGCGGTACCGCCGGATCGGCACGCCAGGCGAACTGGCTTGCTGGGCCGTCTGCAGTGAACGTTTCTGCGGACCGGGCTGCTATGTTCCGTTCGTGGACATGATCCGGTGCCGCCGGTGACCGGCTATCTGTGCCGGTACTGCAGGCAGCGTAGTGCCCTGGGGAAGGCCCCGGTCAGCTGCCCGCTGTGCGGGGCGCCGCTCGACGTCAGGCCCGCGGTGAGCGGATCGGGCTGGATGCGGCAGCCGATGATCCCCAGCATGACCCGGCTGAGCTGCGGCACCATCCGGTGCCAGATCAACGGGACGTATGTGCCCGTCGCCGAATTCGAGCTGGCCGCGGGCGACTGGATTTATTTCTCGCCGAAGGCGCTGCTGTGGACCGACCCGGTCACGACGCTGACGATCCCGCAGCCGTCCCGCGGCCGTAGCCCGGGCATGATCGAGGCACACGGACCTGGGCATATCGGGGTGGCGGAGAATCGCGCGGGCGAGGTTATCGCGCTGCCGCTGCGGCGCGCCCAGCCGGCCTGCGTCCGCCCGGGCCGCTTTCTGTGCGCGACCGGGAACGTGAAGTACCAGTGGCGGCCGTCTGAGGTTTCCTACAGCACGCTGGCGGCCGAGCGCGAATATCCGGCGGGCCGCTACCAGCTGAACCTGACCGCGGCCGGGCGCCAGGGCCTGGCGCTACTGCACGCATCAGGTGACGCTTTCATCCGCGATCTGGCGGACAGCGAGAGCGTCCTGGTGTCACCGGCATCCCTGCTGTACTGGGAAGACACGGTGTACTTGTCATTGCACCTGGAGTTCCCGTACGTACCGGGCCAGCATGCACGGCGCGTCATCTGGCAGTCCAGCAGAATCTGGCTGCGGGCCTGCGGCCCGGGACGGGTGATCATCGACTCGGCCTGCGGACCAGCCGAGGACGCACGCAAAGCCGATCGTGAGTCTTTCGCCTCACAGCAGCGCTGGGATGCTCCTGCCACCACGATGATGGCGGCGGAATAAACGGTTCGCCGGCCGCGATGACGTCGCGTTCGCGGCCGAGGGGTGCACCGGATGGCGGTACGTCGCGGAGGAGCTGGCCGCGGCCGGCGTCGCGGCGCACCTGGCCGAGCCGGCCGATACCGCGTTCGCCCGCGGGCGAGGGCACGCTACGCACCGAGCAGGGCCTGGCCGCGCTGCGGGCAGTCTCGGCCGACTGCCTGTCACCGGCGGGGCAGCTGCAAATCGCCACCGCGCTGGAGGTGACCGGCGCCCTGGAGGCCAGGCTGCACGAGCTGCGGCGCCAGCTGACCGACGCCGCCCGGCACCTGACCGGCGCGAAGGTGCTGGCCGCGCGGCTGTACGAGGCCGGCAAGACCCACGCCCGGTCCCCGGCCCCTGACCACGGCTACTACGCCCAGGTTAAGGAGCGCTGCAACGGCAAGCGCGCCGCGCTGTCCGAGGCCCGCAAGATCCTCCGGCAGGCCTGCCACATCCTGGCCGAGCTCGGCGGCGTCGCGCTGTCCGCCGCCTGAGACCCCTCACCTCATGACACGGTGACCAGCCCATGACCGCTGGCCCGGCCGGACCACCTGTGCAGCCGGACTCACCCGATGGGGACCACCGCGCCAGCTCCCGCCGATCCGCTGTCAGCCGCTGCCGGCCTTGCTCCCGCAGGGCCAGGCGGACGGCCTGATTAGACTGAGCGGCCGCATCCCCGCAGGCCCGGGGAAAACATCAATGGCACCAGGCGCTTCTGGGATAGTGGCCGAATCCGCTCAATGTCTTCTGACGCCCTCCCGCAGGATAAATCTGACAGGTATTCGACTCCCCGTGCGGACACATTAAATCGAAAATCTATAATGCGCCGGAATGACAGAAGCTAGCCGATCCAAACACCAGGCTGAGCTTGGTGCGGTCAGTACCGGGCCCCGCACTGACCTTGCCGGACACCTCGATTACGCGCTTTACTGAGCATGAGGCCAATTACATACGTTGAAGGGTGATGTGG
>JBEKKH010000669.1:0-4461 GCA_050010815.1 Streptosporangiaceae bacterium | reverse complement strand
GAGCGGCGCGATTGGCGCCAATGCGCTGTACTTCCTGTTCGTGTGGCTGATCTCAGCGGCTACCGCGTCGTGGATGTCGGAGCGTAAGGGCTATGGCGAGCGGGTCGGGTTGACGTTCGGCCTGATCATGTCGGCCGTGGGGCTGCTGATCGTCCTGCTGCTGCCCGGGCGCCCCGGCTCGAGGTGGCGGGTCGACGGCTGGCTGCCACGACGGCGGCGCCCGCTGTAAGTGCCGGGGTGGCCCAGAACGCGATGATGGGGTGGCGCACCCCCAGCCGACAAGACTACTGTGCTGTCCAGAGACGACCCTGGTCCCGATGTAATGCTGGGGAGGATGGATGCTGTTACCGTGTCAGCCACTGTGCGGCTCGCCCGGCTCAGATCTGGTCATCTCGTGGCGTGTGTCATCAGGGCGGCCGACTAGGACGAGTCAGCCGTGGCCTCCTGACCTGCGTCGCCTATCGTGTCAATCAAAGATTTAATCTCGCGCGCTAGCTGCGGTTTTCCGGCTGCCTTGGCCAGCAGCCGGCCAAACTTTTCCTCACCTAGGTCCACTTGGCAGGCCGCTAGGCGGCGCAGATCGTACTCGGTGCCGGGAAGACGCTTCACCAGCCTGATCTTCAGCGCCTTGACGTGCCAGCCGATAACTTCGCCCGGCGGACGGCCCTCTTGTGCGCTGAGGACGCCGAGGTGGGTGTAGCGGGAGGCCTCGGGCGGTATTCCGAGGCGTTTCCCAAATTTCAGGGAGCGCTGATGCAGGCGCATTGCCTCCGCATAGTTGCCACGGAGGTGGGCGGTCAATCCGAGGTAGTCGTACATCACTGCCACACCCTGACGATCGTTCCGGCGCTCGGCGTTGGCTAGGGCACGGCTGAAGTATTCGCCAGCTTCTTCGGAGTCCCCTCGCCGATAGGCCAGTAGTCCGTAGCCGCGCAGCACGTTGAACATCCCGGCCTCATCGCCCATCCGTTCGGCGATGCCGCGCGCGCGCTCAAACTGGCGGGCGGCCTCTTCGTAGTCTCCGAGAGACTGGGCGACCATGCCCAGTTGCCAGGAGTTGCCGGCGATGCCGGCCTGGTTGCCAAGCTGCTCATCGATGTCGAGCGCGCGGTGATAGCAGCGAATGGCCTCGTCGTGATCGTCGCGGACGTACGCGAGGTTGCCGAGATCGCGGTAGCTGATGCTTATCCCCGCCTTGTCGCCGATCTGCTCGGAGATCTCGAGCGCGCGTTGCTGATGGCGGGCGGCTTCCTCGTATCTGCCGCGGTCCCCGGCCATGGCGGCCAGATCCTGGAGGACCGACAGCAGGCCAGCCCGGTCGCCGGCTCTCTCGAATGTCTTCCGCATGCGCCGCAAACGCAGGGAAGCCTCGCGGTAGCGCTCCCGGCCGTAAGCGATCCGGCCGAGCTCAAGGCGGATACCGGCCCGCAGGATCCCGCCACGATGACGCCAGCTGACGCGGCGCGCGCGCCGGACGAGCCGGGCGGCACGCTGGTAGTCGCTGTGTTCCCTGGCCAGCGTGCCCAGGGAGCATAGGCACATTGCCAGCAGCGCCCGGTCACGCCTTGACCTGGCCATATCCAAGGCGAGCTCGTACTGCCTGCCCGCTTCGTCGTGCTTTCCCTGCTGATGCTTGACCACTCCCAGTTGGAAGACCCATTTGCCAAGACGCGGCGACTTCTCGGGCAGATTGGCCATCGCGTCGTCTATCAGGCTGGCCTCTTGGTCGTGGGCCCCCACTCATCCAGCTGGACGCAGACCTCCAGCGCGATCTCGTCGGCTTCCTCCCTGGCCTTGATCTCCAGCAAGTGGTGGCGGGCATCCAACAGGTCGTGAGGTATGACTTTCGTCTCCCGCGGCATGGCCCGCCTCAGCCACTGCCAGTAGGCGGCTGCCTGCCGGTGCGCGCGGGCCAACCGCGGGTCATCGTCACGGCAGGCCCGCGTGGCCAGGGCGTCGGCTGTCCAGCGGTGCACGAAGTAGCGAGCCGCCGCGTCGCGTCCGTCTATGGAGAGCAGGCCGACCGCCTGGCAGGCGGCGATGCGCTGCGGCAGGTCACCGGGCAGACGGAACGGCGGCGGCGGTAGTTCGAGCAGCACCTCAAAGGCCGCCTGATACGAAGCCCGGACCTCCTCGGGCAGGTCGGCGTCCGCGATATGCCGCTGGCCACGCAGGCCCGCCTCGGTGGCGATCCGCAGCATCTCGGCCCGGGCCGCCTCGCGGGCCGGGACCTTCTCGGTTGCAGCGTCGGGCTCGCCGATCTGGAAGGCCAGCGCGCTGGCGTCGACCGGTTCCCGGTAGACCGATGCCGCCAGCAGCAGTTCGGCCGCGCCGGGGACCTGGGCCAGCCCGGCCATCAGCTCGTCGAGCAGGACATCCCCGGCGATCAGCGAGACGGGCTCGGCCAGGACAGGTCCATCACTGGTATTTGGGGGAGGAAGTTTGGGAAATGTTCCTCACCCAGCGGCCAAAGACATCTGTATACGCTTGCTCCAGGGCAAATTCAAAATCACTTTCCGTAATCTAGGTCACGCTAGGTAATCATGAGCTGGAGTGCCCTGACCTGGTTGCGGCAGACCCATTCCGTGGATTCCTTGATGGCGCTCACGTTTTTTCAAGGGCCACGTAGAGGATCTCAGGCGCGGTCGTATCGATGAACCCCTCACTGGTTGCCGCGTATCGCGGCAAAAACGGGGGCGAGGGGCTGGGTCCGGGCGTCGAAGACCTGCCCTCCGGTTAGCGACGCAAGCGCCTTCATCTGCGCAAGCGCGGCCTCCCCCAGCAGCACCGGGAAGACCGGCACCGCCGCGATGGCAGGCGGCAGCCGGTGGTAGAACGCGGTGAAGCCACTCAGGTCATCACCCCGATTGTTTTCGCCGTCGGTGAGCAGCACGATCGTGGTGATCCGGTCCGGTCCGGCCACCGCCTGTTTGGCAATGATGTCGTACGCGGTTTCCAGCGTCTGGTAGATCGCGGTCCAGCCGTCGGCCGACAGCGAGCCGACGTAGGACCGAATCTGGGCGAGCACCGGCCCGGGATCGCTCGCCGGGACATTGAAGATCTCCGGCGTGCCCGGGGTCGTGTTGAACGGGAGCATGATGACCTGTTCCCGTTCCTGGAACTGGCTGAGCTTCCCGGCCAGCGACGTGCCGGTCCCGGTCAGGTAGTCAAGCGCCGCCTTGAGCCCGGCGAGTCGCGGACCGGCCATCGACCCAGAGGTGTCGAGCACGTAAACGGTGCGGGCCGGCCTTCGCAGCTCGCCGTCATAGGCGGCCAGCAGGTCATTGACCACGCCGATGCTGCCCGGGAACGGCAGCTCATGCAGCGGGTGGGGGCGCAGCACTGGCGCCGACTGGACGCCCGGCGTGGCCGGACGGCGGAAGGTCTGGCGCGTTATCTGGCTCTGCACCGCGGGGCTGAGCAGGTAGTCGGCCACCCGGGTGTACGCGCTCTTCGCCGCCGCCGAAGCAGACGCGAGCAGAGTGAGCGGGTAATTGGCGGTGAGCACGCCGTCCGAGGGATAGATAAGGGTGAGCGGCTGGTGGAGTTTGCCCGAGGCGTTGAGCGACAGCAGCACCGATTCGTAGTCGATCAGCCCATCGACCGGCGGCGCGCGGTCCTGGTCCGCGACATAGGCGTCCGCGAGGAAGCCGGACGATTCCCGTTTGAGCGCCTGCGCCCCGAACATCGCGTGCAGCGCGGGCTCGGCAGCGGGTATCTGCGACGCTTGCAGCGCGGCCCCCTGTCCCGCCAGCACGGTGGCAACGCTGGCCAGGGCGGATAGTCCAGAGTTGGATGTGGCCGGGTCGGTCATGCCGAAGCTGATCTTGCCTGCCGCTGCGGCGGCGGCGATGTCTGCCCAGCTGACCGGCTTGCCGATCCATCCGAGCCGCCGCGCCACTGGGGTTTGCAGGCCGAGGATGACGGGAGAGGACATGATCCGGTTGCTGGCATCAAGCCTGTTCGGTCCGCCGGGGCTGAGCTCGATGTAATTGTCGGAGGCGAACCAGATCGCGTCGTAGGCACCGGCCGCCATGCCGCTGAGTACGGTCTGCGCGCCGGCCAGGCTGCCGATGTAGCTGAGCTTGACGGTGACGCCGGTCGCCTGCTGGGCCTGGTCGAGGATGGGCTGCATGTCGTCGAGCTCGCTGCTGGCCAGCACGCGCAGCGTATACGGCGGCCCGGTGGGCGGCGGCGAGGTGGGCGGGGGCAGCCCCGTAGAGCTGCCCCCGCCCGTGCACGCAGTCACGATGACACAGCCCGCGGCTAGCGCGGCGAGCAGTGCCCTCCGCCAGCGACCCGGGCGAGCGCGATCAGCAGGCCGGATCATTTCCAGCCGGAATCGGGTCGGCAGCATTGATAATGTCTCCGAGTATGGTAGGGTCCGGAGCTTTCCCCTGCGTGATCCCCAGGGCAGGGTCCCGGCAAAGTTGTTTAGCCTGTTGAGAGGCCCATTCGCTT
>JBEKKH010000668.1:0-4471 GCA_050010815.1 Streptosporangiaceae bacterium | reverse complement strand
GGGCTCTCGGGGGCGGTCCCGGCCCGGACGGTGGCGCCGGCCTCGCGGCAGCGGGCGGCCAGCTCGGCCGCCTGGGGGCTGCGGACGTGCACCGACTGCTGGGAGCTGGACCGCGTGAACTCGTCCACGCTGGTATCGGCGATCAGCCGGCCCTTGCCGATCACCAGCAGGTGGTCGGCAGTCAGGGCCATCTCGCTCATCAGGTGGCTGGAGACCAGCACGGTGCGGCCCTCGGCCGCGAGCGCCCGCAGGAGGGTCCGGACCCAGTGGATGCCGTCGGGGTCCAGGCCGTTCACCGGTTCGTCGAAGATGAGCACGGCCGGATCCCCCAGCAGCGCCGAGGCGATGCCCAGCCGCTGGCCCATGCCCAGCGAGAAGCCCTTCACCCGGCGCCTGGCCACGTCCTCCAGACCGACGATGCGGAGCACCTCGTCCACCCGGCGGCGGGGGATGCCGTTGCTCTGGGCCAGGCACAGCAGGTGGTCGAAGGCCCGGCGGCCACCGTGCAGCGCCTTGGCGTCGAGAAGGGCGCCCACCTCGCGCATGGGCGCGGGCAGGTCGCGGTAGCCGCGGCCGTCTACGGTGACCGAGCCCTGCGTTGGCGCGTCGAGGCCCAGGATCATCCGCATGGTGGTGGTCTTCCCGGCGCCGTTCGGGCCGAGGAAGCCGGTGACCAGGCCGGGCCTGATGGAGAAAGACAGGTCGTCGACGGCCATGGTGGCGCCGTAGCGCTTGACCAGGCCGTGGGCTTCGATCATCGCTCTACGGCGAACGGGACGGCGACGTCGCAGTCGGGGGCGGTGACGGGTCCGGTCGCGAGATAGGTGATGCGCAGGCCGAGGTCTTCGGGCGTGAGGGCAAGACGCTCATCCTCGTGCTCCTGCTCTTGCTCTTGCACCCAGGCCTGCAATGACTCCATAGCGAGCTGCCAGTGCAACGCTGAATCCGGCCCGGACCAGTCTGGCAGCGCGACGAACGCCTCCCGGTGCGCCGGCTCGGTTCGCAACGTCAGCTCGGGATAGTGCTCGGCGAGGGCATGCGCCTCCGCTTGCGGAACCGGCTTGCACCATTCGACCGGGCCGTCGCTGTCAGCGCTCACCCAGCCCCACTGGATGGAGAAGGCCGCGCCTTCTCGTCCTTCGATCCCCGGCAGCGGGCGCTCGCGCAAGATCGCGATGAACTCCTTGCCGAACGCCCATTGCCCCTGCTCGTCGACGTTGCGCTTCAGGCAGAGCAGGCTCCGCTCGGGCATCTCCCGCGTGGCGACTTCGTACATGACAGGCCTCTTTCCGCTCAACCGGCTGACGAGGTAGTCGGCTAGCTCGCGCCGCGCGTGGTGTGCCGCCTCTGCGTCGCGCCAGTGCTCGGCGATGCGCGCCGCCGCGTCGGCCGGATCGCACGCGAGCAGCTCCTTGACCGCCGCGAGCGGCAACTGCAACTGACGCAGCATCACCACAAGGCGTGCCTGGTCGAGCTGGGCTGGGTCGTAGTAGCGATAGCCCGACGCTTGATCGACGCGCGAAGGCACCAGCACCCCGCGTTCGTCGTAGAGGCGCAGTGCCTTCAGCGAAAGGCGGGACCGTCGTGCGAACTCCCCGATGCTGATCTCTTTCACGCTGACTCCCTCGTCGCCGGGCCGATCCGACCCGGCAAGATGAGTGTGCGGGCTCCCCCAAGGTGAGAGTCAAGGCGGCCGGCCGCCAGCCATCTCCCGGCAGCAGACCAGGGTTCTGCAACAGACCAGGGTTCTGCAACAGCGGGAACGCTGCGCGCCCAGCGACGTTTTCGGGACGCTCAACTCACGCTCAGCGGTGGCGAGGTCGAGCTTCGGGTGGGCCGGGACCTTCCGCCCCGGGCGCGCCGGTCAACTCGCCAAGGCCATCCACGTACTGCAGCTATGCGAAGCATAACCAACTCGCTCCGGAAGACGGTCACGGAGAGCAACCTGAGTCTTCGCGCGCCCGCACACGTACCCGCCTGAGTTCGGAGTGGCTGCCCGGGTCGGTCGTTCGGTCCTATGCGGTGCGCTGGAACGGGCATTGTGTCTCATGGTGAGGTTCTGGCTGCGGCGATGGCCGTGCGGGTCACGGCTGCCTGGTGCGCCGCGCTGGCCCGCCCGGCCGCGTTGCCCGAGACCCATTTGAGCAAGGGCGGAAGCAGGAGGGTCGGGAACGCCAGCGGCAGGAGTACCCCGAGCCAGCTCCATACAGTATTTCCGGCGTAGCCCGTCCACTGCCACCGCAGGGCGTAACCGCCGATGACGGTGATGATCCACCCGGCGGCCAGGGCGGCGATGATCGCCTTGTGATACGGGTGCAGGCGGGCCTGCGGCCGCCGGGCTCGCATGCTGGCCAGCGCCATGGTGGTCGTGACCGCGGCCGGCAGCACGAGCAGGTTGAGCCAGTCCCAGAGCGTCTGGCCGCGGAACCCGGTCCAGTTGAGCGGGATCAGGTAGCCGGCGATCACCAGCCCGGTCCAGGCCGCGATGGCGGCTGCGTAGATGACGCGCCTGCCCGTGCCGATGTAGTCCTTGTCCTGGATCCACGGCGGGATGGTGCCGAGGGCGACCGGGAGCAGCAGGAGTGTGAGCCAGTCCCACAGCTGGCCGTTGCCCCGCAAGCCCGTCCACTGCCAGCCTCGGGTGTAGCCGCCCCACAGCGTGACCGCGAGGGCGGCAGCCGTCACCCATGCGGCGGCTTTGCGCGCTTTGCCGTTTCCCGTGATCCGGCGCATGACGCTAGCCGGCGCGGCGGCCTGGGCGGCGTGCTTGCTGGCTGCTCCGGCGGACGGAGCCCATGGCAGGCCGGCTTGTGCGAGCTGGTCCGCCAGCGCTGTGCGCATCAGCACCTTCGCCGTGCGTACCGCGCCGGCGCCGCCGCCGGCCGCCCTGTCCAGCTCGGCCAGGGCGCTGAGCCCCAGGAGCTCATCCGGCTCGATGGTGCAGGTCAGGGACGTCATCTCGCGGTTCCTTCCCGCTGTCCGGCTGCGCCACGGCGTCCCGCACCCTGGACGCGCCGCTGCGGGCGGTGCTCCGCCGCTCCCGGCACCTGCCGGCCGGCGGGACGGCTGGCCTCCCAGGACATGATCATGGTCTTCTCCTGTCTGCTCGGACCTGTGGTTACTGACCGTCCCGGTGCCCCAGCTCGAGGCTGACCGTGGGCTGTCTGTACCAAGGATCGACCGCGCTGGGTGCCAGGCCCTTGAACGAATCTGCTCAGCCGTTGAATGAACCTGCTGGATCCGGCCCGGCAGTAGATCCGGGTGATGGTCGCGAAGGGTCTGGGTGGATATGGCCGCGAAAGGGTCCGGGGCTGAGCGTCCTCCGGCGGGGCCGGGCCGGCGCCGGGGGCTGCAAGGCACGATGCGCGGCTTCCTGTGGCCAACCGAGTTCCTGGTGTTCTCGGACTTCCTGGTCGCCGACCCCCACGCGCACGGCGCGCTGCAGCTGTCCGTCGGGATCGGCGGGAGCCCGCGCGTCCGGCTGGACGGTGCCTGGCGAAGGGCCCGCGGCGTGCTCATCGATACCGATGTCGCGCATGCGTTCGACTGCGACGGGCAGCTGACCGCGATCGGCTGGATTGAAGGCGAGAGCCTGCTAGCCGAGCAGCTTCGCGGCCGCGTCCTGGAAGGCCGGCCGTATGCCGTGCTCGATGAGCCGCTGTGCGATCACCTCGCGGACGGGCTGGGTCCCGCCTCCGGCAAGACGACCGGCTGCCCGGAGGCGTACAGACGATGGCGCGATGCGCTCGGCTGGCTTGTGACCGACGTGATGCCCGAGCCCGAGTACGACGACCGCATCGCGGCCGTGCTGGACCATCTGCGCGCCACGCCGTCACCGCCGCCGTCGATCGAGGACCTCACGCGTATCGCGCACCTTTCCCAGAGCAGGCTCCAGCACCTGTTCCGCGACCAGGTCGGCGTCCCGATCCGCCGCTACCTGCTATGGCACCGGTACCTGACCGCATTGAGCCTGCTCGCCGACGGCGCGTCGGTGACACGCGCGGCTCATGCAGCCGGCTTCGCCGACAGCGCGCACCTGACCCGGACCGCTGTCCGGATGAACGGCTTCACGCCGACGAAGATGCCGTTCCGCATGTGGCTGACGAACTGCCGCTGACGACAATCCCCGCGATCCCGGCAATGCCGCCAGGCGAGGAAGTCCCTGACGCGCTATTTATACGCCTGCCGGGAAGACATCATGAAACTCCCAGACCGCAATTCTGCCTGACGAGCGCACACCCGCCTGCGCCCCTGCCAAGCGTGCATCTCACGAGAGTGATTGCCTGCGAGCAAGACATCAATAGAACGATCTCAGTTTCGAATATAAATGTTTATCAGCACTATTTGCACCCCGACCGCGACTCGAACGCGGGACCTACTGCTTAGGAGGCACTTTCGAAGTGTGGCCAGGAGGTGCTGGATGTGGCCCGACGTGCCATTCTGCTGCATCGTGAATGGCCGGATGTGGCCT
>JBEKKH010000667.1:0-4474 GCA_050010815.1 Streptosporangiaceae bacterium | reverse complement strand
ATAGTGCTCGGTCAAGGTCTCAGGCTCGGGGCCGGACCGGCTCGGCCGTCCTGGCCTGTCCGGCCAGCGCGGGCTTGATGAACCGGCGGGTGATCCACCGCTCCACGATAAACGTCATGATCGGGACGGTGCCGGCCAGCAGCATGATCACCGTCGGCTTGTTCGCCAGCCGGAGCTTCCTGGACAGGAGCCAGGCGAACACCAGGTAGATGATGTACAAGATGCCGTGTACCACGCCGACGTTGTTGGCCACGGCCGGATGGCCCGCCACCTGCAACGGGATACCGACGAAACACAGCACCATCAGCACCACGCCGGTCACGTACGCCATCACCCGGTACCGGAGCACCGCTGCTTCCAAGACTGTCATCTCCTGATCGTTCCGCGGACGGCTCAACGCAGTCCGTGCCACCGGCCGTGGTCCTTGACCTCGGCGTTAAGCCGCGTCAGGTAGGCGTTGTAGGCGCTGAGCTCCTCGTCCTCGTCGTCGCCTGGCGCCGCTCCGGACTGCACCGCCCTGACGCCGAAGGGAAGGTCATCGGGCTCACCGTAGGTAGCGCCCGGGTTATCGCCGCGCTTGAGCCTGAACTCATCCCTGATGGTCTTGACCCAGAACACCACGGCGAAACCGGCAAACAACGGCCACTCGAACGTATAAGCCCAGCTCAGCGCGTTGCCTCCCAGGGCGCGGTGCAACTGCCAGTCGCCGAGCCAGAGCATGCCCCAGAACGAGACCACCATGAGCACGTGCCATCCCAGCCACCGCGGCTGGATGAGGAACCGCCACCCGCCGGCGGCGGGGACGGCACCCTGCGCTGGGGCACCGGTTTCCATGTCTTGCAGACTAGCGCTGGAAGCTGAATGCTGATGGGCCGGACCATCCCTATCTGGTCAACCGGACGCGCGGCGTCCGGCCGGCCCTGGATAATTCCCTCATGGGTCTCACCACGGCTTTCACCGGTCAGGCCAGCCGGCTGCCGGATCGCCTGGAGGACCTGCACGGACCCTGGCAGGGCATCGTGGTGCTGCCCGTGCACCTGAGCTGGCACGAGCTGCGCGAGTTCGACGTGGCCCGGCAGAAGCCACGGCTGCTGCTGTACAGCATCGTGATCAGCCAGGGCCGGCGAAACGACGTCGCCCGCTTCCTCAACGCCCAGCGGCTGCGCGAGGACTGGCCGCAGTTGCGGTCGCTGGTCAGCAGCAAGATGCGCCGGGCCGTGGAGCGCAAGCTCGGGCTGGGGATGTCCTGACCTGGGTGGAAACTGCGAGGCTCTTCGCCGCCGTGACCCCAGGGGGCACTGACACCCCTGTGGGTATGCCAGGCTGATGACATGCGCAAGTACGTGATCATGGGGGTGCAGGGCAGCGGCAAGGGCACGCAGAGCCAGCTGCTCGCGGCTGACCTGGATCTGGTGCACATCAGCGTCGGAGACATCTTCCGCTGGAATGTGCAGAACCACACCAAGCTGGGCGCGCAGGTGCGGCGGGTCATGGCGGCCGGCGAGCTGGTCAGCGACGAGGCGGTGGACTCGGTGGTCAGGGACCGGCTGACCCAGCACGACTGGAACTACGGGTTCATCATCGACGGGTTCCCGCGGAACCGGCGGCAGGCGGAGTTCTTCCTGGAGAGCTACGACATCGACGGCGTCATCGCCCTTGAGCTGCCGGACTCCGAGGTCCGCCGCCGGGTGCTCAACCGCAGGCTGTGTGCCAACTGCGGGGTGGACTACAACCTGATCGCGAACAGCCCGAAGGTGACCGGGAGGTGCGACGTGTGCGGGGGCGAGCTCGTCACCAGGGAGGACGACACCGAAGAGGCGCTGGAGAACCGGCTGAGGGACTATCACGAGCAGACCGGTCCGGCCCTTGAGGAGTTCCGGCGCAAGGAGTACGTCATCACCGTGGACGCCCGGCCCGCGCCGGAGATCGTCCAGCGGGAGATCAGGGAGGGCCTTGGCCTGGACGAAGCCGCGAGTGCGTGAGATCGCGGTATTCGGCGGCAGCGCACACCCCGCGCTGACCGCCGAGATCTGCGCGTTCCTGTCCGTGCCGCAGCGCCCGGTGCGGCTGCAGCGGTTCGCGAATGACTGCCTCGGCGTCCAGCTGCAGTCCAACTGCCGGGAGCGGGACGTGTTCCTGATCCAGCCGCTGGTTCCGCCGGTCCAGGAGCACCTGGTCGAGCTGCTGCTGATGGCGGACGCGGCCCGGGGCGCGTCGGCGGGGCGGGTAACCGCGGTCATGCCGCACTACGCCTACGCCCGTTCGGACAAAAAGGACGAGTCGAGGATCTCCATCGGGGCCCGCCTGGTCGCGGACCTGCTGGTCACCGCGGGGGTCAACCGGGTGCTCACGCTCACCCTGCACTCGCCGCAGGTGCACGGCTTCTTCTCCGTGCCGGTCGATCACCTGCACGCGCTGCGCGAGCTCGCCGTCCACTTCCGCGGCCGGGACCTGTCCCGGGCCATCGTGGTCTCCCCGGACCTGGGTAACGCCAAGAGCGCCGCGGCGTTCGCCCGCAGGCTCGGCGTACCGGTCGCGGCCGGCGCGAAGGAGCGGCTCAGCGACTCCGCGGTTTCGATCAACGCCCTCATCGGCGACGTGGACGGCCGGGACGTGATCGTCCTGGACGACGAGATCGCCCGCGGCACCACCGTGCTCGAACTGCTTGACCTGCTGCGCAAACAGGGGGCGCGTTCGGTCGCGGTGGCCTGCACGCACGGCCTGTTCGCGGACGGCGCGCTGGACCGGCTGGCCGCCACCGACGTGACCGAGATCGTCTGCACCAACTCGGTGCCCGTACCGGCCAAGCACGAGAAGCTCCGCGTCCTGTCCGTCGCTCCCGCCCTGGCTGAGGCCATGAACCGGATCCACAACGGCGAGTCGGTCAGCTCCCTGTTCGACCACTAGTGATCTCGATGACCCAGGCCAGGACGAGGGCCTCTTCGAGCCAGGTGTCGTAGCGGCCGCTGCGGCCGCCGTGGCCCGCCTCCATCTCGGTCTTCAGCATGAACGGGCCGCCCTTGGCCACCGCCCGCAGCCGGGCCATCCACTTGGCCGGCTCGTGGTAGCTCACCCGCGTGTCGTTCAGCCCGGTCAGGGCGAAGATCGGCGGGTAGAGCTGAGCGGTGACGTTCTCGTACGGTGTGTACGACTTCATGTACGCGTAGACCTCGGGGTCGTGCAGCGGGTCGCCCCACTCCTCCCACTCGGTGACGGTCAGCGGCAGCGACGGGTCCAGGATCGTGGTCAGAGCGTCGACGAAAGGCACGTGCGCCACGATGCCCGCGAAGGCCTCGGGCGCCATATTGGCCACCGCGCCCATCAGCAGGCCGCCGGCCGACCCGCCCCGGGCGACGAGCCGGTCCGCGGACGTCCAGCCCCGCCGCACCAGGTGCTGGGCGGACGCGATGAAATCGGTGAACGTGTTCTTCTTGCGCAGCAGCTTGCCGTCGGTGTACCAGGACCGGCCCAGCTCACCGCCGCCCCTGACGTGCGCGATCGCGTACACGAAGCCGCGGTCGAGCAGGGAGAGGACGGGAATGGAGAAGGCCGGGTCGCGGGAGATCTCGTAGCTGCCGTACCCGTAGAGCAGGCCGGGCGCGGTGCCGTCACGCGGGGTGTCCCGGCGGCACACCAGCGAGATCGGGACGCGCGCGCCGTCGGCGGCCGTGGCCCACTCCCGGTACTGCACATAGTCCTCGGGGCGGTATTCCACCCCGGCCGGGGAGGGCAGGACCGGCTGGCGCTTGAGCAGGGTCAGCTCGCCGGTCGCCATGTCGCAGTCGTAGACCGAGCCCGGGGTCACCAGCGAGGTGTACGACAGGCGGAACCTGTCGGCCTGGTACTCCGGGTTCCCGCCTGGCCCGACCCGGTAAACCGGCTCGGGGAAGGCGATCTCGTGCTCCCCGCCGCCGTCTCGGCGCAGTACCCGCAGCCCGGTCAGACCGTCCCGCCGGAAGTACACGACGATGAAGTCCGCGAACGCGTCCACGCCGAGCAGCCTGGTGTCGGCCCGGTGCGCCACCAGCGGGGTCCAGGCCGCGGGGTCCCAGGCCGCGGGGTCCCTGACCGGCGCGGTCGCGAGCTCGAAGTTCTCCGCGTCCTGATTGTGCAAGATGAGCAGCTGGTCTCCGGCGTCCTCCACGTCGTATTCCACGCCCTGGCGGCGCGGCACGACCACCGAGAACCCGGCCTCCGGCGCTCCCGCGTCGCACACCCAGATCTCGCTGGTCAGCACGCTAGCGGACCTGATCATCAGGTAGCGCTCGCTGCGAGTCAGGCCCACGTAGACGTGGAAGCGCTCGTCGGGCTCCTCGAACACCATGGTGTCCTGCTCGACCGGCGTGCCGACCTGGTGCCGCCACACCCGGCAGGGCCGCCAGGCGTCATCGACGGTGACGTAAAACAAGGCAGAGGCGTCCCGTGACCAGGCGCAGCCGGCGTAGGTGCCGGGGATCTCGTCGGGCAGCGTCTC
>JBEKKH010000666.1:0-4489 GCA_050010815.1 Streptosporangiaceae bacterium | reverse complement strand
CACTCATGCCGCGTGGAGGTCACCTGCGGATTAGGAGCCGGGCATGGCGTGTCTCTTCGGCCGAGATGTCACCCGGCCAGCTTGCGCGCAGCTGCCACGAGGGTGGTGAAGCCGTCCGGGAACTTAGCTGTCCTGACAGGGCCTGCTCGATGAGATGCCGGACCTCGTCATCTTTGTCTGGTTCGGCCGTGAACAGGATCCGCACGTGCACTCGCCGTCGTTGTCGTCGGCGCTGACATGATGCGGTGCCAGCGGCATGGCGGCTCCTGATCCCCTCGCCCGCACAGCGTGACCGTGACCGCTGCCCTAGGAACCTGCACGTCTACGTGCGGCTCCATGAGCAAGACTGCCTCCTGAACAAAAGCCTGGCGAATAAGGCAAGTTTGCAAATCGGCGCCTGGCAAATTCCCTCACATGCCGCTGACGCCGCGCGCCGTCATCTCCGGCGCGCGGCGTTGAGACGCACGACGACCTCAACGATCGCGCCCTCCCCGAGACCCGGGCGGCCACGGCGCGAACTCCGGGCAACCAAAGGCTGACGCGGACCACGCCACCGCCGTGCCGGGCACTCATGCCACGCGCGCACACCCACCGGGCCGCATACCGCGCGCCAGCCCCAGCATGATGTGCCTGCCATCCCTGGATACTGCCCGGCAAGAACTCCGGCTAGCCGCCATGGGCCCCCGGCAGCCCGCCCAGCCGGACCAGGCCGATGGCCGAACTCGGGATGATACCGATGGTAAACGTTGCGCTGAGTGACGAACCCGATCCGGGAGAACGCTCACCGAGCCGCCGTTAGGCGCGGAGAGAGCTACAGGGTAAAGCCGTTCGTCGTGCATGCAGAACCGGCTGATCTGGCCTACTGAGCGACCATCCTGTCTCATGAATTTTAGAGACTCGCGGTCAGTCGCGCCGATGAGCGGATGCCGGGTGTCTTGTCCTCGCGGTGTTGCGGACTGGGTGGCTATGAGGCGGCACGTCCGCCACGGAGCTTGAGGCTGCTCGGGAAGCGGCGTCGGGGCTAGGCTTAATTACTGGGAGTTCGCTCTGCCTTGCCTGGCGGGGGAAGCAGATGGATCGTAGGCTGTCTGTTCACCGCACTGTCGTCGTTGTTGACGTAGAGGGTTTCGGTGATCCGCGTCGTACTAATCGGCATCAGGTTGAGGTCCGCGACGGGCTTTATGAGGCCGTGTGAGCTGCTTTTGACAGTGCCGGGATCCGGTGGGATGACTGCGATCACGAGGACCGCGGTGACGGGATCCTCATCCTGGCCCGGCCCGAGGTCCCTAAGAGCCTTTTCGCCGAATCTCTTCCCCCGGCGCTGGTCGCCGCGCTGAAGTGTCATAACGAGGTCTCCGCAGGCCGTGAGCAGATCCGGCTGCGGATGGCCCTGCATGCGGGAGAGGTCAACTACGACGACTATGGGGTAACAGGGGCGTCGGTTAACCTGACGTTCCGGTTGCTTGAGGCTACCGCTTTGAAGGCAGCGCTGGCCGGATCCCCTGGTGTCCTGGCGGTAATTGCCTCGTCCTGGTTTTTCGAGGAGGTCATCCGGCATACCCCGGAGGCGGCCTCGTTCCGCCCGGTCCCGGTGGCCGTGAAGGAGACCGCGGCTACCGGGTGGATGTGGATGCCGGAGCACATGAACGTGACGGGCCGGGAGAGTCCTGTGGCGCTGGAGCCTGCCGTGCCGGTTCCGGCGGCGCAGCCAGCGTCCGTGCTCCGGGCGCTGCCGCGTGATGTGGCCACGTTCACGGGCCGGGCTCGTGAGCTGGAGTACCTGGCGGCAGCCGCCTCCCGCGACGGAGAAGTGATCAGCATCCACGCGGTCAACGGGATGGCAGGGGTCGGAAAAACCGCCTTCGCGGTGCACGTCGCCCACCGGCTAGCTGACCTCTTCCCTGACGGGCAGATCTTCCTGCGGCTGCACGCCCACACCCCGGGACAGCGGCCGGTCGACCCGGCTGACGCCCTGAGCACCCTCCTGCTCGCCGTCGGCGTCGCGCCCTGGCACATTCCGCCGGGCCTGGAAGCACGGTCGGCTGCGTGGCGCAGCCACCTGGCCGGCAAACGCGCACTGCTGGTATTCGATGATGCCAGCGGAAGCGACCAAGTCCGCCCGCTGCTCCCTGGGTCGGCTGATTGCCTGGTGCTGGTCACCAGCCGGCGGCGGCTGACCGCCTTGGAGGCTGTGCCGGTCAGCCTCGACACGCTACCCCCCAGCGAGGCCGCCGAACTGTTCACCTGCGCAGCTGCCCGGCCCGGGCTGGAACCCGGGGACAGCGGCGTCGCCGAGGTTGTCCGGCTCTGCGGCTGCCTGCCGCTCGCCATCCACCTGCTCGCCGGACGGCTCTGCCACCATCCCGCCCGGACGGTCCGCGACCTGGCCCGCGAGATGTCAACAGCACGGAACCGGCTGGCGGCCATGCAAGCTGAGGACATCTCGGTAGCGGCGGCGTTTGACCTGTCTTACCAAGACCTCATCGCCGGCCAGCAGAAGATGTTCCGCCACCTGGGCCTGCACCCCGGCACCGATCTCGACACCTATGCTGCCGCCGCCATGGACGATGCTGAGCTCGGCCAGGCGCGCCGGGACATCGAGGCGCTCTATGACCAGCACCTCCTCATCGAACAGGCCCCGGGCCGGTACCGCATGCACGACCTTATCCGCGAACATGCCCGCTCCCTGGCGGAGAGCGATCCAGCCGCCGATCGCGACGCGGCACTCGACCGGTTGCTGGAGTACTACCTGCGCTCAGCCCGTGCCGCCGGGATGCGGCTGGCACGGCGCATTCCGGGCCGGCCGCCGCTGGCCACCGCCACCCCGCCCGGACGCATACCGGACCCTCCGGCGTACGAGGACCAGGCCACCTGGATCGACACCGAACGTCACAACCTGCGCGCAGCGGTCAGTTACGCCGCGCTTCACGGCCGGTCCCGCTCTGCCGCTGCCATTGCTGCCGAGATGCACGGTTTCCTCCGGATGTGCGGCGACTGGGAAACAGCGCTGACCCTCAACCAGGTAGCTGCCAAGGCCACGCACGAGGCCGGCGATCTCGCAGCCGAGGCCGGCGCTCGCGCCGACCTGGGCGACATGCAGTACCTGACCGAAAGCTACCGTCAGGCCACTAGAACCCTCAGCCGGGCGCTGGACCTGTACCGCGGCCTGGACTTCGACACCCGGCTCGAGGAAGCAAATGTCCTGACCAGCATGGGCCATCCGCTGAACGTTACCGGTAACCCGTCTGCGGGAATGGCCTGCCAGCAGCAAGCGCTGGGCCTGTACCGTGACCTGAGCAACCCCCTCGGGCAGGCCACTGCACTGAACAGGCTGGGAGTACTGCAGGCCAACGCGGGTCTCTACCCGCAGGCCACGACCGGCGAGACCAGGGCGCTGAGCCTGTATCGCAGCCTCGGCAACCCTCTTGGAGAGGCCCACGCCCTCGGCGCCCTCGGCGACATCCAGTCCGTCACCGGGGACCTGCAGCCGGCTGCCGTCAGCCTCGCACGGGCACTGGAACTTCACCACGGCATCGGGAACGTCGTCGGCGAGGTAAACGTCCTTATGAGCCTGGGCGCTTTGCAGACCATCACCGGTGACTACCAGGCAGCCTTTGCCAGTTTCGAGCAGGCACTTGAAGGGGATCACCGCCTGCGCCGTGGCCTAGGAGAAGCAGAGGTGCTCTGCCATCTGGGCACCCTGCACCGCCTGACGGGAGACTACGCAGCAGCGGCAGCCGCTCTCACCAGAGCCATCGAACTGCAACGCTATCTGGGCTACCCGCTCGGGGAAGCAGTGGCTCTGAACACCAAGGGGGAGCTGTCATTGGAATCCGGTTCCCTATCCGATGCGCAAGCCAGCCACGAGAAGGCACACGGGATTGCCCGTGCCGTGCAAAGCCTGCCGGAAGAGGCCCGCGCCCTCGAAGGCATCGGCCGCTGCCACCTCCACGACGGACAACACGCCGCGGGTACGCGAGCACTACACGAGGCCCTGACCATCTACCAGAGAATCGGATCCCCAGCCGCCACACGCGTCAAGCAAATCCTCGACGAGCACGGCATCTGACCGCCATCACCACGCAGAAGACCAGTGGCGGGAATCCCTGCCGGGACGGCCTGGATGCCGGCGGTGTCCTCGATCTGAATCCCGGGCAGGATGGAGACGAGCCTCAGCCCATCCGGCTAGCCGAACCTCAGGCAGGCGGCCACGCCGGGAACATCGCGGTGGAGGCGCACGCCCAGTCCAGGCCGAAGGACGACCCGGCTGCCCGCGCTGTCCATCTCCTCCTCTGAAGTCACGCTGAGCGATGAGAGAAGTCAGGGGATAACGCGCGCTGAGCCGCCGATCTGCACGCCTGAGGAAGGCTAGGCGCTGCCCAGCTGTCGCCTACAGATCAGGTCGTTCTGGGGCACGATCACAGGTTGAGCGTCTTGAGGGACACCGTCCAGAGTTCGCGTGCGTTGTCCGGGTCGAGTGCCCACTCCT
>JBEKKH010000665.1:0-4521 GCA_050010815.1 Streptosporangiaceae bacterium | reverse complement strand
CTGCGGCCTTGGGGGCTGCGGCCTTGGGGGCGGGGGGGTTAGGTTCGGGGGACTTGGCGACCGGAGGCGCGGCAACCGGGGCCTTGAATTTGGGTTTGGCCACGGCGTGCGGGGCCTTGGGCTCGGGCATGGCCACGGCGGCATGCGGTCGCGGCACTACGGGCTTCGGCTCGGGCATGACCACTGGCTGCGCCGGGGCGGGTATCACGGCGGCGGCGGGCTTGGGCCCGGCCGGCCTGGGTTCGGTCCTGACCACCACGGGCTTCATGGGGGTCTTGGGGTTCGCGGCGAGCTTGAGATCCTGGCCGTGGCCCGGCAGCAGGGGTGCCGCCGTGTCCAGCACGTCCTCGGCGAACTTCCGCTGGTTGGCGAGCAGTTCCTCGGCCAGCCCGTAGGCGCCGTCGACGGCCTCTTTCGGGCTCGGCAGCTTGTCCGCGAACGGAACGCTGCCGGCCGACAGCTTGGGGAGCCGGTCGGTTATCGGCGCGTAAACGCCTGCCAGTTTGGGGGTTACGGTCTGGACCGTCTCCACCCAGATCCTGAGGGCACCGATCATCGTCTGCTGCCCCTTGCGGAGGGCGGTCAGGAACTCTTCCTGCATATCCTGTGTAGAGGTCCTCGTCATCGTCTCTATCTCCTCGTTGGTTTCTGATGCGAACTATACCAAGCATGATTGAGATGTCAAGCAGGGTGCTTGGTACAAGCAGCAGGCGCTCACGACCTAGAGCCGGGCACTGAGCGGCATCGCGGCTACCGCGCGGGCATCGCGCCGGCCAGGACAAATTCGTGCGCGCTTGGCGCATCGGGGCCAGCATCGGCCCGCCGCTGGCAGACGGCCTCATTAGGATGATCACATGCCACAAACAGTTGCTTTGGTCACAAACGTTACGCAGTACGCGGGGCCCGCCGGCGCGACAGCGCTCGCCGCCGACGGGTTCCGCACGGTCTGCCACGACCACACGTTTACCGACTTCGCGGTGCGCGACGCCTTCGCCGCCGAGAACCCGGCGCTAATGCCGATCGCCGAGCAGGAGCCCGAGGCGATGCTCGCCGCCCACGGCCACGTTGACGTCGTGCTGAGCAACGATTACGTGCCGCCCGAGGCGCTCGGCGAGTTCAACATCCAGCTCAACGCGATCGGCCCCAACTGGTTCGAGAACCCGACCTACTTCCCGCCCGGGCTCTGGGAGCGGGATGCCGACCTGCGCGCGCTGGTCGCCCAGGAGGTCCCGCTCCAGCGGCTCGGGCAAGAGCACGAGATGGGTGCGCTGATCGCGTTTCTCGCCTCGGGCCGGGCCACGCCGGTGACCGGCCAGTTCTTCGGGTTCACCGGCGGCTGGCTGCCGTAGCCCCCGCGCGGCGGCGGGGTCATGACGGGTACTATCAGCCGCCGGGCCTTGCGGCGAGCTTTGAGGGACTAAGGACTCTAAGCCGGGACGCCGGCCTGACGGTATTGATGGAGCTATGTTCGTTGCCGACGAGATCACCGTTCCCGCCGGATTTGAGGCCGCCGCCGCCCGGCTCCTGCACGTGGTCAACCACGGCATGCTGCGGAACGCCTCGTCGGCCGCCTACGAAGAAGGCCTGACCGCGGCCGTGCGGGTCGGCCCGTTCGGCGAGATGCGCGGGATCTCCAAGCTGGTCCGGGTGCAGTTCCTCACCCCGGTCCGCCGTGGCGTCACCGTGACCATCCCGATGCGGTGGGAGGCAGCCGGGCCGGCTGGCGATCTGTTCCCCGTGCTTGACGCCGACCTGATCCTCACCCCGGCCGGCGACGACCAGGTTCAGCTGGGGTTGTCCGGCTCGTACCGGCCGCCGTTCGGCAAGGTGGGCGCGGCGCTGGACCGGGCGGTGCTGAGACGCGTCGGGACCGCGACGATCCGGTCCCTGCTTGACCAGACGGCCGAGGCGATCGCTGACCCGGCCCCGGCCGTGCAACCTCAACCCGGACCGGTACCGATCTGGCCGCTGACCAGGCCGGAGGAGGCCTTAGGTTTCCTCGGCGGCGTCGGCTAGCAGGGGTGACCGGGCCAGGGTGAGCACGGCGGCGGCCAGGAGCGCGGCGGCGGCCACCTCGGGGAGGATGTACCAGCCCCCACGGACCTCCTCGTGGAAGGCGAACACGCCCCACAGGACCGTAGATCTCCCGGCTGGTGAACAGCGTCACGATCCCGCCGGAGAGGGTCCTGGTCATGCCCTTCATCAGCGCCGCGGTCAGGCCGAAGGTCGAACCGGCCGCGACGCCGGGCAGGGCGGCCCGGTACGCACTGCCCTCGCCGCGGGCCGATTTGCGCCCGACACATCTCGCCAGGAGAAAACCGGGTGCCGCCCGGGGCCGCAGGCGGCATCATCGGTAGCGTGGACGGCACGTTCATCCCGGGGCTGCGGCTCGCGGGCGAGTTCTACGCCGAGGCGGTGCGCCCGCTGCTCGCGGCGCAGTTCCCGGCGCTGAGATACGCGGCGGCGCTGCTCGGGCCGGGGTCCGAGGTCCTCGGCTTCGACACCGAACGGTCCACGGACCACGACTGGGGACCGCGGCTGCTGCTGTTCTTGACGCCGAACGACTCCGAACAGCACGCCGCCGCCATCACCTTTGAGCTCACCGCGCGGCTGCCGGGGGCCTTTCGCGGCTACCCGGTCGCGTTCGGTGTCACCGGCGAGCCGGGCGGCGTGGCGCGGCACCGGGTCCAGGTCACCGAGCTCGGGGCGTGGCTGACCGGTCGGCTCGGCTTCGATCCGCGGGCGGGCGCGACCGTGCGGGACTGGCTCGCCGTCCCGTCCCAGCGGCTGGCCGAGATCACCGCAGGCGCCGTCTTCCACGACGAACCGGGCGAGCTGAGCCGGGCCAGAACCCGGCTGGAATGGTATCCACCGGACGTATGGCGGTACGTGCTCAGCTGCCAGTGGGGACGCGTGGCTCAGGACGAGGCCTTTCCCGGCCGGTGTGCCGAGGTCGGCGACGAACTCGGCGCGGCCGTGGTCACCGCCAGGCTCGCCCGCGACCTGATGCGGCTGTGGCTGCTGATGGATCGCCGCTACCCGCCGTACAGCAAGTGGCTCGGCACCGCCTTCACCCGCGTGCCCGGCACCGCGCCGCTGGCCGCCAGCCTGGCCGCGGCCCTGGCCGCCACCGACGGGCATCACCGGGAACGGCACCTGGCTCAGGCGTACGTGACCGTGGCCGAGTCGCACAACGCGCTCGGGCTGACCGAGCCGCTGGATCCGGCTCTGCGGCGCTACTACGACCGGCCGTTTCAGGTCCTGGACGCCGGGCGCTTCGCCGCGGCCCTGGCCGCGACGATCACCGACCCGGAGGTCCGGCGACTGCCGCCTATCGGCGCCGCCGACCAGTTCATGGACAGCACCGACGCCCTCGGCGAGCTGCGCTACCCGCGGGCTGTGGTCACCGCTACCGGATTGAGATGTGTTGGTTCTTCGGACGGATGATGCCAAAGCGTTAATTTGGGGTATCTAAAGGATAGCGGGCGCCACAACGTTGCCCCGGACTGCGTGGAGGTCGGCGATGCGACGACTGTGGATGTCTTTGCTGCTCGTGCCGCTGATGGCGCTGGCCGTACCGGCCGCCGCGCTGGCGTCGACGTCGGCCCCGGCGGCCGCCACCCGCGCCCTGCAGCCGGGGATGAAGAGCGCGGCGGTCAAGGTGCTGCAGCGCCGGCTCGCCGCGCTGAAGTACTACCCGGGTTCGATCGACGGCAATTTCGGCAGCAACACGCTGGAGGCCGTGTGGGCCTTCGAGGAAGTGCAGGGCCTGCCCGGCCACGACTACGTGACGTCCGCGATGGAGCGGGCCCTGGCCCACCCGCGCGCCCCGAAGGTGCTCGACCGCCGGGCCGGCGCCAACCGGATCGAAGTCAATCTGGGCATCGACGTTCTCGTCCTCTACCACGCCAACAAGGTCCAGCTGATCAGCCACATCTCCCCGGGCGGCGGCTATTACTTCTGCTCACCCGGCGGTGGCTGCGGTTACGCCGTTACGCCGACAGGTAACTTCAAGACCCTCGTCTTCATGCCCGGCTGGGTCCAGGTGCCGCTCGGCGAGATGTACAACCCGGTGTTCTTCATCGGCACCGCGTTCGCGATCCACGGCGAGACCTACGTACCGCTGGCGCCGGTCTCACACGGCTGCGTTCGGATCCCGATGGACATCGCAGCGTTCTTCTACAAGCTGGTCCACACCCCCGGCGAGCCCGTTATCGTCCGCCGCTAGGGTCGGCCAGCTCCGCCGGAAGTGGCATACACCGACGGCTCTGGCCGGCAACGAACTGGAGTCCATGCGCGCATCTAGCGCCACGAACCCCTAAGCCACCCTCGGCGTCGTGCCGCGTCGTGCCGCGTCGTGCCGCGTCGCGCGGCGGCGCTAGCAGCCGTTCCGTCCGCGAGGTTCCTGAGCCCTGTGTGGCGGGATAATACGTGCGTGCCTGTAGTAGTGCGGGTCCGGGCCGAAGATTGTGGTGGATCCGGGCTCCGTGGTGGATCCGGTGCATTCCCGTGCACCGGATC
>JBEKKH010000664.1:0-4536 GCA_050010815.1 Streptosporangiaceae bacterium | reverse complement strand
TTATAGGGGTCCGGGTCGGCCGCGAGCTGCTGGGCTTCCGGCGAGTTGGCGCCGAACGCGTCGGCGATGTCCGGGGTGGTGTTCTCCAGTTCCTGGTTCACCGTGGACACGTCGCCCACGTCACAGCCGGCCCGGGTGAAGGGCACCCACGGCGCCGGGGTGTTGGTGGTGGGCGATACCGGCTGCGCCGCGGTGGCCGGCGGCACCGGGGAGTAGACCAGGTTCGGGTTGGTGTCGTGGCCGGGGCTCGGCGTGCTGGCCGTGTCGTCGACCGGGTCGGTCCAGTAGGCGAACGAGCTGGCCGGGTCGGTGGTGTCGTAGCTGCCGTTGGTTCCGTCCTTGTTGTAGGCCTGGTAGCTGTTGGACACCGGCATCCCCTGCCGGTCGCCGTACAGGCCGGTGAACGTGGTCAGCAGGTCATCGGCGGTGTGCGCGATCAGCGGGGTGTGGTTGTTAGCCAGGAACGTGCCGTTGCTGGTGAAGAAGTTGAGCAGGTTTGGCATCTGCTCCAGGTCGGAAGGAACGTTCGGGTTGTCGCGGAAGTAGTGGACGTTGTCGAAGGTGATCTCCACCACGTGCTTGACCCCGTTGCCGAGGTGGCACGACGAGCTGGCGGTGGCCGCCAGCGTGGCCTTCGCCGGGTGCGCCGCGGTGGTGGGGGCGTCGGTGGCGGCCATCGAGGCCCCGGCCAGGCCCAGGGTGCTGAGCATGGCCGCCGTGCTGGCGGCCGCGGTGACACGGAACCAGGTCACTGCGGGGCGCCTTCGGCGCACGTCCCGTCCTGTCCTCATGAGTATGTCCTCTCACGCGTTGTGCGGCCCGCCAAAGCCGGGGCCCGCGCCTGCTCACGATGCCACGCGTTCAGCCGGTCCTCCAAGAGGGGAAAAGGTATCTTTTGCGCAAATTTGCTTGAACATCAGGCGCATTTTGTGGAGTTCGGGACGAAGCCGCAGGCCGTCAGGAGCTGAGCGCCGAGATCTGGCGGGCCAGGGCGAAATCGGCGGCGGTCAGGCCGCCCGCCGAGTGGGTGCTGAGCGTCAACGTGACCTTGTTCCACGCGATGGCGACGTCGGGATGATGGTTGGCCGCCTCGGCCAGGTAGGCCACGGCCCCGACGTACAGCAGCGAGTCACGGAAGTCGGCCCGGTCGGTGACCGTGGTGATCGAGTCGCCGTCGCGAGACCAGGCGGTGACGGTGGACAGTTCGGCGGCGATCTGGGGCTCAGTGAGAAGGTCCATGGTTCCGGCATACCATTCCCAGGTGACATCATCAGGGGAACGGATCAGGCAGACCCCGCTGCACGCGGTGCACGAACGGCTCGGGGCCACGATGACCTCCTTCGCCGGCTGGCAGATGCCGCTGCGTTACGGCAGCGAGACGGCTGAGCATCAGGCGGTGCGGCGTGCGGCCGGCCTGTTCGACCTGTCGCACATGGGCGAGATCGCGGTGACCGGGCCGGAGGCCGGAGCGGCGCTTGACTACGCGCTGACCGGACATCTGTCTGTGGTCCCGCCCGGGCGCGCCCGCTACACGATGATCTGCGCGCCGGACGGCGGCGTGCTCGACGACCTCGTCGTCTACCGGCAGGGCGAGGCGGAGTTCCTGGTCATCGCCAATGCCTCCAACACGGCCACCGTCACCGCCGCGCTGACCGACCGGGCGGCCGGTCATGACGCGGAGGTCACCGACGTGACCAGCGACTACGCGCTAATCGCGGTGCAGGGCCCGGCGGCGGCCGGGATCCTGGCCCCGCTGGCCGCCCTGGCCGAGGGCGAGGTGGCCGCGATGAAGTATTACGCGGGGACGTTCGGCGAGGTGGCGGGGGCCAAGGCCTGGGTGGCGCGGACCGGTTACACCGGCGAGGACGGGTTCGAGATTTACTGCCGCCCGCAGGATGCGGAACACGTCTGGACCGCGCTGGCCTCCGGCGGCGACGGGGCCGGGGTGGAGGCTGGGGCCGGCCGGGGGGCCGGTCTGGTCCCGGCCGGCCTGGCGGCCCGCGATACGCTCCGGCTTGAGGCCGGCATGCCACTGTACGGTAACGAGCTCGGCCCGGACATGACGCCGTTTGAAGCGGGCCTGGGGCGGGTGGTGAAGTTCGACAAGCCGGGCGAGTTCGTCGGCCGTCGGGCCCTGTCCGACCGCGCTTCGGTCGGCCCCCGTCAGCAGCTGGCCGGGCTGATCATCGATTCCCGCCGGATCGCCAGGCACGGCTACCCCGTGCTCGCCGACGGCGCGGCCATCGGCACCGTCACGAGCGGTGCCCCCTCCCCCACCCTCGGCGTCCCCATCGCCATGGCCTACCTTGGTAGCCCTGCCGCCACAGCGGCGAACGCCGTTCTCACTGTCGGCATCAGAGGCGAAGCTGTTCCCGCGCACCTGACGGACCTGCCGTTTTACTCCAGGAGACGATAACGATGAGCGTTCCAGCCGGACTGCACTACACCCCCGAGCACGAGTGGGTGTCCGTGGAGGGCACCTCGGTGTCGGTGGGCATCACCGAATACGCGGCCCAGCAACTCGGCGACGTGGTCTACATTTCGCTGCCCGCCCCCGGCGCGGTCGTCACCGCGGGTAACCCGTGCGGCGAAGTCGAGTCGGTCAAGTCCGTCAGCGACCTCTACTCCCCCGTGGACGGCGAGGTCACCGAGGTCAACTCCGAACTCGAAGACGACCCTTCGCTGGTCAACGCCGAGCCCTACACGTCCGGCTGGATGTTCCGGGTGCGGGTGGCCGCCGACGGCAACGGCGACGCGGCCCTGCCGACTGACCTGCTGTCCGCGGCCGAGTACGAAGAGCTGACCAAGAGCGCCGGCTGACCTGGGTGCCGCGGGTCCTGGATGCCGCGGGTCCTGGGTGCCGCGGGCAGCGTCAGCGCCTGCGGCGGCGCAGCAGGATGAAGGCGGTCAGGCCGACCACGACCACCCCGGCCGCGGCGCCGGCCATGACCGGGTCGATCAGGGCGACGCGCTGGCGGACCTGCTCCACCGCCCGGTTGACGTTCTTCTTCGGGCTGACCCGGTCAGCGATGGCGTCGATGGTGCGCGCCAGTTGCGCGCGGGTGCGGTCGATGTCCGCGACCAGCTCGTCTTGATCAACGGGCTTCGGTTCGATCTCCGCGTCCGCCATTACCTGCTCCGTTTCCTGGCCGCGGCCGCAAAGCTGGCCGGGCGGTGGTACCCATGCCCGTTCGGGATAGAGGGGTTTATTTTGTCAGGTCCACGACGACCTTTACATCACCTGGGCCGCCAGTAAACCCGTGTTGCCAGGATGACAGCGGCACCCGGCGGCTGATCAGGGCACCAGCCGGGCCGGGTCGGCCGCGGCCAGCGCCTCGATGACCTGCTCATAGTGCCGTCGCACCGCGCTCACCGTGCCGAAGATAGCCGAGTTCCGCAGCACCATCGTCACCCCGATCACGTCCACGTTCACCGGCAGCCGACGCTGGCCCGAGGAGATGCCGACCAGGCAGAGCACGCCCGCCTGAGCCATCGGATGGGCCAGCTCGACGACGAGCTCACCGGCCCGGTGCACTCAAGCACGACATCCGGCCGTAGCCGCAGGCCGGTCACCAGGCCAGTATGCCGATTGGGCCGGCCCCGGTCACCAGCGACACCTGGCCCGGCCGGAGCGCGCGGAGCGCGCCGGGCACGCGGGCGCAGATCGCCTCGATCTGCTCCCACGCCTTGGCCACGATGGCGCCGGGCTCGGTCAGCACGCCCAGGTCGCCGAGCTGGCCGGGCACCTTAATGGCGAACTCCGGCTGGACCCGCCAGCGGGTAGCGCCGTAGCCGTCCAGGCCGGTGATGCCGCGTTCGGCGTACTGGCCGGCGTGAGCAGACCCGGCCACCCGCCCGCCGGACAAACTCGGCAACCCTCGTCCGGGAATTCGAATTATTGTGGATACTTACCTGCCCTATGGGGGTAGCGATGATCCACGATCACAGCGGCGCCGGGGGCGGAGAGCCGGGGCACGCCGTGACTGCGAGGGGAGGCGACGAGGATACCCGGCTTGTGAACCGCGAACCTCACCTGCTGGTCCCATCGGCGCGGTAGCTGGAATCCCCCGCCCTTCAGGCGAGGGAGGATGTCAAGGTGACCGAACCTATCCGCACCCGCCCGGCGCAAGACCAAGCAGTTCCTGGCCGCGATCAGCGACACGGTCGTGGCCAGGACCGACCCGGCGCGGACCCGCGTCAGCGGTGGCCTGACCGTCCAGCCGCAATCTCCCGGCCTGGCCGAACGGCTCTGGTGGGGTTCCGGCACGCGGGCTACCGGGCAGTGGGCCGCCGAGCTCGGGATGAACCTGCAGAGTTCCACTTTGCTGTCGGAGGACACCGGCGTCCCGTTCGACCAGCTGCAGGCCGAGCAGATCCGGCTGTACCTGGCGGCCTGGGCCGAGCAGGGCTGGACGCGCGAGCCTCGCGTGTCGGTGTCGCGCAGCGTCCTGCCGATCACCGAAGACATCGACCGGGTGTACTTCGGCGAGCAGGGACATGACGACCAGATCGGGTTGCTCGACGGGGTGCGGTCCC
>JBEKKH010000663.1:0-4543 GCA_050010815.1 Streptosporangiaceae bacterium | reverse complement strand
TCCTCGTTGCGGGCCAGCAGCACGGCCAGCGATGCGGTGCTGATCATGGCCACGGCGGCGAGCACGACCAGCAGGCACAGCGCGGGCCAGCTGCCGAGCCGCACGCCCGCCGCGGCGAACGCACCGAGCACCACCGCGGCCGACAGCAGGCCCACGACCAGGGCCACGAGGAACTTGGCCAGCAGCACCATTGATGGCTTGGTGTCGGCCAGCAGGATCCTGGCCATGGTCCGGCTTCGCCGTTCAGCGACAAGCCCCCGCGCTAGCACCACGCCGCAGAAGAACAGCGCGAGGACCAGCATGGAGGGAGCGAAATAGCTGGCGGCGCCGAGTGTGCCGATCCCGCTGGAGTTCGTCGCGATGACGACCGGGCTGCGCTGCGCGGTCGCCGCAGTGACCAGCGAGGTGGTCCGTGTCGCCGCACCCGGGCCTGTGGTGGCGGTCACGATGGAGAGCTCGTTGCTCCCGGTCTGGGCCGCGAACCCGTTGAGCACCGCGGTGGCTACCGGCACTCCGATGCCATCCGGGTCGCCGGTCAGCAGCTGGAGCCGGGACGGCTGGTTGGCCTGGACGGCGGCGCTGAACCCGGCCGGCACGACGATGGACGCCGCCTCCTTTCCGTTCTCGGTCGCCGATTTCGCCAGTGCCGCGGTCGGGTAGGAGGTCAGGGCGATCAGCGGAGTCCGCTGGCTCCCCTGCAGGCCGGGGAGAACCTGGGTGATCAGGACCCGCGCCGCCGCGCCGTGGTCGAGGTTGACCACGCCGATCTTGACGCTGGTCCCCCGGTCGAGCGGCCCGAAGGCCAGGGTCGTGATTCCGGCCAGGACGAGCGGCATCACGAAGATGAGCACCACCGCGGACCGGTCGCGCCACATCTGCCTGAAGTCCTTGCCGAAGATCGCCGCCACCGGGTGGGCCTTAGCCATCGCGCAGTCCCTTGCCGGTGAGGTGCAAGAAGACAGACTCCAGGTCAGCCTGCCCGACCGTGAGGCCGGTCACCGCCGTCTCGTGCCGGGCCACTGCGGCCAGCACCCTGGGCAGGGTCTGCGTCACGTCGCGAGCCGTGAGTTCGAGGCCGTCACTGGTGGTGCCGACGCTGCTGACGCCTTTGAGCCTCCTCAACGACTGGATCAGCTTCCCCTCGGGCGTGCCAAGAGTGGCCAGGCGCACCTGGTCGACTCGTTCGCCGAGCAGTTCGAGCAGCGAGCCCCGCGTCCCCTCCGCCAGGATTTTCCCGTCGTCCATGATCGCGATCCGGTCACAGAGCCGTTCGACTTCTTCCATGTAATGGCTGGTGTAGAGCACGGCCGTGCCGGAGGAGCGCAACTCCGCCAGGTTCTCCAGGATCGAGTTGCGGCTCTGCGGGTCGATGCCGACCGTCGGCTCGTCGAGGACGAGCAGGCCAGGCTCGTGCAGCAGGGAGGCGGCGATGTTGAGCCGGCGTTTCATCCCGCCCGAGTACGTGCCGACCTTCTGATCGGCCCGGCTGGCCAGGTCGACGAAGGCCAGCGTCGCTTCGATCCGGGCCTTCAGGTGCTTGCCCGCGAGGCCGTAGAGGTGTCCGAAGAAGCGCAAGTTCTCCCGGCCGCTCAGGTCTTCGTAGAGCGCTATCTCCTGCGGGACGTAGCCGATGTCGCGCCTGGTCCGAGCCGCGCCGGGATCACGCCTGCCCTCGCCCACCTCCACCTGGCCGCTGTCGGGCTTGATCAGCCCGCAGATGGCCAGGATCGTAGTGGTCTTCCCTGCGCCGTTGGGGCCGAGCAGCCCGAAGCACTCGCCGGAGCTGATGCTGAAGCTGACTCCGGCGACCGCCGGCTTTCCGCCGTAGGTCTTCACCAGGTCGGTCACCTGCAGGAATACCGGACCCGGCGCGTAACCGTCAGCTGGTTCAGGTGCGATCAAATCCGCCATATCCGGGCCATCGACATATGGCACCGTCTGTCCGACCATTTGACTCCCTGTGTTGATCGACGCCGATTCGAGAAAATGGGCAGCCGTTATGGACCGCTGGCACGAGCGTGATCGAAATTAACAATTAGAAACTGTTATGAAATACGGTATTTACCGAATGGTGCTATGTTACTGGGAAGTAATTAAAATGATTAGCGAAAAGTCCGTTGAAGTCCGCTCAGCTTGGGACACCGACGATGTCCGACAGCGCGCGCATGACGACGGGCTCGACCTCGGCCCCGCGGGCCCGGGCGCAGATCCTCCACTGCGAGTCGACCACGACCGCGTTGACGACCTGGGCGGCGTCCGAGACCCCCCACGCCTGCGTCATCTTCCCGTCGAAGTCGGGCACGATGACGATGTGGCTCTCCGGGTCGAGGTCGCCAGGGAGGTTCGCCACCTCCACGTCGAACGCCTTGCTCAGGTCGGAGTTGACGAGCTTGCGTAGGAGCCGGGGAAACATGCTGAGATCGATGAGGTTGATGGTCACGAGCGTCTGCGCGTCGCGCCACTTGTTGCGGATGACCTGGGTGGCGCCGCGAGCATCGTCCTGGTTCTCCCGGCTGTAGAACAGGACCACCAGCGGCCGGCCCGCGACCCATGCTCGGTCCGGTACCAGCCGCGTGCTGAACGCCGATTCGCTGATATCCGGCGCCGTCTCACCTGCCGGCTGGTCGGCCATCCCTTGTCTCCCATCACCGTGGTGCGCTTCCGTCTCTACTTAAGTCATGCGCCCAAACGGGAAGATTATGCAAATTTGCGGATAAAAATATTTTCACATTCGGGCGGCGGCGTGCGGGAGCCGGGAAATTAGGAGAAATTAGGAGAAGTTAGGGGAAGCGCCGGCGAAGCGGAAGTGAACCGCACCTGGACGGCTGGCTCCCGTTCTCGCCGAGATATTTCCCGATTTCAAATATCCGGACCGAACGGACAGTGGTTTCTGGCCCCATTTTGGATCGCAGCTTGACAGGGGCGACATACTTATACAAACCTGTTCCGTCAGTCCGTTTCCGCCCAGTCGGCGGGTTCCCGCCGCGGAGGCGCGCATGATCCGGGACATGGTCGTAGTGGACGCGGTGGTGCATCCGTACAATCTGTCGCCCGCGAACCAGGACCCGGACGGCACCGCGCAGCTGGAGGCCCTGTACGCCTCCCACCTGCTGGCCACCGGCTCCGAACATGGCGAGTACCAGCTCACCCGGGAGGAGTTCTTCTCGGACTTCCCGTTCGAGGCCGTCGCGGGCTCGCTGTTCGTCGAGAGCCCCGCGGACCTAGCGGTCATCCACGCCCTGCCCAACCTCGGCTACTGCCGCGGCTACGTCACCGATCCCGGCCGCGCGGCCGCCTACCGGTCCCGGCACCCCGACCGGTTCCTGCTGTACGCGACGGTCGACACCCCGGTCACCGACGCCGCCATCGGGCAGCTGGAGTGGCAGGTCCGCGAGTTCGGGGTCGACGGCCTGAAGCTCTATCCGGCGTTCTTCTACGACGGCGGGGGACAGGGGTGGCGGCTCGACGACACTGATTTCGGCACACCCCTGCTGGAAGCCGCCCGCGACCTCGGCATCCGCAACGTCGCGGTCCATAAGGCGCTGTGGGTGCCGCCCGCGCCAACAGCCACGTTCCGGGTCGATGACCTGGACGCCCCGCTGGAACGGTTCGCTGAGATGAATTTCCAGATCGTGCACGCCGGGGCGGCGTTCTTGTACAAGACCGCGGAGTTGCTGGGGCGGCATCGCAACCTGTACGCGACCCTGGAGTCGGTGTTCGCCTACGCCGTGGTCAAGCCCCGCGTGTTCGCCAGGATCCTGGGCACGATGCTTCAGGCGTGCGGCTCCGGCCAGCTGATGTACGCCAGCGGCTCCAACCTGAGCCACCCGGCGCCGATGCTGGCCGCCTTCGACCGGTACGAGTTCCCTGACGACGTGCTAGCCTCCTCCGGCTTCCGTCAGATCACCGCGTCCGACCGACGGAAAATCCTCGGCGAGAACGCGCTTCGTCTTCACGGCCTTGATGCCGGGACCGTCCGGCAGCGAACCGCGGACGATGAGTTCGCCAAGGCCAAGGGCCAAGCCCACGGCCCCGTGCGGCCCTGGCAGCAAATCCGCCCCCAGCCCGCGCCCGCCGGAAACCCCTCATGACCGTGCCGCACCCGGCGCTGAGCCAGGACCAGATCCGCGCGCAACTGCGCCGGGTGCCCGAGCCGTGCGGGCTGCTGATGCGCGAGCCGGTCGACATCTGCGAGATGGGCCTGGTCGACGAGATCACCATCACCGATGGGGAGGTCCGGGTGGGGCTGGTGCTCACCGATCCGTCCTGCGTCCATTTCACCGGCCTGCGCCGCTATATCACCGACGTCCTGCTCGAGCTCCCCGGCGTCGACGCGGTCCAGGTCACGATCTCAACCACAACCTTGTGGACCCCCGACCGCCAGACCGGCCGCGCGGCCCGGCACTGACCGCCCCACCCTCCCGCCCGACCGCCACCCTCCCGCCCGACCGCCCCACCCTCCCGCCTGACCGCCCCACCCTCCCGCCCGACCGCCCGACCCTCCCGCCCGACCTTTTAACCCCTCCCGCACCCCCGCAAGCCC
>JBEKKH010000662.1:0-4555 GCA_050010815.1 Streptosporangiaceae bacterium | reverse complement strand
GTTTTTGCTGGCCAATCAGCTGAAACCGATGTGATCACATGAGTACTCACGGCGACAACTGGCTGGTTCACGGCCCCCAGGCACCCGTCGGCGAACAAGATCGGCTGGTATCGGCAACCATTTCCCTTGCGAGCGCGTCTTGTGTGTTGGAGGGGCTATTGTCGTGGTCGTGCTCGTCGGCCTGGGTAGTCGCAGTTTCTAACTTTTGTCCAATTGTGAATGACATTGAGAGGGCGGCACGGTGTCGCGATCGGGTTGGTTCCGCAGGCAGCAATCATTGCCGGTAACGGGCGGGGCTTCGGCCACCAAGCGACGCGGCACAGCGCTCACCGCCAGCAGCGCCGCGATCGTGCTGGCGGCCGGCATCGCGATCGTGGCGTTCGCGGCGCCGGGAAGTCACGCGTCGCCCGTGGCGTCGGTGTCGACGGCGCACCGAACGGCCGTCTCCCGGCCGCTCCAGCCGGCCGCCGCGCTGCAGCTGGTCTCCGTGACCCCGGCGGCCGGTGCGAAGGGCGTCAACGGCGCCAGTGGAATCCGGGTCCAGTTCTCCTCGCCGCTAGCCGCCAGCTCCCCCATGCCCACGCTTTCGCCGCGGATCGCGGGCAGCTGGTCGGTCCAGGGCGACGCGGCGGTCTTCACCCCCAAGGTCGGATATTTCGAGGACACGAAGGTCACGGTGAAGATCCCGGCCGGGCTATCCGGCGTGGTCTCGGCGGCCGGAGCCACCGCGGGCTCGGGCGGCGCCCTGGCTTCCGCGACGAGCCAGAGCTTCACCACCGGCTCGTTCAGCACCCTGCGCCTGCAGCAGCTGCTCTCGCAGCTCGGGTACCTGCCGTTCAGCTGGAAATCTACCTCCCGCACCACGATCAGCACGAGCAACGCGCGTGCTGAGCTGTCCGCCGCGTACAGCGCGCCCGCCGGGACCTTCAGCTGGACGGGCAGTTACCCGTGGAACCTCAAGGACCAGTGGAAAACCGGCTCGTACAACGTGCTCGAGAACGGGGCGATCCGGGCGCTCGAGTCGGTCAACAACCTGACCATGGACGGGGTGGCCGGTCGTTCCGTCTGGTCCACCCTGCTCAGCGCGGTCGCCAAGGGGAAGCACGACCCGAACGGCTACACCTACGCGCTGGCCAGCCAGTACTCTCCCGAGTCCCTGCGGATCTGGCACAACGGCAAGCAGGTGTTCGAGAGCGCGGCCAACACGGGCATCCCGGCCGCGCCCACCGCGGACGGTACCTTCCCGGTCTACCTGCGGTACTACTACCAGGTCATGAAGGGCACCAACCCCGACGGGAGCAAGTACGCCGACCCGGTTTACTACGTCTCCTACTTTGACGGCGGCGACGCGGTCCACTACTTCCCGCGCTACAGCTACGGCTTCTACCAGAGCCTGGGCTGCGTCGAGCTGCCGTGGGACGCGGCCAAGAAGGCGTGGCCGATGCTGACCTACGGCAGCCTCGTCACGGTCGAGGGTCCGGTGTCCTAAGGCTCGTTCTCCCCGTAACGCACTGCGGGGCGGTCCTTCCCAGGACCGCCCCGCAGTTGCGTGTTTGTCGTGACGTGTTACAGCGGGTGCACTTCTTCCGCCTGCGGGCCCTTCGGGCCGCGCCCAGCGGTGTACTCAACCCGCTGGTTCTCCTGAAGGGTGCGGAAGCCGTCGATCTTGATGGTGGAGTGGTGGACGAAGACGTCGGCCGAGCCGTCGTCCGGGGCGATGAAACCATAGCCCTTGTCCGAGTTGAACCACTTCACGGTGCCCTGAGGCATGTACTTCTCCTACTGTGACGATTTCGGGAACCACGGTCGTGTGCCCCGGGTTGCTGCGACCACTGCCCATGTGGACTGCCCATGTGGACTGCCCTGGCGGGCCGGGCGTCCCGGAACTGCAGACGCCCGCGGTCAGATTTTCGTAAGCGCTGTGACACGTACACGAACTTCGTGCAACCAGAGACTATTTAACCACTCACGGCTACTGGCGTGATCCCAACCGGGGGAAATGCCTTCACCCGGCTACCCCGGCACCCTGGGCACCCTGGGCGGCTTGGGCGGCTTGGGCGGCACCATCCCGCAGACCGCTTATGCAGGTCGCGAAGGCCGAGCCCGGCGTTACGGCCGCGATGCGATCGGCCTCGCGTGCCGTGTCCACGTCGATGAGTTCGGGCAGCCGCCGGATCCGCAGTCCGGCCCGCTCCAGCCGGGCGAGTTGCCGCGATCCCGTATCCGGCCGCGACATCGGCACGCCGAGCACGAGGCCGGGATCGAACGTGCGCAGGCCGAGCAGCCAGAAGCCGCCGTCCTCGGCCATGCCGAAGGTGGCGTCGGCGGTATCGGACACCAGCGGCTCCGTCGCCGCAGCCAGCAGCGCGGGCGTCACCTGCGGGGTATCCATCCCGATCAGCACCAGGGGCACGGCCAGCGACGCCTGTGCGTCGGTCAGGGCCCAGGCAATGCGCTCATCCAGGCCGGTACCGCGCTGGGCGATGACGTCAAAGCCGGGCGGCAGCCAGCGGCCGGGCGTGCCTTCGAGGGCGAGCACCCGGCGGGCCACCGCGACCTCCGCTACCGTGGCCAGCGTGTCGGCCAGGGCCGCCTCCGCCAGAGCGGCCGCTTGCGCGGGCGTGAACGGCGGGGTGAGCCGGGTCTTGACCCGGCCGGGAACGGGTTCCTTGGCGATCACCACGACCTGCGCCGCCAGCACGCGGTCCACTACGGGCCTGCTGGACCACACGGGCGTACGGAGCAAGCCGACCCCGCTGCCCCGCCGGTGCCTGCCCGCGTACACACTTCCGTTCACAGCGCTTCCGTTCACAGCGCTTCCGTTCACAGCGCTGCCGGTCACTGTGCTGCCGGTCACTGTGCCGCCTGCCAGGACGACACGGGGGACGCTATCGCGGGGGACGCTACTGAGGCGAGCACCCGGCGCATGTCCCGCACGGTCCGCACCGTGCCGCCGAGCGTGCCGGTGACCTTGGACTTCCCGGTCCGCGGGTAATACGGCACATCGATTTCCGCAATTCGCCAGCCCGCCTCCGCCGCCCGCACCACCATCTCCAGCGGATAGCCGAACCGCCGGTCCGACAGGGCCAGGGCCAGCAGCGGCTCCCGCCGGGCGGCGCGCATCGGGCCGAGATCCCGCACCGGGACGCCGACACGGCGGCGCAGCTCGGCCGCCAGGACCCGGTTGCCGATCCTGGCGTGCAGCGGCCAGGCGCCCTTGCCCCGGACCGAGCGCCGCCCCATCATGAGATCGGCCTGGCCGGTCAGCACCGGGTCCGCCACGGACGGCAGGTCACCGGGGTCGAACGAGGCGTCCGCGTCCATCACGCACACCACGTCGCTGGTCGCGGCCAGCAGGCCCGCGTGGCAGGCAGCACCGAAGCCGCGCTGCGGGACGGGCACGACAAGCGCCCCGTAAGCGGCCGCGATGGCGGCCGAATCATCGACGGAGCCGTTATCCGCGACGATGGCGCGGTAACCAAGCGGCATCCGGGACAGGACCCAGGGCAGTGCCCCTGCCTCGTTGAGGCACGGCAGGACAACATCTATTTCCATGGCGCCCGACAGTACTTGCGCGACGGGCGAATGACGGCCGTAAACAGGCTGATCGGGCCTTACGAACCTGTGACGGCATCGGCCACGCGGACAGCGGCGGTCGTTCGCCGTGCTTGGCTAAGGTCATGCGCGTTCTAGTGACCGGTGCGGCCGGCTTTATCGGATCGCATATCGCGGAGACCCTGCGGGCGGCGGGCCATGAGGTGCGCGGCCTGGACTCCCTCACGCCCGCTGTGCACAACGGCAGGCCCGAGCACATCACGGGCGAGCTCGTCGTCGGCGACGTGCGCGACCCGGCGGTCGTAACCGAGGCCCTGACCGGGATGGACGCGGTCTGCCACCAGGCGGCCATGGTCGGGCTCGGGGTGGACCTCGCCGACCTGCCCGTCTACGCGGACGTCAACGTCACGGGCAGCGCGGTGCTGCTCGAGGCGATGGGACGCCACGGCATAACGCGGCTCGTCTTCGCCTCCTCGATGGTCGTGTACGGCGAGGGCGCCTACGACTGCGGCACGCACGGCCGGGTCCGGCCGTCGCCCCGCCATCCGGCGGACCTGGCCGCGGCCCGCTTCGAGCCGCGCTGCCCCGTCTGCGCGGAACCGCTGACCACCACGACGGTCGGTGAAGAGACGTCGCTCGATCCGCGTAATGCCTACGCCGCCAGCAAGGTGGCGCAGGAGCACCTGTCCGCGAGCTGGGCCAGGCTCACCGGCGGAGCGGCGGTCGGGCTGCGCTACCACAACGTGTACGGCCCGCGGATGCCGCGCGACACTCCATACTCGGGTGTGGCCGCCATCTTCCGCTCCTGCCTGGAGAACGGGGTTTCGCCGCGGGTGTTCGAAGACGGCGGCCAGCGCCGCGACTTCGTGCACGTCCGCGACGTCGCCCACGCCAACCTGCTCGCCCTGCAAGCGGTCGACCAAGCCATTACCGATCCGGACGGACACGCCGGGCCGGACGGACACGCGGAGGCGGACAGACACGCCGGGCCGGACAGACA
>JBEKKH010000661.1:0-4557 GCA_050010815.1 Streptosporangiaceae bacterium | reverse complement strand
CTGGCCGGCATCCGGTCCTGGTACCGCGGCGCCGTCGCCAAGGGCATCGCCGATAACCAGCACAAGCACACCCAGATGGCCAAAGACGGGCTGCGGCTGGCCCGCCGGTTCCGCGACCACGAGGACATGATCCTCCGCTTCGCTGTCGACCTGGCCGTCGGATTCACGTCCGATCTGGCTTCACACTGCACCTCCTGGGGGCGTTGCGCAGTAACGGGGTTGGCGTGGTGGTCATGGCGTGTTGGTGCTCGTATTGTTGCGTGTGCCTCTGACATTCCTGGGGTGGCCCGAGCGGCGGTGGGGGTTCCGGCGGCCTAGCCGGTAGGTGTCGCCGAACTGCTGGCCGGCTTGTTCGACCTGGTCGTAGGCGGGTCGGGTCTGGCCGGGGTGGTAGAGGAAGACGCCGCGGTCGTCGGCTTGCTCGCCTGTGACCAGGCCAAGCCGGTGCCAGCGTTTGATGCTCTGGGTGTGTGCGCCGAAATGCCGGGCGATCTCGTCCAAGGTGAGCATGCCGGTGCCGCGGAGCCGCTCGCGGTGGCTGCGGAGGCCGTACGCGTGGCAGTGCCTGGCGACGCGGTCACCGGTCCAGCGGTGGCCATCGCTGCTGCTGTGACCCTGGGCGTTGAGGATGTCTGCGGCCTGGGCGTAGGTGTGGGTGTCCAGCAGATGGTCGATCTGCTCGATCACCTCGCGCGGAGTCTGGCGTCGTTGCCAGGCGTTCAGCGGGATCGGCAGGTGCAGGGTGTGGTGGGCGCCGCCGGGCAGGCGGATGGCGGCGGTGATGGTGGTCTCGCCGCGGGTGAGGGTGACGTCGGTGATCAGCAGGCGGATCAGGCGCTTGCGTTCACGTACCGGGGTGGCCGGGTCGTGCCAGAGGGCGGGGAAGTCGGTGGCCAGGGCGCGGATGCGGGCGCGCTGCTGCTCGTCGAGGACGGCGGTGGCGGTCTTGGCGGTGGTGTAGTCGTCGTGGGCGGCGGCCAGTTCGCGCAGGCGGGCGTTCCAGTCGGCTTCGAGGGTGTCGGCGACCAGCCGGTTGCCGGGGTCGACGGCGAGGTAGCGGCACCGGGCCTGGTCGGCTGCGTGCTGGGCGCGGGTGACGTGGGCGGCGCGCAAGGCGTCGGCGTGCTCGGCGCGGGCGGCGAGCTCGTCGGTGACGGTGAGCGCGACTTCCAGGGCGAGGGGGGTGAGGGTGGCCAGCAGCAGGGCGGCGACGGCGGTGTCGAGGGCGGCGCCGGGCAGGTGCTGGCAGATCGGCTGGGCGTTGCTGATGCCGTCGTTCTGGCAGACGTAATCCGGCACGATGGTGGTGTCGGTGCGGGTGTGGTAGCGCACCGTCATGCGCCGTCCGCATCTGCCGCAGACGATGAGGCCCTGGAGCAGGGCGGGTCCCTCGCGGGCTGGCCCGGCTGCGCGGTCCTCGCCGCGGGCGGCGGCGTTGGCGGCCAGGGTCTGCAGGTTGGCCTGGTAGCGGGGCCAGGTGATGTAGCCGGGGTGGTGGCCGGGGATGAGGACGGTCCAGTCCTCGGCCGGCTTGGCCAGCGTGTGGTGGTGCCCGTCCAGGTCGGTGGTGTGGCGGGCGCGGCCGTAGCAGTAGGCGCCGGCGTAGCAGGGGTTGTGCAGGATCTTCAGGACCTGGTCGTGGGTGAGCGTCTTGAAGTACAGCTCGCCGGCGCGCGGTCCGCCGCGGTGCCGGCCGGGGAAGGTCAGCTGTGCCTCGCGGAAGGCTTTGACCACGGCGAAGGCGGAGCCGGTGGCGGTGAAGGTGTCGAACAGCAGGGTGATCGCCTGGCGCACTCCGCCGTCGGGATCCAGGACCGGCTCGCTCCGGCTGTCATAGGCGAGCCCGATCGGCAGCTGCAGTTTCAGCTCACCGCGGCGGGCTTTGGCCAGCAGGCCTCCTTGCATGCGTGCCCGCAGGAAATGCAGTTCGCTTTCGGCCATTTGCCCCTTCAAGCCCAAAAGGAGCCGGTCGTTGAAGCTGGCCGGGTCATACAGCCCGTCCTCGTCCAGGATGAGAGTGTCGTTGTGGGCGCAGATCTGCAGCAGCCGGTGCCAGTCGGCGTTGTTGCGGGCCAGCCGCGAGCATTCCAGGCCGAGCACGACTCCGGCCCGGCCGAGGGACACCTGGGCGACCAGGTGCTGGAAGCCTTCCCGGTCCGCGGAGGAAGCCCCCGAATGGCCCTGGTCGATGTCGATGACGTGGATCCGGCCGGCGGGCCAGCCGAGCGCGACGGCCCGGCCGCGCAGGTCGTACTGGCGTGCGGTGGACTCGGTGTTGTTGGCGACCTGGTAGAGGGTGGACTGGCGGATGTAGAGGTAGGCGTCGCGGCGGAGCCGGGCCGCGGTCACCTTGCCGCTGGTATCGGTACTCACGGGGGAATGACCTCCTGGGCGGGGAACGGGGCGGGGCGGGCATGGGCGAGCGTCATCTGCGCCAGCACCGCGACGATCTCGCTGGTGGCATGAGGCGAGAGCGCGGGCGGCAGCGACGTGCAGGCCGGCGACGAGCTGGCATCACCTCCTTCGCTGTTCGGAGCGGGCTGGGACGGGGTCGAGGTGGACAAGGACGCGCCGGCCTGCGGTGCCGCTGCTGCATTGCGGCCGGGTTCGGCCCCCGGCCCGGCCTGGGCGGGCAGGGAGGCCCACGCGGCCATCCAGGCGACCATCCCCCGGGTGACCAGCACGCCCAGGCCGTGCCGCCATCCGCCGTTACCGGCGGCCGCGGCGCTGCGCAGCTGCTCATACCGCTGGGTGAACGCGCCGCGGTCATCGCCGGCGATGTTCCCGTTGCCGGAGCCAGGCTTGTCAGAGGCTTTTGGGCGCCGCCCCGGGGGCCTGCTCGCCGCCCTGCTCGTCCTCGCGCCGGGTGGTGCGGCGGCGCTGCAGCGCCCGCTCCACCGAACGCGGATGGACGCTGACACCGAGACGCTGCCGGACCGCGGCGGCCAGATCCGCCGGCCGCAGGCCGGGGTCTGCTGCCAGCAGTTCCTCCAGCAGGTCCACGACCTGGCCGGTGAGCTTGTGGCCGCCCTTGGGGCCGGGCTTGGCCGGGACCAGGCCGGCCAGCCCCCGCTCGCGCAGTGCCGTCCTGGCCGAATACAGCGACTGGCGGGAGAATCCGAAAGCGGCGGCGGCCTGGCCCGCCGCCGTGTCCGCGACCTCGGCTCTGCGCACCATCTCGTACTTGACCTGCACCAGATCCGCCGGATCGAAGAAACCGCCCGGGCTGAACGCCGGATCGGTGACCCTTTCCGGGCGGGGATTCAGCGTCCTGGACGCCGCCAGCGCCCGCGTCTTCGCGTCGTCTCGCCTGACCATCGCGCCTCCCTGACCGCATTTGAGTCAAGACGACTATGCCGTATTGTTCAGTGAGATCCATCGCGCCACGCCGCCGGTCATCCAAGAATCCCCGCAAAGTAGCGGTCACCGAGACGATTACCCGGCAGATCCAGGAGATGACCAGCCGGGGCCGCGGCAGAATCCCGCAGACACTCACGGCGTAATCCGCTTGACGTCATCCGGTGTGGATCCCGCGTCCTGGCGCAGCTCCCCGATCAGCTCCGCGAGCTCCAGCAGATCCGCCGTGCGGAACGGCGACCGTCCCGCCGACACCACCACGAACGGGTCCCCGGGCACCACGTCCGTCCACTCCGCCGGCAGGCACGCCAGCTCACCAGCGTCATCGAAGAAGTAGACCCGGTCAGACCGCCAGTTCTTGCGCCGGTTCACGAACTGAAACGACCGGCCGGACAACGGATGGAACCGATGCGTCACCCGCACCTGATCCGGATGCTTCTCAGCACCCGCACCACGCGTAGTCGACAGCGGGATCGTCAAATCAGGCCGAAAGAGACGTCCGCCCCGTCAAGGTCCAGCAGCGCACCTCCGGCGGAACCTGGCGCACTCTCCTCGGCCTGGCCGACTTCGCGATCGTCCAGTCCTACCTGTCCACCACCGCCAAATGGGGCATCGGCGCCCTCGACGCCCTAACCCGGCTCTTCACCGACGGCCCCTGGCTCCCGCCCGCAACCCAGCCCCCGTAACACAGCGACGGGGCCCGCTCCGCCCGCCCCATGAACACCCGCTGGAAACGAATTCAACGCCAGCGGGCTATCCCGCGCGCCCGCCAGTACACGGCAGCCCGACTCAGGCTGAATAGCTACAGCCAATCAGCCCAGGTCCCATATTCCCCTGGACTCATCAACCAGCACCTCGCCGACATCGAAGACTACCGCACTGATCATGAGGTAATCCTACATTATGTCCTACCGCTGACCTCACAGGCGGCCTTCGCATGGCTTTCCGTTGCACGCAGAATTACATTCACGGAAAACGATAGCGAAACAAAAGGAGGTTAATAAGCAATGACCTCCACGGATACCCGGCCATGACTAGGTGAGGGAGATCACCATGCACGAGGGACTGTTCAAGTTCGAGCGGACTCACCTGGAACGGCTCAAACTGGCTTGCGACGTGCTACTCGAACTAGCCGGAGATGACCAGATCTCAGACGGGCTGAAAGTGGAATTATATGGCTTCAGGGAGCGGGTAGAACAC
>JBEKKH010000660.1:0-4558 GCA_050010815.1 Streptosporangiaceae bacterium | reverse complement strand
GTGCTGCCGGGCGATCCTAGCGAGCCGGGCCCGGGCGATCCATGGCGTCAGCCGCCAGGCCACCAGCGCGCACAGCTGCCCGGCGCCGGGTGCGGCGAGCAGCTTGTCCCAGCCGTTCACGCAGCCCGGACCGACGCTCGCGAGCAGGACCACCGCCGCCACCCGGCGGGGCGCCAGGCTTGCCGCCGACAGTGCGACCCCGCCGCCGTAGGAGTGTCCCACCAGCACCGCGCGGTTGATGCCGCGCGAGTCCAGGTCGTCGAGTACGGCGCGCGCGTTCGCGGCGAACCCGCCGGCCGGGAGCCGGCTGGAGCCGTATCCCGGCCGGTCAGGCGCTATGGCGTGGAGCTGGGCCGGCAGCCGTGCGATGACCTGCTGCCAGTCGGCAGGCGAGCCGGGCTGCCCGTGCAACAGGACCAGCTCGTGAGCACCCAGCCTGGCGGGCAGATAAGTGGTTCCTGTGTCAGCGGTCATGGCGGTGTCCTGTTCCTGAGCGGTGCGCTCGGCGGGTTTGTCTCCGGCGCGGGTGTGTCGTCATGTCAGCAGGCCGCCCGGCCGGCCGGCCTGCGTGGCCGGGGGATGGCGTAGTTCCGGCCCTCCGCCCGGGCACGGGGACGCCGCAGCCAGAACAGGACCATCCATCCTGCTAGTGCGACCAGCCAGAAACTGGCCAGGCGGTAGAGCAGGACCGCGGCCAGGGCCCGGCTGGCGCCCAGCCCGGTGGCGACCAGGGCCAGGCTGAGTGTTCCCTCGGTGACCCCGAGCCCGCCGGGAGTGATGTTGAGGCTTTGCGCGGCGATGCCCGTGCCGTAGACCAGCAGGAGGTCATGCCAGGGCACGGCGGCGCCGGTGGCGCGGATGCTCACGGCGAGGACGGCCGCGTCGGCGAGCCAGTTGGCCAGGGCCAGGCCGGTCACCGCGGTCCAGCCCGGCGGGGAAAGCTGAAGCGAACCCAGCCGCTCAGCCCAGGCCCGGATGATCTGGCCGGGCTCGGCGGCGGGCCAGCGCAGCAGCCGGGATCCCTGCTGCAGCGTCCACGCGGCGGGCCGTTCGAGCGCGCCGCGCAGCCGCGGTCGGCGTGCGGCCGCTCCCGCCACCACCAGGACGGCGACGGCGAGCACGCCGCCGGGAACGGCGACCGCGGTGACCAGGATGTTCCCGGACGCCAGCCCTCCGCCCACCACGACCAGGGCCGCCGCAGCGGAGGACACTACCGCGCCGGCCAGCAGCGACCAGCCGGCTAGCGGGGCATCCGCGCCCTGCCGGGTGAAGCGGCGGAACGTGAAGGCGGTGGCCAGGGCGGGTCCGGCCAGCGGAACCGAGACCGACACCGCGTTGGCCGCATAGGCGGTGGCCAGCATCGGCCGGACGCCCACGCGGGCGCCGCCGGCCGCGAGCAGCCTGCGCAGCATGACCGCGAAGGCGGCCATGGACACGGATTCAAGCCCGACGGCGGCCGGGATCCAGAGCCAGTGCAGATGAGCAAGCACCGTAAACGACGCTGCGAGCGCAGTCCGTTCGGCCACTCCGGCGGCGGTCACCACCACCAGCGCCGCACCTGCGGCCGCCGTGCGGGCCACCTTCTTGCTCCTGCGTGTCATGTCTGCCTGTCCTAGGCCTCGGCGGGTCCGGGGCCCTGGCCGCTGGCACCGCCCGAAGGAACGGAGCCAGCGAACCAGGGCACCTGGCCGCCTCAGTAGCCGTAACCGCTGCCGGACGAAGCGGCCGGGGCCGTGCCCGCCGTGGCCGGGGACCCGGCTGTCGAGGACCCGGCGATCGGCGTGAGGCCCGGGGTGGCCACGAAAAAGCCCTGCACTCCCTGGCCGGTCACCTGGCCGGCGTGATCGTCGGCGAAGGTGTACAGCAGGTGCCCGTTGTAGGCGACCTGGTCGCCGTGGATGTCCATGACCGCGGCGAGCTTGCCGGTCAGCCCGGTGGCGGCCGGTGACCCGGAGGTCAGCGGCGGCCACAGCGCTGCCAGCCCGCCGGTGACGACCGACTTCGCCGCCGTGTCGTTCAGGTAGTAGTACAGAGGCAGCCCCTGGCTGTTGACCAGGATGGTCTCGGTCTTGCCTCCGATGCTCCCCTGCACGGTGCGCACGGTCGCCGCGGCGGCCTGGCTGGCCGCGGGTTGGCTGCTGGCATGGGAGGTAGTCGCCGCGGCGGCGGTGATACCGCCGCCGATAGCGGCCGCTGCGGCCAGGCTGACGCTGGCGATGATGATTCTTGGGTGTCGCATGGTTTTAGCTCCTTGAGGTGTTGATGGTGCACTATCTACCAAAACGCTTGGTAGTAGCGGCGGTGGCGGTGAACCTGGACGTGGTGGGCAGCCAGGTCACCGGTGAGGCTATTTCCGCCGAGCGCGACCGGGATGGTGGTGGTGAACTGGTGTCCGCTGACCAGGCTGCGTGGATCCGCGCGTGCCAGGCGCCGAGCCCGGCGAGCAGGACGAGCAGGATGATCACCGACTCCACGCTGAGCGCGGCGATGCCCAGCGGGCAGTGCCAGTTACCGACGTCGCCGTGATCGCCCAGGAAACCTCCGCGCAGAGCGCGGGTCATGATGTATCCGCCCATCGCCAAGATGGCCACGGCGCCGGCCGCGGACCAGGCCAGCCAGTGCGGCCGGGCGATCAGCACCCGGCAATCAGGATCGACCCGGCGATGATGCCGAGGTACCCGAGGCCGACCAGCGGGGTCGGGCCCAGGGTGCCCGGCAAGTCCACGACGTGGATCACCGCGAGCGCGGCTAGCGCCAGCGCGGCTACCGCCCGCGCGGTCGCGGCGGCGCCCTGATCCGGCTGCCATTGGGCGATACGGTCGAACATTGTTTTCCTCCTGTCGTCGGCCGTCCCCGCGGGTCTGATGCCTCAACGGGGCGGCGGTAGTTTCACTTTCATCTACTAACATGCATAGGAGAGCTAGCCGGTTCAGCCAGAAGGAGTCGGCGGGTGCGACGTGCGTCACACCGGGCCGAGGCGGCCGGCCTCCCGCGGTCCTAGCCGCTCACATGTCCGGTTGGAGGGAAAATGAGCACGTCATCACGACGCGGCGGCCCAGTGCGGGGATCCGCTGGCTCGTTATCCACCTGGAGTCGATGACCCAGCTGCTGGCGACAAGGATGCGCGAGGAGCCGTCCGGCCGGGTGTCGCCAAGGTGCAGATCGAGCTGGCAGGCCAGCTCATGCTCGGTGCCCCTGAGATTCAGGCAGCCGACGGTCCGCCATCCGGCCGGAACCCAGGCCAGCAGCTCGGACCGAAAGCTGATCTCCGGGTAGGTCACGGCGTCCAGGAAGCCGGGCCCGGCCAGCAGCCGGTCCAGTAGAGGTGACCCGGTGCTGATGGCGCTCGTCCTGGCGGCCAGCCGCGCGGTGGAATCCTCGATCGGCTCGGTAATGAGCACCCGGCCGTGAGCGGCACGCGCCCGAGCACAGGCCGGCCGACGGCCCGGGCGGCAAAAGACGCATTCGACCGGGCCGGGGTCAGGCCTGTACTAATACGGATAGTAGATTTCATCCGAACGAGACGGCCTCATGCCCGGGCCCCACCGCCACGCCCCGGCCCGCGGAGAGCTCGGCCGGGGCGGTGAGCTCACGGCAGAGCGGCTCGGGGCGTCATGCCGCAGCCGCCTGGCGGCGTGCCTGCCACGCGGCCTCGGCCTCGCCCATCGGGGTGGCGGCCGGGCCGTGGACGAAAGGCCAGATCTCCTCGGAGATGGCGCGCCAGTCGGCCGTGGCGGACAGCTCGCCGAGCACCGCGAACAGGCCGAGGTTGATGCGCTGGAGGATCACATAGGGCTGCGGGACGCTGATGTACTGCGCGACCGGGCTGCGCACGTCGAAGAAACGGCGCACGACCGCGGAGGCGTAGTCGCTGGTGATGGTCAGCGGTCCTGGTTCGCGGATGGTGTCGTAGAAGACGGCCAGGTGCTCGACGATCGCCTCGGTGCTGAGCGGCGCGCCGGGGCGCAGGAATCCGGTGTTCTCCAGGCTGCGGCGGAACGCCTCGGGATCGTGCTCGACGCAGATGGTGCGGGCCATCCGCATCAGCGGCTGCAGTTCGGCGGGACTGAAGCGCCTGACGAGCCCGAAGTCGAGGAAGGTGACCTTGCCGCCGCGGTGGAACAGGTAGTTGCCCGGGTGCGGGTCGCCGTTGAAGGCGCGCGCCTCGTAGAGGCTGCGGAAGACGAACCGGTAGATCGTCTCGGCGGCCAGGTCGCGCTCGCGCTGGGGCCAGCTGGCGAGCTCGGCGAAGCGGGCCCCGCCCGACAGCTCGCTGGTGATCACCCGGCGGGTGGACAGCCCGTCGATGACCGCGGGGATGCAGATGGTGGGGTGGCCGTCGTAATAGGCGGCCAGCAGGCGCTGGCTGGCGGCTTCGCGGCGGTAGTCGAGCTCCTCGCCGATCCGGTCCCGCAGCTCGCCCAGCAGCGCGTCGACGTCCTGGGCCGGGGCGGCGATGCGCAGCATCCGGCGGATCAGCGCGACGTTGCGCAGGTCGGCCGCGATGGTCTCGGCGATGCCCGGGTACTGGACCTTGACGGCGACCGCGCGGCCGTCG
>JBEKKH010000659.1:0-4564 GCA_050010815.1 Streptosporangiaceae bacterium | reverse complement strand
GGCGAGGGTGCCAGATGTCATGCGGGCCGCCTGCACCGCAGTTCGCTTGAGGGCATCGAGCACGTGGTAGTCGACCCCGGCGTCCGCATACGGATCGGCATCATGCATACGAGCGGCCTACCTTTCGTGCGCAGCCTTCCGTGCGCGGCGAGGTACACCGCGTCCCTCAGCCTATCCGACCCGCGTCTCCCTGATCAGGACGCCTGGTCCCGCCCGGCCGGCGCGTTGCGCTAGGACCCCTATCGATGCGAAGCTGTTCTGACACCCGGCCCCTGGCCGCAGTGTGTCACGCGGGTCGCACATGGAATCGGATGAGCGGCAATGTCGGATGCAGGCCAGTTCACAGTTTCGTCCTCGACGGAGAAGTACTCCTCTCTTCTGGGGCCTTCGGAACCCAACTGGGCCGTCCGGGTGCGCTGGCGCCGCCTGGCCGGCCTGCTAAACCTCTCCTGCCTGCTGTCGGAAACCACGCTCATCACCGATACGGACATATGCGAGAACGCCAACTTCCTGCAGTCGTTCAAGAAGAGCCAGGCCGAGGGGTTGTACGCACGGCTGCGACGGCTTGCCGAACTGAACTTCATTAAGATCCTGATCCGGGACCAGGCGTATCGCCCGGATACGCAGATTGCCACGCATACATTTACCGACATATATGACGCCTGGCTGCAGCAGGATCCGAAAGATGCCTGGGTGCTCCATGACTTTACCGACGAGCGGCGGCTATATTACCAGGATCTCGACTCGTGGGCCCTGGATCACACCATCCGGTATCCGTACCGCCAGGTCAAGGAACTCTTCATGGCGAACCTCCGGCGGGCGGCCTCCGATTACTCGGCGGATACCGCGTTCATGGTCTCGGTCCGGGGGCTTTCGAAGGGGCTGCAAGACGAATACTTCAGCATGCTCACCCGCGATTGGTTCTCGCTCACCACCGTCAATCAGATATTTCAGCGGTATGGCCTGACCCTGGCCGACCCCGCCATGCATTACCAGGGCCTGCTGAATCAGATTTCGTACAGCGCGTACGCCAACTCGTCTCTGGTCGGGCTTGACGTGGACAGCGTCACGGGTGAACTCCAAGCCGAGGTACCTAAACAGCTTCCGAACCTGAGCGTCGAGGCGATCATGGAACGCGCCGACGCACTACTCGATGGTCCTCCGCTAGCGATTCTCGGACTGCTGAGCCCCGACGAAATCGCTCAACTCCGTACCCTCGGACGCCCCTACTTCGCCTTGCTTTCGCTTTCCCGTGACGAGGAATTCCGTAGCCAGAGCAGCAGTTCGATCGGAAATCAATTCGTCACGGCTGCCACCTCTTACTGGGGGCAGGTGTGTGACTATATTCGGTCGAGGTACGGGCCGGTTGTCGAGCGGCGGACCCGGCTTGGCATCTTCTTCGGTTACGACCCTTCCCGTGATTCGCTGCCCAGCGAGGTCTTTTCACTGGCCGTGGAGGCTGGCGTCGGAGTGCTTGGGGCGGCGCTTCCCGGCATCGGGCAGAGGGCGGCGAGCTCGGCCACAAGCGCGGTGAAGCTAATCCGCCTGAAGTTCTTGTTCGTAACGCCCACCGAGGATTTCAAAAAGATCGAGCGGGTACTGCCACGGTCCTTCTGGTTCCGGCGTTCGCACCCAGAAGTCCTGCCCTGAGCTCGAATTATCTTATCGCCGTTACGATATCCGGGAGGATGACTTGAGAGCGAATGATCAGGAGGGCATTACCGCCGGCGTCCTGCCCCGTGGGCTAGACGAGCTAGAGGCCGACCCGGGCCGGGTTATAGTGCGCCTCGCGAAAAACTGGCATCGCCGGGCCGCGGTAAAGCGCGGCGAACCAGATCTGGACGAGCCATTCGATCTTGAGCGTCCTGACTACCCAGTGGGTATCCTCCCGTTCGGGAACCACGATGCCTGGCTGTCGGCTCCGGACGAGGCGAGAAGCCGCGTTCTTTCGTGGGCCTGGATTGCTTTCAACCGGCGGACGATCACCGGTGAGCAGCAACTGGCTAATCCTGCCTTTGAGCTGATCCTGGAAAACGCCTATCCAGGAGTTGGCGACCGCGCAACGCACCGGGCCGTCGGGCAGGCCATGGTGGACGAGCAATACCACATGCTCATGCACCGCCAGGCTTCCGACGTCACGCGCAGCAGACGTCGGCTCGCGCTCCCGGATGCGCTGCTGCCTGAGACGCGCACGAATATCGCACATCGGCGGATGCGTGCGGCGAGTTCGGACCGCCGGGAGCAAGACCTGATCACGCTGGCCTTCGCCACGGTGTCCGAGGTCTCGATCAACGCCTACCTCGGATTGCTCGCACACGACCAGGACATCCAGCCGATGAACACGGCGACGGTGCGGACGCACCTGCGTGACGAGTACTGTCACTCCGAGATATGCCGGGAGGTCGCGAAGACCGTGTACGGCAGCCTCGGGATGGCCGGCAGGCGGTTCTTCCTGGCCGCGCTTACGGCCGCCCTGGACGCGTTCGTATCCACCGACTTCACTACCTGGGAAAAGATTTTCGCGGTCGAGAACTTCCCGGGCCGTGGTGAGATTATCGGGGACATCAGGCAAGGCGGCTCGACCAGGCGGCTTCTGCGTGACTACTCCGGTATCTACTCGCTGGTCACGGAGATCGACGCGCTTGACCTGGTGGATTTTGACTGGGGGAAGTCTGAGGTAAGCCCGCAGGAAATGATCGTGGCAGACGCGTCGAATCTATAGTCCGCCGTCAGAGCAGGCCGAAGGCCGCGAAAAGCTCATCGCAATCGGTGGACGTGGCGACGGCGCCCTGATCAATTGCTACCACGTAGTGCGGGCTGAATTGCGGTAGTGCCGGGTTGTCGAGGGATATCAGATTGGGCTCCACGGTAAACTGCGCCACCTCAGCGAGGTACCAGGTATCGGCCCGGCATACATACTTACGCGAATTACGGATGACCGATATGGCTGATGCATCCAGGTGGCGGCCGTCGAGCTGGCCGGTGCCGAGGCAGGGAAATGAATGGCCGATATCGTTCGGGTCGCTGTGCGTTATGCTGGTCACATTGTTGCTCATGCGGGCGGCGCTGATGATCTCGGCTGCTTGCTCGAAGAGCGTTCTAGCATCCATTTCCGGTTGAATCGCCTCAATAATCTCCCGAGTGGTCCTTAGTGCTGCCCTGTAGAACGCGATTATTTCCGGATCTGATCCGAAATAGAGGGTGATGCCAAAGTCGGCAAGCAGTCCCCGTGCCGTATCGAGGGGAGAGCAGTAGGCGTAGATGACGCCATGCCGCCAGTCGATTATTCGGTCGTGCGACGGCCAGCACTCCGGCTGCCTGAGTGAAGAGAACCGGAACGGTTGACTTGCATCATCCCTTCCTGACAGGACCGCGATGCCTTCCGGCGGCGGATCGTACCACCCATTTGCCGTGAGCAGAGGGTAGGCTTTAATGCGGCTAAGCCATTTTTGCGTGAACGTATATTCGGTAACCGGCTCCTTACCCAGCATCTCGTCAAGAGTTTCCCGGAACGCTCGGAAACAGAACTCTCTCCCGGCGTTGACGGGGTTACCTATCTGGTTCATGCCAGCCCTCCAGACAGCCAAATGAATGACAAGCTTATTTTAGCAGAGGCACCTGTTAACGCTCGTGACTGACTTGTTCCCAAGTGCCTACAGCGCCTGTTGGTGCCACTGCCAATAAGTCTAGCCCCATTACGCCTTTTCATCGCCGTCGAACTGAACTACGGTGACAGCAATCTCTGGATGCTTGGAGGGATGCTCGATGACTTCTCAAGGCTCGCGAGCCGTCACTTACCGTACCGAGCCGTTTGAGCGGGGTGAGGGACGCGTCATGGTCTCGCTTGGCCCGCTCCACGCCAAACGCTACTGCACGTATAGCTGCCCGTTCTGTTATGTCAACGCGCAGTACGGCAGCTTTGGCTCCCTTGGTATTCCGGACATAATCGGGTGGGTCGCCGCTCAGGACCAGTCCTCGTTCGAGACGATCTACGTCTCTGGTGATACCGACTCCTTCGCCCCGCCGAGGCTTCGCCTCGGCGTCCGCCTGCTACAGCAACTGAGCTTCTTCGGCAAGGATCTCCTTTTCACCACGCGCGCACCCTTCGACGCCGAGGCGATGGATGCCGTCGGTCGGCTGAGTGAGCAGCTCAGAAGCCGGGGCCACTGGCTATTCGGCTGTGTCAGCATAGCCCAGCTGACGGTGCCGCATCTTGAGCCCCGTCCCGTGCCCGCTCCGGCCGTCCGGGCCGCGCAACTCGCGGAGTTTCGCCGGCGAGGGTTGGTGGCAGTCCTCGCGCTGCGCCCCTTCCTGCCGGTCGTGCCGCTATCGGACTATGCCGCGATCCTGGACCTCTGCGACAACTCCGTCGATATCGTCCTGGGCGAGGACTGGTACGCCGATGTCGGTGGCAGGCTGGAGGAAGGTGTGTTTCAGGGGCAGCCGCCGTCCGGCGAGACCGTCCGCGGCACGATGTCCTTTGACAGCAACACGGCCGAGTGGAAGATCTACAAGCTCGAAGCACACGAGGACTTCGTCCGCGGGGAGTGCGGCCGGCGGGGCC
>JBEKKH010000658.1:0-7070 GCA_050010815.1 Streptosporangiaceae bacterium | reverse complement strand
ACGGGCTGGGCCTGGATCCAGCAGTCGCAGCGCCCGCCGGCCGGCTCGACCGCGGCCCTGCCGTGATCCAGGACCAGCGTGAACCGCGGGTCGCCGACGATCCGCACCTCGATGCGTGCGCGGACGTGGCGGATGGCCGCGGCGTCCACCATAAACGGCAGGAAGGGGGTCAGCCCGGTGAGCGTCAGCCGGGCCGCATCGGGGTCGATCGTCCAGCGCCGGCCCACGGCGCGGGCCAGGTCGAAGCCGTGCACCAGCTGTTCTCCGACTAGCGCCGCGGTCATGGTCGCAGGATCTTCCGGGCCGAACATCGTTTCGACCGGGCCGCCGCCGCGGCGCCCGGCGATCAGGGTCGCGTACTCGTCCACGGAGCTTTCCAGCAACTGGCGCAGCACCGGAATCCGCCGCTCGCCGAGGCGGTCAAGCTCCCGGGCATTGCCGAGCGCCATCCGCTCGCCAACGCCGCCGGACGCAGGCAGGGCGGCACGTTCGGCAACGCCATCTCGGGCACCGCTCGCGAAGGCCGCGGACTGGCGCAGCAAGGCGACCAGGTGGGCGGCGGTCTCCGCAACGGTCCAGGCTAGGCCCGGCACGGCGACATCGGCGCGGGACTCGCCGATCGACCCAAGCAGCTCGCCCGTCGCCGCGGCCGACCGGCGCAGAGCGTCGAGGCCCCCCTGGATCGTCACCGCACCCAGCTGTGATTGCGCCGGTGTCTTGTCAGTTGCTGGCATTTGTCCTCCTATGGCCGGCCCATCGCCGGCCGATGTCGTTTGGTTGTCCGGTTGCGCGTACGCCACCTGGCCGTGGCAGGCTCACCGGACGGTGGCTGCCCGTCCGTTCAGGATTTCGGTTTGCGGCTTGCCTGGCGGTAGAGCCCGGTCCGCGCCGGTCAGGCCGGACGGGCGGTCATAGACCACGACGCCGGCGAAGATATTCGGCGACTGGAATCGGGACTGCAGGTCAAGGACCTTGGTCGACTCGGCCTTGGCCGGAAGCCACGCCGAGGAGTCGTTCTTCTCCGCCCCGGTAAGTTTGCCGGCCAGCGGTCCGGCCACGGCCACGATGATCAGCCAGAAGACCAGGACCGCCCATTTGGTCCGGCGTCCGGCCGAGACGCCCGCGATTGCCTGCAACTTGCCCACTTCTTATTCTCCGTTCTGTCCCGAATTCCGCGAGCGCAGCCACTGCCGTCACGCGAACTGACCGCACCTATTGCCGGGCCCCGGTCGGATGGAAGGCTGGTTCTGCGAAGACGGTACGAGCTGGACTTGCCGTGGGCGTCACCCGAAGGTGCCGATGCCGGTGGAATCTTTCCCGGCCAGGCCGGCACCACAGTGCCCCGGATCGCGTGTCAGTGCTGCGCCTGGTTTCCGGCATCGTCGGCCTCGATCCGGCGCACCGAGATCAGGGACAGCCCGAGGTCAGCGACCTTGGTCAGCAGCCCGCGCAGCGCAGGCTGGTCCGGCAGCAGGCCAACGATGACCGTCTGGGCGCTGTCGCTGCTGAGCTGGAGGCCGCCGAACCAGTCCGCCCACTGGTCATCAAGGACGCTGTCGACGCGGATCTCGTAGCGGGCGGGCCACCCCGAGCCGTTCACGGCTGTTCGCCTCCTCCTGCCGGTGCATGTCTGGTTCACCCGCATGCTACGAACCCCCTCCGGGAGTGGCCGTCACCCGAAGGTGCGCATGCAGGTGGAATCTTCCGGCGAGCCGGCGGGCACGATGGTGCCGGCCGGGGCGCAGCCTTCAGGCCGGCGGTTAGAATAACCGGATCTGGCAGCGGTGCTGGTCATCGCTGGATGCGCTGAGTGGTAGGTCGCCGATGGCTGAGCCGCCTGCGGCGGCCCCGGCCCGGGCCGCCGCGTCCGAACAGGATGTCCTCCTGGCTACCAAACTGCACGTGCCTGGCCTGCGGCCGGGTTTCGTGCCGCGGCCGCGGCTGGCGGAGGCGCTCGGCAGAGGGCTGGCCCTGGTGTGTGCCCCGGCTGGGTTCGGTAAGACGGCGCTGCTCGCCGACTGGCTCCGGTCTGGCCGCCGGCCGGTGGCGTGGCTGTCGCTGGATGTCGGCGACAACGACCCGGTGCGGTTCTGGCGGCATGTGGTGGCCGCGCTGGACCGGGCGCGGCCGGGGATCGGCGAGCGGGTGGCCCCGCTGCTCGGCCCGCCGTCGTCCTCGTTCGAAGGGCTGGTGACGGCCCTGATCAACGATCTGGCCGCCCAGTCTGGCGAGATGGTGCTCGTCCTCGACGACTACCACCTAGTGGACGCCCGGCAGGTGCACACCTCGCTGGCGTTCCTGCTCGAGCACCTGCCGCCGGGACTGCACCTGGTGCTAGCCAGCCGGTCCGACCCGCCGCTGCCGCTGGCGCGGCTGCGGGCCCGCGGGCAGCTCGCGGAGCTGCGCACCGACGACCTGCGGTTCACCGCCGAGGAGGCGGCGGCCCTGCTGCGCGAATCGGCTGGGTCCGCCCTGCCCGCCGCCGCAGTGGCGGCGCTGGTGGCCCGCACCGAAGGCTGGGCGGCCGGCCTGCAACTGGCCGCCCTGTCGCTGCGGGGACGGTCCGACATCGCCGGGTTCGTGGCGGCTTTCAGCGGCAGCCACCGTTACATCCTGGACTATCTGACCGGAGAGGTGCTCGACGGCCAGCCGGAGCAGGTGCGCGAGTTCCTGCTGGAAACCTCGGTGCTGGAACGCCTCAGCGGCGGGCTGTGCGATGCGGTCACCGGCCGGGACGATGGCCAGGCGATGCTGGAGCAAGTTGAGCAGGCAGGCCTGTTCCTGATGCCCTTGGATGAGGTTCGCGGCTGGTGGCGTTACCATCGCCTGTTCGCCGACCTGCTCCGCGCCCGCATGCTGCAACAGCCCGGCCGGGTCGTGGTGCTGCACCGGGCGGCCGCCGCCTGGTATGAGGAGCATGGGCTGGCCGATGACGCGGTAGGGCACGCCCTGGCCGCCGGGGACACGGCCTGGGCGGCCCAGCTGATCGAGCAGCACTTCGACGCAACCTTGTACCTGCGCAGCGAGGGGGCGACGGCGCAGCGGTGGCTTGCGGCGCTGCCCGCTGAGGTGATCCAGACCCGGACCCGCCTGTTGCTGGCGCAGGTGTTGCTGGCTGCCACCCTCGGCCGCGCGGAGGCGATGGTGCCGCCGCTGGACGCGGCCGAGCGCGCGCTGGCAGGCGCGGCACCCGCGGTCGATGAGCCGTTCGAGCCATCGGTCGGGAAAGCCGTCAGCATGCTGGCGAATATCCCCGCGCTGATCGCGCTCCATCGCGGCTTCCTCGCCCAGCTCCGCGGTGACGCCGAGGGCACGGCCTCGTTCGCTTCGCAGGCCCTGGCCGAGCTCGGCGGTGGTGAGCAGCTGCTGAGCTCTACCGCCCACGGACTTCTGGCCGCGGCTGAATGGCTCCGCGGCCGCCTCGCAGACGCCGAGCAGGCCTTCGTGTCGAGCATCGCCGGGTGGCAAGCCGGCCAGCCCATCTCGTGGGGCGTCTACCAGCTCGGCCAGGTCCAGCGCGCCCAGGGCCGGCTGGACGCAGCCGCGGAGACCTACCAGAAGACACTGGACATCGCCGCAGAGTCCGGCCCGCCGCCCGCGCCGCCCGCTGGCCCTGCCTACGTCGGCCTGGCCGAGGTGGCCTACCAGCGCAATGAGCTCGACAGCGCCCTCTGGCAGGTCACCGAGGGCATCGCGCTATGCCGGCAGTTCCTCTACCCCGCTCCGTTGGGCACTGGCCTGGTGACCCTGGCGTGGATCCGGCAGGCCCGGGGCGATCCGGGCGGGGCGCTGGAGGCGATGGGCGAGGCCCGGCAGGCCGCACTGGGCCCGGACGTGACCGGCCTGCTCAACCCCGTCCCCGCGCAGCGGGCGCGGCTGCTGCTGGCCCAGGGTGACGTCGCCGCCGCCGCCCGCTGGACGAAAGAACGCGGCCTCGGCCCGGGCGACGAACCGGGCTACCCCCGCGAACCGGAGTATCTGGTGCTGGCCCGGGTCCTGCTCGCCCAAGACCGCGCGGCTCAGGCGCTTATGCTCCTGGACAGAATGCTCGCGGCGGCGGCCGGCCAAGGCCGGACCGGCAGCGTCATCGAGATCGGCGCGCTGCGGGCGCTGGCGCTGGCGGCCTGCGGCGACCAGGACGCCGCGGTGGACGCCCTGACCCAGGCCCTCGCCCTGGGGTGCCCGCAGGGCTACGTGCGGGTATTCGCCGACGAGAGCGCGCCGATGGCCGCGCTGCTGGCCCGGCTGGTGGCCGCCCAGAAGGCAGAACGCGCCGCCGCACGCGACGTCCCGCCCGGCTGCCTGGCCAAGGTGCTGCGGGCGTTCGGCGGCCAGGACGACCGGCAAGGCGCCGGGCGCGGCGCCGCTGTGGCGGTGCCGGGCCTGGTGGAGCAGCTGACCGCCCGCGAGGGATCGCCGAGCAGCTGGTGGTCACTCTGGACACTGTGAAAAAGCACGTCAGCCACCTGCTGGGCAAGCTCGGCGCGGCCAACCGCACCGAGGCCGTCACCCGGGCCCGCCAGCTCAGCCTGATCCCCTAGCCGCCCCTTCAGCCGGTGGTTCAGGCCCGCCGCCGGCGAACCACCCAGATGGTCAAGACCCAGGATCTGGTGGCCTGTGGCGAAGTACGGCTGGTAGTACCAGGACAACAGCGCGGCGAAGGCCCCGGCAGCGGCCGACGCCCTGGGTCCAGGCTTCCCGGGGTGATCCACAGAGCCCGCCCGGTGCCAAGGTTGGACGCGGTTCATCGGCGCCAGGGCTGGACGTCCGCACCTTCTCGGGGCGAAGCTAGCCAGCAGATGCTCGGTGCGACGAGGAGCGCGATGGTACGCACACAGGAAGAAGTGTTCGACCGCCACGCCCATGCCCTCGGCGAGGGCAACCTGGACGGCTTGATCCGCGTGCAGACCGCCTGCTGCGCCCTCCAGCACAACAGATGAGCGGCAACCAGGAAGGAAGCCCGCCGATGACGACGACCGCCCAGCAGACCGAGGCCGCGGCAGCGGTGACCACCTGGCTCGCCGAGTTCAGTGCTGCCCTGGTCGCAAACGATCCGGCCAGAGCCGCCGCTGTGTTCACCGAGGACTGCTTCTGGCGTGACCTCATTTCCTTCACCTGGAACATCAGGACCTTCGAGGGCCGCGCCGAGATCACCCACATGCTCGAAGCCACGCTGTCACGGGTGCAGCCCACCGGCTGGACGGTCACCGACGGCGAGGAACCAGCCGAGACCGGCGGCATCACCGAGGCCTGGATCAACTTCGAGACCTCGGCCGGCCGGGGACACGGCCACCTGCGGCTGCGCGGCGGCCAGTGCTGGACCCTGCTCACCACCCTCTATGAGCTCAAGGGCTATGAGGAGCCGAAGGGCCTGCGCCGTCCTAAGGGCGCCGAGCACGGTGCGAACCGCGACCGGACCACCTGGCTGGAGGATCGCGAGTACGAGACCCAGAAACTGGGTGTCACCGAGCAGCCGTATGTGCTGATCGTCGGCGGCGGCCAAGCCGGCATCGGGCTCGCGGCCAGGCTCCGGCAGCTCAGTGTGCCCACGATCGTGATCGACAAGCGCGCCCGCCCGGGTGACCAGTGGCGGAGCCGGTACAAGTCGCTCTGCTTGCACGATCCCGTCTGGTATGACCACATGCCGTACCTGAAGTTCCCGGACAACTGGCCGGTGTTCTCGCCCAAGGACAAGATCGCCGACTGGCTTGAGTCGTACGTCAAGGTCATGGAGCTCAACTACTGGCCACGCACTGAGGCCAAGAGCGCCAGCTACAACGAGGCCAGCAAAGAATGGACGGTCAACGTCGAGCGGGACGGCCACGCGGTGGTGCTGCGCCCGAAACAGCTCGTCCTGGCCACGGGGATGTCCGGCAAGCCCAACATCCCCTCCTTCCCCGGCATGGACAAATTCCGCGGCGACCAGGACCACTCCTGCGCCCATCCGGGCCCGGACGCCTACAAGGGCAAGCGGTGCGTGGTCATCGGGTCTAACAACTCGGCGTTCGACATCTGCGGCGCGCTGTGGGAGAGCGGCGCGGACGTGACGATGGTGCAGCGGTCATCCACCCATATCGTCCGGTCCTCTACGCTGATGGACATCGGTCTGAGCGCTCTTTATTCCGAACGGGCCGTGGCCTCCGGTATCACAACTGACAAGGCCGACCTCATCTTCGCCTCCATCCCGTACCGGATCATGCACCAGTTCCAGATTCCGCTTTACGACCAGATGCGGGAACGGGACAAGGACTTCTACGACCGGCTGGAAAGGGCCGGCTTCGACCACGACTGGGGCGAGGACGGTTCCGGGCTGTTCATGAAGTACCTGCGCCGCGGCTCCGGCTACTACATCGACGTCGGCGCCGCCGACCTGGTGGCCAACGGCGACGTCAAGCTCGTCCGCGGCCAGGTCGACCACCTAACCGAGGACGCCGTGGTCCTGGCGGACGGCACCGAACTGCCCGCCGACCTCGTCGTCTACGCCACCGGCTACACCTCGATGAACGGATGGGCGGCCGACCTGATCTCCCAGGAAGTCGCGGACAAGGTCGGCAAGTGCTGGGGGCTGGGCTCCGACACCACCAAGGACCCCGGTCCGTGGGAAGGCGAGCAGCGCAACATGTGGAAGCCGACCCAGCAGGAAGCCCTATGGTTCACTGGCGGCAACCTGCACCAGTCCCGGCACTACTCGCTCTTTCTCGGGCTGCAGCTCAAGGCCCGTCAGGCCGGACTCCCAACCCCCGTCTACCGCCTGCAGGAGGTTCATCACCTCAGCTGATCGCGCATGGTGGCGCTAGCCGGGGGCGTCGCGGGATGCCGTCAGGAGCGCCAGCGCCGCGTCCACGGTGGCGGTGAGCGGGATCCTGCGGTCCACCCCCGTCAGCCACAGCAGTCTGCGGGTCTGCGGCCGGGAGCAGACGGCATGCAAGCTGGTGCCGTGCGCCGCGGCTCGGCGGGCCGCGCCGATCAGGACCCCGAGCCCGGTCGAATCGATAAAGGTGACCCGGTTCAGGTCCACGATCAGCGGTTGCCCGCTGTCTGCCAGCTCGAACAGGCGTTCCCGCAGCCCC
>JBEKKH010000657.1:0-4579 GCA_050010815.1 Streptosporangiaceae bacterium | reverse complement strand
ACCGATCCGAACGCCTCCCGGTCGTCGTCGGTGACGCTGGCGCCGAAGGTCGCTTCCAGCCCCACCACGATCTCCAGGGCGTCGACGCTGTCCAGTTCGAGCCCGCGGCCGAACAGCGGCTGGTCGTCGGTGATCCAGCCGGGATCGACCGGGAGCTCGAGCCGGTCGACCAGCATTCGCTTGAGCTCGGCGCAGAGCTCCTGCTGGGCCTGGGCCTTCTTGCGCATGTCGCCGGATTCGGTGCGGTCCGTTGTGTCTGCTGTCGCTGTCATCTCTCTCCGCTCGTTCTTTACGCTGGGTGAGGAACTCGGTGGTGCTGGGGAGTCAATGGCGCACGAGGCCGCCGTCGACGGTGATTGCGGCCCCGGTCACGTAGGAAGCCTGCGGCCCGGCCAGCCACGCCACGGCGGCCGCGACCTCTTCCGGGCGTCCCGCCCGGGCCATCGGGATGTTGACGAGCTGCCGGTCGAGCTCGCCCGGCGGCAGGGTGCGGAGCATGTCGGTCTGGATGAATCCGGGTACCACCGCGTTGACCCGGATACCCCGGGAGCTCACCTCAGCCGCCAGGCTCCTGGTCAGCCCAAGCAGGCCCGCCTTGGCGGCCGAGTAGTTGGCCTGGCCCGCGGTGCCGAGGACTCCCGCGATGCTGGAGATGTTGACGATCGAGCCCTGGCGGGCCGCCATCATGACCTTGATCACCTCCCGGCAGCACAGGAACGTGCCGGTGAGATCCGCGTCAAGCACCGATGACCACTTCTTCAGGCTCATCATCGCCACGTAGCCGTCGGCGGTGATGCCGGCGTTGTTGACCAGCACGTCGATACGGCCGTGACTGGCCTTGACCTGGCGGACCATGGCCCGCACCGCGTCCTCGTCACTGACGTCGGCGCCGATGATCTCGCCGCTCCCGGCGGCCTCGAGCACGTCATCGAGCACGGCCTTCGCGTGGTCGGCATGGGCATGGTAATTGATGATCACGTGCATGCCCGATGCCGCCAGCAGCCGGACGACCGCGGCGCCGATACCTCGCGAGCCACCCGTCACCAGCGCCACCGGCAGCCCTGTCCGCGGTTCAGCCATTCATGGCCTCCTCCTTGATCGGCCCGGGAACGGACGCTGCCGGGACCTTCGGCCTTTCCCGGGCGGGCCGGAAAAGGGCCAGGGTCTGCGGCTGCGCCATCGAGCTCACGTGCAGACCCGGGTAGCTACGGGCGAAACCGCGCAAGACCGTGCTGTCTCCGACCTCGATGGCCTCGGCCTGGTCGGCGGCGATCAGCCGGGCCGATACGAGGTCCCACCGGACGGTGCAGGTGAGCTGTTCCACGAGCACCTCGCGGATCCGCTCAGGGGACTCGATGATCTCCCCGGTGAGATCGGCGACCAAGGGCACGGACGGGGTGCCGAACTCCTGGCCGCGTACGATGCCGGACCACGGGTCACGGACGCTCTGCATGAACGGTGAGTGGAACGCATGGCTCACCGACAGCCGGGTCGCGCGGGCGCCCCGGTCGCTAGCCAGGGCACAGACCCGGCCGACGGCCGGCTCGTCTCCGCTGGCCACGATAGCCAACGGTCCGTTGACCAGCCCGATGACCACGATGGCGCCGGTCTCCCGCGCCGCCCGCGCGGTTAGGTCCTGTGTCTCGGCGAGCGTGAGCCCGCTTATGCTCGCCATGGTCCCACCGAGCGGCAGGCTTCCCATCAGCTCGCCCCGCAGCCTGGCCAGGCGCAGCGCCGCGCCGACCCCGAGCGACCCCGCCGCGACCAGCGCGGAGAGGAAGCCGACGCTGTGGCCGGCCACCGCACCGGCCGGCTCGGGCCGGCTGCGGAGCACGACGGCCAAGGCTGACAGGTTCGTCGCCGTGACCGCCAGCTGCGAGTGCTCGGTCCGGGCGAGCCGGGGCAGGGGCCCGCGGCGCATCAGGGTCGCCAGTTCGGCGTCCAGCGCCCAGGCCTGATCCAGCACGGGCCCGACGGCGGCCGGGAAGGCCATCCGCAGCGCCTGGCCCATCCCGACCCGCTGGGACCCCTGGCCGGGGAAGAGCAACGCGGTCATGGCGCGCGCCGCGTCATGACCCGGCCCCGGCGATCAGCCACTCGTCGTGGACGCCGTACCAGACGGCCTCCCCGCCGTGCGGGGTCCGGCCATCCGCATGCAGGCATCCGATCTCGGCCGGTGTCGTGGCCATGTCCTGGGCGAACATCTCCATCCCGGCCGCACAGTGGCCGGGAGCTGCCGCGCCAGGGGTCAGCCTGGCATCGCTGAAGACCCACCCCGGCGGCCGGCGGCCGGCGGCCTTGATCCACGCCTCCTTGGCGGCCAGACTGGCGGCTAGGAAACGGAGACGATCGGCGGCGTTCATGCCCTCCGCGGCCATTCGCTCGTCGGGATGCCACAGCCGCGTCTCGATGAGCGTGCCTAGCTCTGCGTGCATCCGGTCCAGCCGGGGCACGTGCACGACATCGACTCCGATGCGGCAGTGCTTAGCGGTACTCATATTGGTCATGGCGCTTCGAACCTTTCGAACGCCGCCGCGGCGGCCAGGTCGGGCGGGTCGAACCAGTCGTCGAGGGTGGTGGCCAGCACCACGTCGCCGGCCGCCTGGACCAGCCCGTCCATGTACGCATCGGCTCCGGAGAGCCGCTTGAACGCGATCCGGACGAACACCGCGAGCGGGACCGTCACCGTCGTGTCGGGATCGGAGCCGGTCGCCGAGGTCCGGCACTCGTCGAGGTCGACCTCGAGCCACACGGGGATTTCGCCCTCGGGCGCCACGATGTGGATCTCCACCAGGCCGGTCTGGCCTTCCGCTCGCTCGGGACAGAAGGCCAGGGCCATGCCCGCGGTCAGGAACTCCAGCAGCCGTGCGGTCCCCCCGGCGAAACCCGCGACGGCGGCGGCGATCACCTCGTCGCTTTCGCCCAGGACGCCGCCTACCTTCTCCAGGTAGGCCTCGACCTCGTCCCGGGACATCTCCGCCAGCGCGGCGGGAAGCTGGTTCTCCGTGCTCATACCGTGCGCCTCCGTCCAGCTAGGACCCCCGCGAGGAGCAGCATCAGCACCGCGAAGCCGGCTATCGCCCCGGCCTGGGGGAGCACCGAGGTCACGCTCGCCTGATCGTTGATGAGTTTCAGGTATCCGTCCATGGCCCACGCGTGCGGCGTGACGTGGCCTAGTTCGCGCAACGGCGAGCTCACGATGCTGAGCGGCCACATGCAACCGCCCAGCATGCCGAGCGCCACGCCCAGCGGAGGGCCGAACGAGACGGCTTGAGCCATCGTCCTGGCCCCGAAACCCACCGCCATGCCGAGCGCTCCGCCGAACGCGCACAGGGCCACGGTGACCAGGGCGACGCCGAGCGGGTTGCCCCAGTTGACCCGGAACGCCAGGCTGGAGATGAGCAGGATCACCACCGCCTGGGCGATGGCCACCATGAACCGTCCGAGTAGCTCACCCATGAGGATGACCGGCCGCCCAAGCGGCATCGCGAACATCCGCGCCGTAATGCCGCGAACCCTGGTGTCGATCAAGGCCGCGGCCGAGGTCAACGAGGTGATAACGATGAAAAGGACGAGGTTGGCGGGCGCGGTGTAGTCGAACCCGAGAGCCTGCGCGTTGGTCGTTCTCACGGCCTCGCTCTGGACGGCGGGCACGGAGATGCGCGCGGCCAGGGCCTGGGCCCGCTGCTGCTCGGCGGTCACCGGGCGCCCCGTGTGCAAGTGGGAGAACTCGCCAGCCTGGATGGCCCCGGTCTGGCGGCTGAGGAGCGCCGAGAAGACGGTGCGTATCGACGCGGCTCCGGTCTGGTTGGGGGCCGTCACGAACTGCACGACCGGATCGCCGCCGCTCTCCAGCGTGGGGCCGTACCCGTCCGGGATGACGATGCCCGCCTCCACCTGGCCGAGGCGGACCGCGCGGTCCAGCGCCGCATCCGATCCGAACGTGGTCACGTGCAGGGCCGTCGACGACTTCATCGACGCCAGGAGAGCGGCGGCGGTGCTGTCGCTGGCGTGGGAGACGACACCGGTGTTGAGCCGGTTCTGGCTTCCCCCGAGGGCGATCCCCACCACGGCGATGACCATGAAGGGCAGCACCAGGGTGGTGAAGAGCATGACGGGCTGGCGGATCAGGCGGCGCAGATTATTGCCGGCGATGATCAGCACCGAGCGCAGCGGCGAGCTAGACACCGGCGGCCTCCACCGATCGGCGGGCGAGCAGGACAGTGGGGAGCCCGGTGATGAGCGCGAACGCCACCAGGGCCAGGAGCTGGGGCAAGACCGCGCGGATCGGGTCGCTGGTGGCCACCGCCAGGTTGGCGAAGCCGTGCACCGCCCAGCCGTTGGGCGTGAAGAGGGACAGCGTCGACAGGGCGCCGCCCGATTGGGACAACGGCACGAAGTTGCCGCCGATGATCGCAAGCACGAAGACGGTCACGGTGCCGATCGTGCCGGCCTGTTCCTCGTTGCGGGCCAGCAGCACGGCCAGCGATGCGGTGCTGATCATGGCCACGGCGGCGAGCACGACCAGCAGGCACAGCGCGGGCCAGCTGCCGAGCCGCACGCCCGCCGCGGCGAACGC
>JBEKKH010000656.1:0-4595 GCA_050010815.1 Streptosporangiaceae bacterium | reverse complement strand
CTGGCCGTGATTCAGACCGGAAGGTCACTCACAACCGGAACCTGTGGGACAGCCTCGCGGCCGGCGTGATCCTCGGCTACGACCGCAACGACACCACCAATACCATGCTGCGCAAGCACGGCATCGAGGTGATCGCCGTGCCCGGCAGCGAACTCGGCCGCGGCCGCGGCGGTCCTCGCTGTATGACCTGCCCGATCGAGCGCGATCCGGCCTAGCCACGCGATCAAGCCGCGTAAGGAGTACCTGATGGATCTGCACGGGCGCAGTCTGCTGAAGGAAACCGACCTCAGCGCCGAAGAGTTCCGCTACCTCGTCGACCTGGCCGGGCAACTGCGGGCCGAAAAGCGCCGGGGTGTGACCGGGCAGCGGCTGGCGGGCCGCAACATCGCCCTGATCTTCGAGAAGACCTCCACGCGGACCCGGTCCGCGTTCGAGGTCGCCGCCCACGACGAGGGCGGGCACGTCACCTACCTGGGCCCGGGAGAATCCCAGCTGGGCCACAAGGAGTCGGTGAAAGACACCGCCCGCGTGCTCGGCCGCATGTTCGACGGCATCGAATACCGCGGGTTCGCCCAGGCATCCATGGACACCCTGGGCGCGTTCGCCGGGGTCCCGGTCTGGAACGGGCTCACCGACACCTGGCACCCGACCCAGATGCTGGCCGACATCTTGACCATGAGCGACCACTCAAGCAAGCCGCTGGCCGAGGTGTCCTTCTGCTACCTGGGGGACGGCCGGAACAACACGGCGAACTCGCTGCTGGTGACCGGGGCCACGCTCGGCATGGACGCCCGCATCTGCGCCCCGGCCGCGCTGCAGCCCTCCGCGAAGATACGCGGAATTGCCGCGGGCCTGGCGGCCGGATCAGGGGCCAGGCTCGGCGTGACCGAGGACGTCAACGCGGGCGTGGCCGGGGCGGACTTCGTCTACACCGACGTGTGGCTGTCCCTGGGCGAACCCGAGGACCAGTGGGATGCCCGGATCGACCAGCTTCTCCCTTACCAGGTGAACGGGGCCGTGATGAAGGCCACCGGCAATCCGGCGGCCAAGTTCCTGCACTGCCTGCCCGCCCTGCACAACCGCGATACCGAGATCGGCCAGCGGATCTACGCCAAGCGCGGGCTGGACGCACTGGAGGTCACCGACGAGGTCTTCGAGTCACCCGCCTCAGTGGTATTCGACCAGGCGGAGAACCGGATGCACACCATCAAGGCCCTCATGATCGCCACGCTCGGCCAAGTGTCATGAGAGCCGGCTCAGCCAGCCGCTGGCCGGGTCGCCTGCTCGTGCTCACCGACGTGCCGGCGATCATCCGGGGTTGGGGCACACCGGACGCGCGGCCCATCCAGGCCATCGACACGGTCGCGCTATCGGCCATGACGTTCCCGGCCGGGCCGATGGGACCCAAGGTCGAGGCGTGCATCCGTTTCGTCCGGGCGTCCGGCCAGCCGGCCGCGATTGGCGCGCTGACCGATGCCGCCGATATCCTGGCCGGCCGGGCCGGTACCACCATCAGTGCCACCCGACCCTCCGTGACGGAGCCGGTCCGGTGACTCCGAACGGACCCTGATGTGACGGTCCCGCCAGGGCTAGCCGCGCCCAGGTACCCAGGCGCTGTGTAGCGCCTTCAGGGGCGAGCTTCCGTCCTCCCGCGGCGCGCCGGAACCGGGCGCCGGGAGCTGGTCCCGTCCAGCTACGCGTTCCTGGGCCTGGGCGATGGCCCAGGCGGCGTTGACCAGGCCGATGTGGCTGAACGCCTGCGGGAAATTGCCGATCATCTCGCCGCTGTCCGGGTCGACCTCCTCGGCCAGCAGACCCACGTCGTTGATGGCTGCCACGGCGCGTTCGAACGTCGCGGTGGCCTGGTCGAGCTCTCCGGCCAGCGCCTGCGCGTGCGCTAGCCAGAACGTGCAGAGCAGGAAGGTTCCCTCCTGGCCGGCCAGGCCGTCATGAGCCAGGTAGCGGTACACCAGGCCACGCTCGTCGGTCAGCCGGGCGGCGATCGCGTCGATGGTCGCCTTCATCCGCGGGTCGTCTCCGGGCAGGAAACCGGTGATCGCCAGCATCAGGCCGGATGCGTCAAGATCTTCGCTGCCGAAGGCCTGGGTGAAGGCACCGGCCCGGTCGTTCCAGCCGTGCTCGTCGATGGCCGCGCGGATCTCGTCGCGGGCAGCGGCCCACCGCGGCGACCGGTCGGCCGCGCCGAGCTGGGGGGCGAGGGCGATCGCCCGGTCGAGCGCGACCCAGCACATGAGCTTGGAGTACAGGAAGTCCCGTGGCTGGCCGCGGATTTCCCATATTCCCTGGTCCTTCTCGTTCCACCGGCTCGCGGCCGTGTCCGCCGCGGCGGCGAGGAACTGCTGGGTGACCGGGTCGAGCTCACCCAGCTGGTCGGCCAGCCGCTGCGCGGCACCGAGCAACTCACCGTATACGTCAAGCTGGCGCTGGAGCCATGCCCCGTTGCCGACCCGCACCGGACGGCTAGCCCGCCATCCGGTCAGGTGCGGCAGCTCCCGTTCGGAAAGGTCGTGCTCGCCGCCGACCCCGAACATGATCTGCAGGTCCTTGCCTTGCCGTAGCTGAGATGCCGCGGCGTCGGCCAGAAAACCGAAGAACTTGCCGGCCTCATCGGGGCACGCCGCTACCCACAGGGCCTCCATGGTCAGGCTGGCATCGCGCACCCAGGTATACCGGTAATCCCAGTTGCGCCCGCCGCCGATGGCCTCAGGCAGCGAGGTCGTGGGCGCGGCCACGATGGCCCCGGTCGGGGCGAACGTAAGCGCCTGCAGGACCCGGCCGGAATGATGTACCAGGTCGCGCCAGGGACCCTTATAGGCCTGGTGCAGGGCGGACCAGGAACGCCATCCCGCTATGGTGTCCCGCAGGCGGGCGGCGATCTGGCCGGCGTCCCAGGCGGCCTGCGGCGGCTCCCACATCAGTCCGTACTGGAGCGCGAAGCTCAGGCTCTGCCCGGAGACCAGGTGCAGGTGCGCGGTCGCGGTGTCGCCGGCGACCTGCAGACCGGCTGGCGCGGACAGCAGGAGCCTGCTGGCGCCTCCACGGGCGGCGATGCCTCCGGCGACCGCTTCCAGGATCGGGTGGATCAGGCCGTATTCGGGACGCGGCGCATAGCTGACATCGACGTCGATCTCCCCCGCAGTGCACCTCAGCGAGCGCAGCAGAACTCCCGGCGATCTAGCGCCCAGGTGGTGGCCACGGTCGTTGCGGCCCACCGCCATGGCGTCGGTCAGCACTGCGGTGCCTGCTTGCGCCAAGAAGGTGGTCTCCAGGGTCATGGTCTGGTCGACGTACGCGCGGCTGGCCTGGAAATCGCCGGCCGGCCGGATCGCGAAGTGACCGCCATCGCGGTCAAGGATGCGGGCGAATACGGCCGGGGAGTCGAACCGCGGCCAGCATAGCCAGTCCACCGAGCCAGCCCGGCTGACCAGCGCAGCCGAGCGGCAGTCCGACAGCAGGGCATAGTCGCCTATCGGCAAGCTGTTCATCTCGGCCTCAGACGAAGATCCCACAATGGTCTCCTCACGCCGCCTTGGTTATGTTTCCCGTGTCTATAGTCGCGCTCCGGGCGCCCGGTCGCGCCAGGGTGGGCCCTGGCCGGTGCCGCGTAACTCACGTGTTCCGCGGGTCGTCTTCCGGGTCTAGGTATTCGAGGCTGATCGGCCCGATCGCCGTCACCTGGGTGACGTACTCGCCGGATTTGGCCCAGTGGAAATGAGGGGTACCGCCGGGCAGGACAATGACGGCACCCGGCGGGTACGCCTGCAGTTTTTCGTCGTCGAACTGTTCGCCTACGCCGATGTAGAACACGCCGGACATGACCGTGTAGACGCGATCCTCGTGGTGTCGGTGGGGCATCAGCTTGACGCCGGACGGCAGCTTGACCCGGACCACGTACGGCGCGGGCTCCGATGGATGGCCCACCACGACGGCGAGCCGGGCCGATGGCGGGAACGGCGGGAACGGTTCCCAGTCGATGTCCTCGGGCAGGGCCGTCCTGAAGACGGCCTGATCTAGTTGATGGGTGCTCATGGTCGTGAACCTCCAGGACTCGGTGACGGACCAGGGTACCGACTGGGGTGCTTACGGGCGCGACGGGACGGCCTTAGGCGCGATGATGGACGCGACAAGGTCCGCGCAACGTCACCGAGAGGCGATCATCCGATGCGTCCTGACATCAGACCCGGGGGCGTCTTCCCTGATTACGCTCTGCCCGACCACACCGGCACGGTGCGTAACCTCAGCGAGCTTCAGGGCCGCGATCCGCTGATCCTCACCCTGGCGCGCGGCAACTACTGCCCTAAAGAGCACCAGCAGCATCTTGAGCTGGCGGCTAACTACTCCAAGGTCGCGGTGGCCTACACCCAGATCGCTACTATCGCCACCGACGACCACCACACCCTGCAAGAGTTCCGCGCGTCTGTAGGCGCCCAGTGGACCTTCCTGTCCGATCCTGGCCGGACCGTCCAGCAGGACCTCGACATCGCCGAGTACACCGACCCCGAGCACAACCCGATGATCCCGCACACGCTGGTGCTCAAGCCGGGGCTGGTTATTCACAGTGTCTATAACGGCTA
>JBEKKH010000655.1:0-4596 GCA_050010815.1 Streptosporangiaceae bacterium | reverse complement strand
TCGAAGCTCACCTTCATGCCGTCGGCGACCAGGGAGTTGCCGTCGTTATCGCAGCCGGCCAGGTCAGCGCCGCCGCAGCTGAGCGCGCCGGTGATCTGGGCGCGAAAGAGCCGGACGGTGCCAGCCGTAGTGAACCCGCCGTCGAGGAGAACGCCCTCGCCGCCGACCGTGATGCCGTCGGCGACCAGGGAGTTGCCGTCGTTATCGCAGCCGACCAGATGCGCGCCTCTGCAGCTGAGAGCGCCGGCGATGACTGCACCTTGCAGCCGGAGCGGGCCGGTGAGCGTTGAGCCGGCCAGGTCCAGGGCCTTCGCGGTGAGCATCTCGCCTGTCAGTCCCGCCAGGTGGCATCCGGTGATGGTCAGCACCGTGGCAGTGGCCTGGTCCAGCCATGCAGGCTCATTGAGCAGGCAGCCCTCCAGACGGAGCGGACAGCGCAGGGCCGCCGCCTGGAGGTCCAGGACCCCGCTGATCCGGACCCCCCGCAGGCGGACACCTCTTGCATCCGCCGGCCATTCTTCGCTGATCAGCAAATGCCGCAGCACCGCGGCGCGTACCGTCCGCTCCTCGCCCCACCCCTGCATCCTGGCCAGCTCGAACGGGCCCTCGCCACGGTCAACCAGTTCTCCGGCTGCAGCGCCAGCCACCATCTGCTGTTCCACCGGCATCAGGTCTCCGCCGGGCCGCCAGCCAGCAGATGCCCTCCCCTCAGGCGCAGGAAGCCCCGCGCCTGCCCCGCTGCTACTACCCAACATCGCTCCACGCCTATGTCATATGACCGGAACCGGACGTTACGCCTGACTGTCCAGACCGCGCAACAGAAGACCTCGCCAGAGCGGACCCTCGCCTGCGACCGACGCCACGATCTGCGGTATCCGATTGCCGGCGTGCGCCATCGCAGCAGCAAACTGCCAGCCGCCCAATTCGGTACCATTCAGCGACGCCCTGTGCGGTGCCGAGGGCACGCGAAACCGCCGCTAGCGCGTAAGTCACTGAGCGTGATTTTGCTTCGACCGACGTGGGCGCCTATCGCCGATTTTGCGCGGCCTGCATTTGAGCGTTGGTTGCAGGTGAGGGCACCCAGATCGTCTTGTTCTGTGTAGCTTGGTGATAGGTCAACCGATAATGCATTCGGGGCTTCGCGGGAAGGAAGCATCGGGTGGCAGGGCATGGTTGAAGACCTGAGTCGTCAGGGCCGCGCGCAGGCCGAACAATTCGAACTCCGTTCCCGCCGAGGCACTCGCGTCCGTTTCCGTTCGTGCACATGTGCCTGGGTCGTGGCCGGGCAGGATGCTGATGCTTATGCTAGGGGAGGCCCATAGGAAGGCGCCTGTGGAGTAAAAGTCGTCGCCGAGGCTAATGTAGGGAAAGTCCACCGACGATCTCAATGTGGGGAGCCTGAACAGGTCACGGATGCCGGGGTCCAGGTGCAGCCCGCCGATCGAGGGTCCTGTTGGACGATCGATAGCACGCAGGTGGATGCTGAGTCCCTGGCCTCCGGAGAAGCTCACCGAAGCGTAGCCGTGAAGCGCTTGCCCGGGCGTGAATTCGGGTCCTATATGAAGGTGAATCTCCACTGCGAGGAAGACCGGGAAGTCCCCGACGGGCAGTGCTTGGACAAAAAGCCGGATTGGCAGGTCCAAGGAGAGGTTGTTGGTCACGCCTTCCGGCACTTGCGCCGAAAGGCTCCAGTCGAAGCGCAGTTGTCCGCGCAGCCCGGTAGTACCGAGGCTGGAATCCCGGAGTTGATGGCTGACGATGTGCAGGGCTCCGCCGGAGAGGAAATTCTCGAGCTCACCGTGCACCTTCCACTTCAACTCGGCTGGCCCGATCCCGCGTGCGGCAGTTATATCGACGATAAATGAGTCATTGCTGAGCGCAAGTGACGGATCGATCTGATAACCGTCGACCTCCAGGCCTGTATCCGCCAGGAGGCGGGCTGGTTGGTCCCCGGCCGGTCGGCTGCCGGACACGATGGTGCTTCCGCTGGGGCTGGCTGTGCTCGTGCTTGGTGGACTCGTGCTGGCTGACGTGCAGGAGACGTTATAGCGGAGTTGCTCCGGGGCAGCAGCGGTGACAGGGCTGGCCACCTGCAGCGATATTGTCCCCTCGTTATCGGTGTCTGGGACGTACTGATTGACTGGCACCGTGTAATCGGCTGTTTGCGTCTGCGGACCAGATCCTGGAAAGGTCAGCGTTCCCGGGATGGACGTGGTGGTCCCCTTGGGGTCAGTGAGCGTCCAGCGGTAAGCGACAGTGACCGGGCCGGCGCTGACGCTAAACGTGCCTTCGAATGCCGGCTCTTGGTCTGCTGAGGCGGCAGCGCAGGGCCCTCCATACTTGTTGCGGATCGTGCGCACCGATACCGAGATCATCGGTGTCACCGGGGGCTTCGGGGATTGACTCGTATGTGACGGCGATGGCTCAGGCCCGACAGGTTCCGGCGGGGGCGGGGGCAGGGGCGGGGGCAGGTCAACGGTTCTCTCGATGCTGCTCGGAGTGATCGAGGCGTTCAACGGGATCGTCCCGTCCTTGACGACCTCAGTCAAAGGAACAGCAGCCGTGGTGAGGATGACCTGATCACCGGCCCGCTGCACCGATTCAACCCGGCGCACCGATCGGCGGGCTATTACCAGGATCGATCCAGGACGAAGCCCGGCTGCCTGCGGATTAGAGGCAGGAAATGTCCATGTCCCGTCTGAGCGCCGCCCTGGCTCCGCCCGGATACACACCACCGGTACCAGAACCAAGCCGCCGAAGGAACACGGCGCGGTCACCGGCCTCCCGTGGTCGCTGCTGAACTGGCAGCCAGCCAGAAAAGTGGCTAGAACTATGAGCACCGCCAAGCCACAGGCTGCCCGGCGCAGCCACCGTACCTGCATAGCCAGGTCTGTCCGCACGACACTACCCCCAGGGGCGCCTCCTGAGCCCGACGGCCGACGGAGGCGCCATGGCTCGCCTTGCCATCGGCTACCGGCGGCGCCCTGGACAGGGCGCTCATAAATGCAGAGGAGCCGGGCGTCCCCTAAATACAGCAGAAGCGGACCTGGCAGGAAAGATAACGGTACGACCAGCCAACCATTACCCGGCCAGCATGACCACGTTATCTACGTTAGTGATCTTCGGGTGCCGCGAACGACAAGCCGGTGCGGGCTTTTTGTAACTTATGGTGCTTATGTGGCGAGGGTGTAGGGATGCAGGGATAAGCATCATTCATCAAAAATATGTGCCATGTCTGGTGTGCGCCCTCTGGTTACCCATATGATCCTCTAATCAGACAGCACCAAGAGCGTTGTTGCTGACGTTGGGCGGGGATTGGCGTGGTGCGGCCATTGCAGCCTGCGGATCCGCAGGTGATCGGACCGTACCGGCTGCTCGGGCAGCTGGGCACCGGCGGCATGGGGCAGGTGTTCCTGGGCCTTTCTGCGGGCGGCCGGCTGGTGGCGGTGAAGGTCATCCGCGCCGAACTGGCCGCCGATCCGGAGTTCCGGGCCCGGTTCCGGCGAGAGATCATCGCAGCGCATAAGGTAAGCGGACTGTTCACGGCCGCGGTGGTAGATGCGGATGTGGACGGCCTGGTGCCATGGCTGGCCACAGCCTATGTTGCCGGGCCGTCATTGGCTCAGGCGGTCAGCGAGCACGGGCCGCTGCCCGCCGCCTCGGTGCTGGCGCTGGCAGCCGGGCTGGCGGAAAGCCTGACCGCGATCCACGCGGCAGGCGTGGTGCACCGTGACCTGAAACCCTCCAACGTGCTGCTGGCCGTCGACGGGCCGCGGGTGATCGACTTCGGGATCTCCCGGGCCGCGGAGGCGACTTCGTTGACGCGGGCAGGGTTCGTGATGGGGTCGCCGGGCTTCATGTCCCCCGAACAGGCCGAAGGCCGTGACGTCGGGCCGCCCAGTGACATGTTCAGCCTGGGCGCCGTCCTTGCCTTCGCCGCCACGGGTGATGGACCGTTCGGCGGCGGGTCCACCGCTGCGCTGGTATACCGCGTGGTCCACAGCCCGGCGAACCTGGATCACGTGCCGGACGAGGTTCGGCCGCTGGCCGAGCGCTGCCTGGCCAAAGATCCCAGCCGCCGGCCTACAGCCGACGAACTGCTGGCAGACATAGGTACTGTCCAGCCTGCGGCGGGCTGGCTGCCCGAACCGATCATCAGCGCCTTTACCCACGATCCGGCACTTGCCGCAGCTGCGATAGCCGATGGTTCACCGGCGCGGATCCCCGCCGGGACTGGCCCGGCCCTGGCCCCCGCGCTCGCCGCCGCTCAGACCGTTACCGCAGGGAAACCGCCCTCGGTGCCCGGGTCGGCCGTCGGCCAGCCCCAGCCAGGCGGCGCAGGCCGACGCCCGCAGCACCGTTTGCGGCGGCCGCTGGCACTGGCCTTAATTACCGGCGTGCTCCTCGCGGCGTCCGCGGCGGTCGGCTTCGGCCTGGCCGGCACCGCCCACCAGTCACCCGCTGCACACTCCCAGTCGCAGACGGCGCCAGCGCTGACCACCTCGCCAGCCGTCTCTTCACCGACCCCGCCGGCATCACCGACCACGACCCCTTCCTCGACGTCATCCGTGAGCACGTCACCATCTGCGACGCCGA
>JBEKKH010000654.1:0-4628 GCA_050010815.1 Streptosporangiaceae bacterium | reverse complement strand
CGCGGGGAGGACATCGACGCGCTGCCGCGGCTCGACCCCGTCACCGGCGAGGTGAACCGCGCGACCTGCCTGGCCATGCAGCCGGACCTGGCGGCGAAGGAAGCCGCCTGGACCGTCGCCCTTTCCCCCGGCGAGCCGGCCAGGATCGCGCAGGCCTGCGCCGCCGGCATCTGGGTGCCGGGGCAGGAGGAGCTGATGACCGGCTACGGCGACCGCTACTTCACCGAGGCCCTCCCCGCGCTCGCCGCCAGAAAGCAGCGGCCAAAGGCACGGCTGAGCCGTCTGCTGTTCCCGGCAACCCTTGTTTCCGAGGCAGCCATCGAGGCCGCGAATGCCGCAGAGCCGCCGGACAAGGCCCTACGGCTCGCCCTGGCCGAACAGGGCACGATCTTGCGCCGCCGCCTCGCTGCACACCAACGGCATTAGCCGACGTCGGCGATCGTGAGCTATTCAGCCAGCCGCGGGAACAGATGATCTGCGCTCAGTGCCATTGCGCGATCCCGCCAGTGTCAGCCGCCCGGAATCGGCGTTATGCGGCCCGGCACAGGCAGCTTCTTGCGAGATGACCTTCTACACGCCATGCACGGCAGTTTTGTCGGAGGTGGTCTGGCTGGGTCTGATTTGTGCATGGCACCAGGGCGTTACGACGGTCTGGGCTCGTCGCTGAGTCTGGCGGAGTCTGCAGCCGTAGTCACTAGCTATAGCTAAGTCACTATTTTGAGGCCCGTTAGCGGCTGGGGCGTGCGTCGCCGAGCCTGTGACCGGCCGTCTGTGAGGGTCGATCTCGCAGTGATTATGCGGAATTAGGTGATCGCCGGTGTCTCTTTGCGTGCGAGGAAGTCGTTGAGGCGGATGCGCATTGATCGGTCCATCGTGTAGCCGGGGAGTTCGGACGGCGGTACCCATCGGACGTCGCTTGACTCGCTGCTTGGTGTTGGCTGTCGCTCAGTGGCCGGGCGGTGCGGACGATGGAGAACTCCTGTCGTGCCTCGCCGTTGCCTGTGTAGAGGATCACGTGCCTGGGGTCGGAGTAGATGCCGACGATGCCGGTGATCGCGCACTCGATCCCGGTCTCCTCGAGTGTCTCGCGGACCCCCCGGGGCGGAGGACTCGCCGAGGTCGATCGCGCCGCCGGGGAGTGCCCAGTTGCCGTTGTCAGTGCGGCGGATCAGCAGGATCTCGCCGGCGTCGTTGGCTACGACCACGTTGACGGCCGGGACGAGGCTGTTGGCTTTCGGCGCGTCGGGGGAGTGGTAGTAGTCGATCCTCTGCGGGCTCATAGGCGCATCCTCTCAGACCGGCATGCCGCTTCCGGGCCTGTCCAAAGCGCTCTCCCCAGGCGGGGAGGATAATTCGGGCAAGTCGTTTGCTCGGGTCAGATGTGTTCGCACTAGCGAAGCGAACTCCTTGACGCCTGCTCGGTCGAGCGCGTCGGCTAGATCGACGGGCATCATGGGCGGTCGACGCTTGCTGGCCGCGAGCTTTGCAATCGTTGCGAGCACCTCACCAGGAAAATCCTCGTAGAGGGCGCAAAGATACTCGTCTGGATTCATGATCTTGATCGCGTGCTTCCTGATGAATCCGCAGGCGAAGTCCTTGGCGTTCCACGTGACCAGCGATTCGGCTCGCCCGGCAACCGCGGCGGCCATATGCGTGTTGTCGTCAGGGTCGGGCCCGTCAACCTCGGCGATCAGCCCCCGGTAGCTCTCAGCGGGAATACGGGTATCCGCAAAGAATTGCCGAATCGTAGCGGTAATCGCAGCAGCAGCGTCGGGGGAGCGTCGGCGCTCCCGCACTATCACGCGCTCCCACTCATCGAGGAGAGCGTCGCTCCACAAGACGTCGTGGATCCCGTCCTCGGTCAGCGCGAGCATGAGATCCATGACAGAGAACGGGAACAGGACGTTCGTGTCAATGAATACCTTGGCCACGAACAATAAGCATAAGTAGGGAAGGTCCGCGGAAGCCGCTATGTCGGCGATTCTGCGCCGTCCTTCTGATCTGCGCTCCCGGCGATCTTGGAAGGCGAGCACGTCTTCCAGCCTGATCCGCCGGTGCCGGCTCTCGGGGAGGAGCTCGGACGGGATGTCGCCGCGTTCGAGGAGCCTGGCCACGAACGGGCGGGACAGGCCCAGCAGTTCGGCCGCCTCGGTCGGCGTGAGCATGACCTCGGCGGGGATGGTCATGACCGACCGACCCGCCGCCAGGTTGTTGGCGGCGCTGACAACCAGCCGCAGCAGCGACGAGGGCAGGCTGATCTCCGTGCCGTCGGCTGTGCGCAGCACCAGTTCCCCGCCGCCCAGGTCCTCCCGCGCGCGCAGGCTGTCAAGCGCCTCATGATCGGCGGGAACCGGATCGATCCGCGTGGCCTGCCCGAGCACACCTTCGCGTGGCATCACACCCCCAGCATCTCAACTGAAATAAGTGTAACCTATGCTTGACCCATCTGGCACTCATCGGGGGCCTCGATCTAGCGTCGGCCCGCTCTCAAGCGGCGGGACCACCGTGCCTCGTCGTCGCGGCGGTCTCGGCCAGGGCTGCGAGACGCTTGCGAGCGTGCCCGATATCCGCCTTATTGGCGCGGCTGTCGCGACTTTGGGTGCTGCTCGAGACGGACCCGTAACGGGCTGATCTGCGCTCAGCCGCACTGCCTGATCCTGGTAATCATCAACTGCGGTGTGATCCAGCCGCGTCGCGGCCTCTCGCGCGCTGGACCAAATCACGGGCGGCCTCCGGCCAGGTGCCGTGCCGGAACTCGAATCCCGCCGCGGTCAGCAGGCCGGGGACGACTCGCCGGCTCTTGAGCAGGAGCTCGGTGTCGGTGCGGATGGCAAGTGCGCCGAGCTCCGCCATCCACCGGGTGGCCGGAAGCCCGACGGGGACGCCCCAGGCGGCCCGCAGCTCCCGCATGAGATCACGCTGCCGCACGGGCCCGGGGGAGGCGAGGTTGACCGGTCCGGTCAGGATGTCCTGGTCAATAATGAAGCGGACCGCGGCGGTGAAGTCGTCTTCATGGATCCACGACACGTACTGCCCGCCGCCGGCGACCGGGCCGCCCAGCCCCAGGCGCGCCATGCGCGACAGGACGTCGAACACCCCGCCCCTGTCCGGGGTCATCACCATGGCGGCGCGCAGCGCGACCTTGCGGGTCGCCGGGACCTTGGCCTCATCCAGTTCGCGCTCCCACGCCTGGGCTATGTCAACGCTGAACGCCCAGTAGCCGGGGACGCCTTCCTCGAAGCCGCCGATCACGCCCGTGACGTCGTCGTTGGCAGTCCCGTGGGTGTGCGCGTAGATGGTCGCGGTGCTCATCTGCAGCCAGGCGCGCGGCGCCGGCCCGCAGCGGCGATGGCCTGGCCCACCACTCGCGCCGAGAGCACCCGCGACCGCATCATCGCAGTCAGGTTCTCCTTGGTGTAGCGGCAGCTGACGCTGCGCCCGGCAAGGTTGATGACGACGTCACAGCCGTCCACCTCGCGCGCCCACGACCCCAGCCGCTCCCCGTCCCACGAGACTTGCCCCTCCTCAGACGGCTGCCGGGTGAGCACCACGACCTGGTGCCCGTCGCTCCGCAGCGCCCGCCCCAGCGCGGCACCGACCTGCCCCGTCCCGCCAGGAATCACGACCTTCACCAGTGCACCCTAACCGGCCTCAAGTACCCGCAGGTCTCGCAGCACTAGCTGACGCAGGGATTAACAGCGGCGGCGCGCAGAACGGGCTGATCGGTGCCCAGCATGTCCAGGGAATGAATCCGGATTTACGGGAGCATATTCGGCGCTATGGAATGCCTCCCGCCCGCGTGCAGGGAACTCCATCTCTTACGCGCCGTGACGCTGCGTGCAAGCGCCTAGGATCGGGCATCGTCTGTGATCGTCGGCCTGCTGGCGGACTGGGAGTGGGTGGGTGCTTGTGCTCTACATGGTGATCGAGCGGTACCTCGCCGGGCCGCGGCCCGTTTACGAGCGGGCCGCCGCTTGCGGGAGGATGCTCCCCGAGGGGCTGGCGTACGCCGGCAGCTGGGTGGTGGACGATGGCGGCATGGACCGGTGCTTCCAGCTCATGGAGACCAGCGACGCGGCCCTGTTCGACGTATGGTTCGCACGCTGGAGCGACCTGGTGAGCTTCGAGGTGTTCCCCGTGATCACGTCCGGCGAGGCTGCGGCCCGGGCCGCGGACGTGACAGCACCCGGCCCGTCGAAGGGCAGCACCCGCCAGCCCTGAACGGTAACCACGCACTCTGATCAACGAGGCATCGGCTAGCGCCCTACGTGACGAAAACCGTGACCAAGGAGAGCTCGATATCCGCCGATCTGCAGCCATGGTGGTGTGCGGACACTAGTCGCCTGCGGCGCGCCCGAATGGAGGTTCTGTGCCGCGTTCCTGCGATCGCCACCAGAGCCTGTCCGTGCAAGTGGCTCCTCCAGTAGACGCCTGTTCGTCTCGCCCGCACCCTCAAGTCCCACCTGGTCAGCATCCAGAACAAGCTCGGCGGGCCGTGCTCTGTGCCGGGGTGAGCCCGGCTCAGCTCGCGCCGGCGGGGGCGGTCAGGTGCCCGCCGAACACCCCGGTGATGGTGAGGATCGCGAGGAGCGCGCCGACCAGGCCCACGATGATCGCGCTGGTAGCGG
>JBEKKH010000653.1:0-4639 GCA_050010815.1 Streptosporangiaceae bacterium | reverse complement strand
CTCGGCAACGCCAGCTTCGGCACGGCCGCGCTGATGGTCTTCGCCGCGACCATCACCGGCCTGCTCCTGCCGACCCTCGCCTACCTCGGCTTCGCCCTCGACGGCTCCAAGGTCTCCCGCGAACGCGACGGCCTCGCGGCCGACCTAGACGATGATCTGGACGCCTACAACGAGACCATCAGCGACAGCCGCCGGGATCTGGCCGAGATCGCCGAGATCGGCGTCGAGCTCAAGGACAAGACGTTCCCGGACATCTGCCACACGACCCAGGAGGCGGTCGACGGCGTGTACGACTTTTACGCGACCGTGCGCCTCCTCATCGGCGGCCTGAAGGCCGACCCGCCGTCCAGGACGACCAAGACGATCGGGCCGGACGCAGCGGGCAACATCACCGGATACATCGGGACCAGCATCCCGGCCACCAGCACCGTCAACCTCGAGCCGCTCTTCGACCGCCAGCACCGCCTGGACGAACTCGAAGCGCAGCGGGCCGGCCTTCTCGACCGGATCGACGCCCTCCCGCGGCACCCATGGGGCAACTCCCGCACCTGACCGGCGGCGAAGAACCACCGGTCGTTCGGCAGCTGACTCCTGGTCAGCGCAGGAGAGCATGCAGAACGCGGGCGGCCCGGTCGGCATCGGGTTCATCTCCGGTGATTGCGGCCCGGTGGACGTAGGACTCGACGATTCGCACCGCGGTGTAGGCCAGGTCCTCCAGCGGCACAGGCGTGCGGAGCCTGCCTGCCGTGACGTCCTCGGCCAGCAGATCGTGCACGAGCGTCACGAACCGCGGGTGGAAACCATACGGGGCGAGGGTCAGCAGGCGGAATGCCAGCTCTCCCTCGTCGCATTGCAGTTGCCGCAGGCCGGGATTCGATAGGCAGATCCTGACGAAACTGCTGAGCAGGCGGGCGACCCGGTTGGCGGCGGAATCCTGCGCCTCGACCCTCTTCAACTCGTCGGCCAGGGTACGTTCGGCCAGCGACCAGAGGATCTCCACCAGGAGCTGCTCGCGAGTGCCGACCCAGCGGTACAAGGTAGCCCGGTTGACACCAAGTTCACGGGACAAGCCGCCCATGTCCACCCGTTGCCCGTGCAGGAAGCGCCGCTTGGCCAGCGCGAAGGCGTCCAGGGCGGTGGCCCGCCGAGCTGGGGCGCCTGCCTGCAGCTGTCGTTGCAGCACTGTCTGCCCAGTCTGAATCCGGCTTGGCGAGGGCTGATGGTCCGGGTGCCGAGACGGCGAGTCAGCCCAGAATGTGGGGTGGTCCATTGGTTGACAAGTCTATCCGCGCAGAGTAGCAACATCTATGTTAGATGTTGCAGCGTGCACTGAAGATCTTCTGCATTGCGAGTCGGCGGACAGGCCGGCACCCGGCGTCCAGCCCGGAAGGGAAATTTGATGCTGAGAACTTGGACCGGCGGGCGGGCGGCCACCCGGCTGCTCGTCGCCGGAGTCACCCTGGGTGCCCTGGTCGCCGCCGCGCCAGCCGTCAGCGCGAGCACCGGCGGGTATCAGGCCCCGGGGGGCCCGGTGGCCGGCACGGCCAACGGAGCCGTTCGCGGCGAGTCGATCGGGCCGGTCAGTGAGTTCCTCGGCATCCCTTACGCCGCCCCTCCCGTCGGCGCGCTGCGCTGGCAGCCACCGCAGCCGGCCGCCAACTGGTCAGGTGTGCGCGACGCCACCCAGTTCGCGCCGCACTGCCCGCAGCTTGCCTCACCTTTCGGGCAGGCCAGCACCTCGGAGGACTGCCTGTTCCTGAACGTCTTCACCCCCAGCCACCGGCAGGCGGGTGTTATGGGGGCCCGCTCCCCCGTCATGGTGTGGATCCACGGGGGCGCGCTGGTGACGGGCGAAAGCAATGACTACAGCCCCACCAAGCTGGTCGAAGATGGCGTAACCGTCGTCACCATCAACTACCGGCTCGGCGCGCTCGGATTCCTGGCGCAGCCGGCGCTGGCCGACGCGAACGGCCAGTCCGGCGACTACGGCCTGATGGACCAGCAGGCGGCTCTGCGCTGGGTGCAGCGCAACATCGCCAGCTTCGGCGGCGACCCGCGAAACGTGACCATCTTCGGTGAGTCCGCAGGCGGCCTGTCCGTGCTGTCGCAGGTCGCGTCGCCCGCGGCCCGGGGATTGTTCGCCAAGGCGATCGCCGAGAGCGGTTCCTACAACCTCACGCAGGCATCGCTGGCCAGCGCCGAGGCAGCGGGCCAGGCGTTCGCGGCGAAGGCGGGATGTGAGGACCAGACCGCTGCCTGCCTGCGCAGCCTGCCCGTATCGACCATCCTGGCCAGCGAGGACGCGGCCGGCTACACGCCGAACATCAACACTGAGGTCCTGCCCCAGACGCTGAAGACCGCCTTCACCACGGGCGAGTTCAACCGCGTTCCGGTCATCAATGGCACGAACCATGACGAATGGCGGCTTTTCGTCGCGCTCAGCGAACTGGAGGGCGGCGGTCCGGTCACCGCGGCGAACTACCAACCCATGATCTCCTCGACGCTCGGGGTACCCGCATCGGCGGCCGCGGCTATCGCCGCCGAGTACCCGCTGAGTGCGTATCCCAGCCCGGCGGTGGCCCTCGGCGCGGTCGGGACCGACGCGATATTCGCCTGCCCGGCCCTGACCATCGATCAAGCGGTGTCGAACTTCGTGCCGACATTTGCCTACGAATTCAACGACGAGAACGCGCCGGAGAATTTCCTGCCACAATTGAGTTTCCCCTACGGCGCCGCCCACGCGACCGAGATCCAGTACCTTATGGACCTGCCGGACGTGGCCTTCCCGGGAACGCTCTCCGCGCCGCAGCAGCAGCTAGCGACGATCATGAAGGATTACTGGACACACTTTGCCGAACGAGGATTCCCCTCCTCGTTCGGCACCCCGGTCTGGCCACGCTTCGACCAGGTCACCCAGCAGATACAGTCGCTGGTCCCGCCCACGCCGCAGACAGAGACCGATTTCACCGCCACTCACAAATGCGCGTTCTGGGCAGCCGCCTAAGGGAGAGAGGCTAGGCCACAAATGCAGGCCTCAGAGGTCCCGCGTGCGGTGGCGGCGGCCATGTCGACCGCCTCATCACTTGACCTGACCGCCGACGACGCGATCGTTCTTCACGACTCGAACAAGCTTACTGTGCGTCTGCTGCCTTGTGACGTGCTGGCCCGGGTGGCACCGGTGGCGCACCAGGTCGCACAGTTCGAAGTCGAGCTTGCTCAGCGCCTCGCCGGATCCGGGTGCCCGGTGGCTGCTCTTGAGCCTCGAGTGGACCCACGTGTCTATGAGCGTGATGGCTTCGTGGTCACGCTGTGGACCTACTACGAACCTGCGGCACCTCGAGAGGTCTCACCAGCCGGCTACGCCGGTGCGCTCGAGCGGCTGCATGCCGGCATGCGCACGCTCGATATCCCTGCGCCGCACTTCACGGATCGAGTCGAGCAGGCTCAGCAACTCGTCGCGAGCCGCGACCGCACCCCGGCGCTCGCCCGCGCGGACCGGGAGCTCCTGAGCGACACGTTGCGAAGCCTGCGACGAGTGATCGGCGAGCACCGCGGCGCCGAGCAGCTGCTGCACGGCGAGCCGCACCCGGGCAACGTGCTCACCACGAAGAACGGGCTGCTGTTCATAGACCTCGAGACGTGTTGCCGCGGGCCTGCCGAATTCGACCTCGCCCATGCGCCCGAAGAGGTCAGCGAGCACTATCCGGGTGTCAATCAAGACTTGCTGCGCGAGTGCCGGATCCTCGTGCTGGCGATGATCGCAACGTGGCGCTGGGATCGAGGCGACCAACTCCCGAACGGGCGCCAGCTGGGCACAGAGTGGCTCAGCCAGATCCGGGCAGCGCTCGATCGCAAAGGGCTGGATACCCCTGGCTGATCGCGGGTCTTCGAGATCGTAGCCGGCTGGCTGTTGATGCCGGGACGGCCAGCTCCGCGACGCCTGCCGATCGCGGCCGGGCGCACGCCCGGACCCACCGCGGCGATCATTGACTCCCAGTCGGTCAAGGCCGCCGAGGAGGTCGCCCGGGCCGGCCGCGGCTACGACGCGGGCAAGAAGATCAACGGCAAGCGGCACAGAGAGGGCATCGCCGTGGACGTGCTCGCCGGTCAAGTAGTACGGACCTGCCCAGCACCACAGTGGCCGCAGAGACCAGGCCAGCAGCAAAAAAGTTGGGACCGCTCCGGTTATCGCGGCGGATCCGGGCTCCGCGGTGGATCCGGTGCGTCCCAGTACCACATGCCAAGTCCCAAAACGTCCGCGCGGCGGCTTGGCAAGTTGCCGTTGTCCGCCGCGACCGCGCTGTATGAGCACCTGGCCGGCCCGGTGGCCGCAAACCCGCATCGGCTGGGCAAGCCCCGTTAGACGCGCCCTTCGAGGACGTCCTGTCAACCCGGCGCGGTGATTACCGTGCTCTCTGCACAGTCGATGACCCGGCCCGGGTCGTCACAGTCTTGGCGGTCGCGCACCGGCGCGATGCCTACCGGCCACGATAAGACGCGCCCAGGCGAGCTGTGCCCAAAGCCGCCGAGCCGCGGCGATTCTGGCCTACGGTCCTGGGTATTCCTGTCAGGAACCTGCCCGCGCCGCAGGACGCGGAGATCCACTGGCCCTCCATCGAGCACAGCCCCCTACGCCGGC
>JBEKKH010000652.1:0-4645 GCA_050010815.1 Streptosporangiaceae bacterium | reverse complement strand
AACATGTGTTATCAGGTCCATGGCCGAAGGAGGGACCATGAAGACGCGGGCGGCGGTAGAGATCGCACATCTCCGCAAGACCTACGAAAATATCGTCGCGGGAGCTCATGCCGGCCGTGCTCCAGGACATCAGCAACGTCACCCCGCTCGGCGCGGCGGTGGAAGCGATCAAGGACTCGATGCAGGGCCAGTCCCGCCCGCGGAGTCACTGCTGGTGCTGGCCGGTTACGCGCTGGTCTTTGCCCTGATCGCCAGGCGCTTGTTCCGGTGGGAATGAGAAGATCAGATCCGCGAACGCAGGAGGATCGATGAATACACAGGCGCCAGCCGTTGCCGTCCCGAAGTTCCCGGCCCAGCCGGTGAGCGAGTACCGGGCCTGGTCCGTGCCCGGCCTGCCGGTCCTGGTGCTGGGCCTGGTCGGCGTGGCCCTCGGCGTCGTACTGCTTGTCCTGCACGGCTCGGGCACCCGCGCGGTCGTGCTGAGCGTGCTGGGCGTGCTGTTGCTCATCGCGGGCGAGCTCTGCTTCCACGGCCTGACGCCGGTCGTGACCGGCGAGGCCCGCGTCGTCCAGCTGTTCGGCCGCTACCGGGGCACCGTCCGCTCGCCGGGGCTGCAGTGGGTGAACCCGTTCACCCGCCGCCGCCGGGTGTCGACCCGGATCCGGAACCTGGAGACCTCGATGGTCAAGGTCAACGACGCCGACGGCAACCCGATAGAGATCGCCGCGGTGGTGGTCTGGCTGGTCGAAGACACCGGCAAGGCCATCTACGCGGTCGATGCGTTCGAGAAGTTCGTCGCCATCCAGTCCGAGACCGCCGTCCGGCACATTGCCTCCAGCTACGCCTACGAGGTCGGGGACGGTGACCGGCTGTCGCTGCGGGCCAACGCGGACGAGATCACGGCGCGCCTGTCGGACGAGATCGCGGCCCGGGTGGCGTCGGCCGGCGTCCAGATCGTCGAGTCGCGGCTCACCCGGCTGTCCTACGCGGCCGAGATCGCGCAGGCGATGCTGCGGCGGCAGGCGGCCGCGGCCGTCGTCGGGGCCAGGCAGGTGATCGTCCAGGGGGCAGTCGGCATGGTTAAGCTGGCCCTGACGCAGCTTGAGCAGGAGGGGGTCGTCGAGCTCGACGAGGAGCGCAAGGCGGCGATGGTGTCCAACCTGCTCGTCGTGCTGTGCAGCGAGCAGGCCACCCAGCAGGTCGTCAACACCGGCTCGCTCTACCAGTGACGGTCGGCTCGGAGGTCCGTAATGGCTGAGCGCAAGGGCGTTCTGCTGCGCCTCGACCCAGCCGTGCACGACGCCCTCGCCCGCTGGGCCCGCGACGAGCTGCGCAGCACGAACGCCCAGATCGAGTTCCTGCTCCGCCGGGCGCTGGCCGAGGCCGGGCGGCTGCCAGGCAACGCGGGCAAGATGCGCGGGCGCGGCCGGCCGCCGGCCAACGAGGGCCTAACCGACGGGACCTCAGCACTCGATGACGTTGACGGCTAGGCCGCCACGGGAGGTCTCCTTGTACTTGTCCAGCATGTCGCGGCCGGTGCTGCGCATGGTGGCGATGGCTTTGTCGAGTGAGACGAAATGGCGCCCGTCCCCGCGCAGGGCGATCCGGGCCGCGTTGATCGCGGTCATGGACGCGACCGCGTTCCGCTCGATGCACGGCACCTGGACCAGCCCGCCGACCGGGTCGCAGGTCAGCCCGAGGTTGTGCTCGATCCCGATTTCCGCGGCGTTTTCCACCTGCTCCGGCGTTCCGCCGAGCACCTCGGCCAGGGCTCCGGCCGCCATCGAGCAGGCCGACCCGACCTCGCCCTGGCAGCCGACCTCGGCGCCGGAGATGGAGGCGTTCTCCTTGAACAAGGCACCGATCGCGCCCGCCGTCAGCAGGAACCGGATCACGCCTTCGGCCGATGCGCCGGGAACGAACCGGTCGTAGTAGTGCAGCACCGCGGGGATGATCCCGGCGGCGCCGTTGGTGGGTGCGGTGACGACGCGGCCGCCGGCCGCGTTCTCCTCGTTGACCGCGAGCGCATACAGCGTCACCCAGTCCATGGCCCGCAGCGGGTCATCGCCGTCACGCTCGCAGGTGAGCTGGCGCAACAGCCGGGGGGCGCGGCGCTGGACCTTCAGGCCGCCGGGGAGCATGCCGTCGGTACGGCCACCGCGCTCGACACAGGCCCGCATGACCTGCCACAGGTCATCGAGGCCGGCCCGGACCTGCGCCGCCGTCCGGCCCAGCGCCTGCTCGTTCTCGAGCATGATCCCGGAGATGGGAAGCCCGCTGCGCGCGGTGTGCGCGAGCAGCTCGGCCGCGGTCGTGAACGGATAGGGCAGCGCCGGGGGATCCGCGGCCGGGGATCCGGTCCCGGCCTCGTCGGCGACGAAGCCGCCGCCGACGGAGTAGTAGGCGCGCTCCCTGATCACCGCGCCCGCCTCGTCGTGCGCGGTGAAGCGCATGCCGTTCGGGTGATAGCTGAGCTTTTTCCTGCGGTTGAACTCCAGGTGCTCGGCCACGGTGAAACCGATCTCGTGCTCGCCGAGCAGCCGCAGGCTTTTCCGGCGAGCGATGGCCTCCAGCCGGGCGGGTATCGCATCCACGTCGACGGTGGCCGGCTGCTCGCCCTCGAGCCCGAGCAGGACCGCCTTGTCGCTTCCGTGCCCGGGGCCGGTCAGGCCGAGCGAGCCGTACAGCGACACGTGCACCGCCCGCACCTGCGGCATCAGGCCGTCGTCGGCCAGGCCCACGGCGAACATCCGGGCCGCCTTCATCGGCCCGACCGTGTGCGAGCTCGACGGGCCGATGCCCACCTTGAACAGGTCGAAAACGCTGATCGTCATGACGGCTAGTCGCCTAGTTCGCGGCGGCGGCGCACCACGTACTCGTCGAGTTCGGCGCGGATGGCGTCGTCGACGGGCGGCGGGGTGAACTCATCAAGCTTCTTCCGCCAGATGTCCCCGGCCCGGGCGGCGGTGTCCTTGCCGCCCAGCTTCAGCCAGCGCTCGAAGTTGGCGGTGGAGGACAGCATCGGGCGGTAAAAGCACTCGCGGAAGCGCTCCATGGTGTGCTCGGCGCCGAGAAAATGGCCGCCGTGTCCCACCTCTTCGTGGGCGCCGAAGGCCAGCGAGGCCTCGGTGATCTCAAGCGGGGTGAATTCCACCCGCAGCTGGCGCAGCAGCTCGATGTCGATGATGAACTTCTCGTAGCAGCTGACCAGGCCACCTTCCAGCCAGCCGGCCGCGTGCATGACGAAGTTGGTGCCGGCCAGGAACGTCGGCAGCAGCGTCATCAGCGCCTCGTAGGCGGACTGCGCATCCGCGGTCTGGCTCGAGTTCAGCCCGCCGCCGGTGCGGAACGGTAGCCCGAAGTGCCGGGCCAGCTGCCCGGTGCACAGCAGGCCGATGGCCGATTCCGGGGTCCCGAAGGAGGGCGACCCGGACTGCATGTCGATGTTGGAGAGGAACGAGCCGAAGATCACCGGACAGCCGGGCCGGATCAGCTGGGCCAGCGCGATGCCGCTCAGGGCCTCGGCCAGCTGCTGCACGAGCGCGGCCGGGATGGTGACCGGGGACATCGCCCCCATCAGCAGGAACGGTGTCAGCACGACGGGCTGGGCGGCCGCGCAGTACTCGAACTGGGCGTCCAGCATCCGGTCGTCCCAGCGCAGCGGCGAGTTGCAGTTGATCAGCGAGATCGTCGCGGGCACGCGCTCGATCGCGGCCCTGCCCTTCTCCCCGGCCCCGCCGAACAGGATCTCGGTCATCGCGATCGTGTCGGCGGCGTTCGGCCCGGAGACCACGTTGCCCATGTAGATCTTGTCGGTCAGCGTCTGCAGGGCGTAGATCATGTCCAGGTGCCGGGAGTCAAGCGGGGCGTCGTTAGGCTCGCAGATCACCCCGCCGGCCGAGTCGAGCTCGTCGTAGGCCTGGGACAGCATGGCCAGCTGGCGGAAGTCGTTCATGGTGGCGTCCCGGCGCACGTCGCCCTCCCGCACGAACGGGCAGCCGTACACCGAGCTGAACACCATGTGGTCGCCGCCGATATGCACGTTGCGGGCCGGGTTACGGGCCTGCACGTCGAATTCGCGGGGCGCCTTGGCCACCTGCTCAAGGACGAACTCCGGGTCGAGCTTGACCACGTCACCGTCCACCCGCTGACCCGCCCGGGCGAACAGCTCGACGGCTTCAGGCTTGGCGAACTGGACGCCGATGTCGGAGACGATCCGGCGCCAGCCGCGGTCGAGCACCGCGATCGAGTCGGCGGAGAGGATCTCGTACCTCGGCATCGTGTTGACGAACATCGATTCTCACCGGGCTCTCGAGTGGTGTCTGCGGGAGTGAAACGCGAGCTTGACCGCATATTAGACCCGACCGTACGATTCACATAGTAGAACTAGGTCCCATAAAGTGGAACCAAGCGGCTGGAACCGGATAGGAAAAGGAATCGGGATGAGCAACCAGAACGGCACTCAGGCCGTCGACCGGGCCGCTCGCCTGCTCTCAGAGGTCGTGCACGCGGCCGATCCAATGACGTGCCCCGAGCTGAGCGCCACCACCGGGCTGGCCAAATCCACCACGTCCCGGCTGCTGCTCGCACTGGAGCGCAACGGGCTGGTCAGGCGCGACGACCACGGCCGCTTCCTGCCCGGCGA
>JBEKKH010000651.1:0-4651 GCA_050010815.1 Streptosporangiaceae bacterium | reverse complement strand
CTCCTTGCGGAACAGCTTGGCCAGGTCGTAGTAGGGCTGCCGCACCCGCGGTCCCCGGCGCCCCTGGAGCCGTGCCTCCACCTTGGCGATCACGCCGTTGACGCCGGGCGCGCCCAGCGCGATCGTGAGCACCTGCAGGAGCTGGATAACGAGAATCGGCAGGGCCGCGCTCACCGCGCGGCCCGCGGATCATGGCCAGGCGGTTCCGGAACCTCGTCCACTATGGCCCCTCCTACCCGCACGGCATGATTGCCACCAACAGGGGTAGAAGCCATTAGCGCGGGTGCCGCCGCACGGTTATGGCGAGCTTCATCGCCAGCGCCAAATATACGCCACCGTCGATCAGGCACGAAGGCGCCTGGTATCACCTCGCCACATGAGTCACCGTCAGCACTGCTGTCCCGGTTGTCCGTTCCGCCCGGGACGAAACGATAATGGTGCAGTTGGGGTGCAGCTGCGGGAGGGGAGATCGCCGGACCATGGCCGACCGCCAGATATTCACGTCCCGGCTGAAGGGCCGCCCGCTGCTGGACAGCGAGGGCATGACCATCGGCCGGATCCGCGACGTGGTCATCCTGCCGGCCGCGGGGCCAGAACCGCCCCGCGCGCTCGGGCTGGTCGTGACGTTGCAGCGGCGCCTCATCTTCGTCAACCTGGGCCGGATCGCGGAGATCTCCATCGACGGTGCGCACCTGCGTGGCGGAACCGTGGACCTGCGCCGCTTCACCCGGCGGACCGGGGAGATCCTGGCCTCCGACCTGTACGGCCGGCAGACCAAGGCCGGGATCGTCGTCGATGTCGCCATCGCTCCCTGCGAGCAGCAGCGGGTCGGCTGGGAGGTCTCCACCTTCGCCGTCACCCAGGGCCGTGGCCTGCTGCACCGGGGCACGACGATCGTGCCGTGGGACCGGGACCCCGAGCTCTTCCAGGCGGGCCCGCTGGGGGATCAGCTGGCCAGCCTGCGCGACATGCGGCCGGCCGACCTGGCCGCCGCGGTTGAGGGGATGTCACCGACCCGGCGCAGCCAGATCGCCGCCGCCCTGGCCGACGAGGAACTGGCCGATGTGCTGGAGGAAATGTCCGAGCAGGACCAGATCCGGCTGCTGGCCGGCCTCGGCCTTGAGCGCAGCGCCGACGTGGTCGAGGAGATGCAGCCCGACGACGCGGCCGACCTGCTCGCGGAGATGCCGCCCGAGCAGCGCGAACGGCTGCTGGCGGCGATGGAGACCGTCCAGGCCGCGGACCTGCGGCGGCTCCTGCTGTACGACGCGACCACGGCGGGCGGCCTGATGACCTCCCAGCCCCTGATCTTCACCCCGGAGATGCCGGTCGCGGCGGTGCTGGCCCAGATCAGAGACCCGGAGGTGCCGGTGACCGCGGCCGCGCAGGTATTCGTCTGCGAGCCGCCGATGATCACGCCGACCGGCCGCTACCTCGGTACCGTCGGGTTCCAGCGGCTGCTGCGCCAGCCGCCCGCGGCCGAGGTCGGCGAGTGCGTCGAGGCGAGCGTTTTCGTCCGGCCCGATCTGCCCGAGCGTGAGCTGGCCGCCCGGCTCGCCGCCTACAACCTCATCAGCGTCGCGGTGTGCGACGAGGCCGGGCGCCTGCTGGGCGCGGTTACCGTAGATGACGTACTTGATCACCTGCTGCCGGCGGGCTGGCGGAGGACGGGAGACTAAATGTCACGGCTTTCCTCCCGTCTCAGCGAGCGGGCCGATCTGTCCGTTCCGCGCGGCGCATCGCCCCGGATGGGGGCGAGGTACGACGCCGACGCGTTCGGGCGGATATCGGAGGCGGTCGCCCGGTTCCTGGGCACCGGCCGGTTCCTGGTGGGCCAGACGGTGCTCGTGATCGGCTGGATCACGCTGAACACCCTCGGATTGATCAAGCACTGGGATCCCTATCCCTTTATCCTGCTCAACCTGGCCTTTTCGACGCAGGCCGCGTACGCCGCGCCGCTGATCCTGCTCGCGCAGAACCGGCAGGACGACCGGGACCGGGCCAACATCGAGCGCGACCGGGAGGTGGCGGCCAGGACCCAGGCCGACACCGAGTTCCTCGCCCGCGAGCTCGCCTCCGTCCGCCTCGCGCTCGAGGACGTGGTGACGACCCGTGACCTCGAGGACTCGCTGTCCCGGCTGGCCAAGCTCATCGCCGACCAGCCGCTCCCGGCCGGGCCCGATCCTCTCGCCTCTTCCGACAATCAGTTACCGGGCCGTGCGGCCGGCCCCGCGTCCGCCTGGCCAGACCGTATACAGCGGCCTGGCCAGGGCTTAAGATGAGATTGTCCTGTACATGGGGACATAAGCATGTGGTGATGCGGGGTGTGGACATGGGGCTCGTAGCGGGACTTCAGCCGGGGGATCCTCGCGAGATCGGACCTTACCGGACGCTTGGACGGCTGGGCTCTGGTGGCATGGGACACGTGTTCCTGAGCATGTCGGCGGGCGGCCGGCCGATTGCCGTGAAGGTCATCCGCGAGGAACTCGCTGACGATCCTCAGTTCCGGACCCGGTTCACCGATGAGGTCGCCGCGGCGCGGAAGGTGGGCGGGCTTTTTACCGCCTTCGTGGTCGATGCCGAGCTGGACGGCCCGATGCCGTGGCTGGCCACTGCCTATGTCGCCGGACCCTCGCTGCTCGAGGCGGTGCGGGAGCACGGACCGCTGCCCACGCGTACGTTGCTCGCGTTGGCGGCGGGTCTGGCCGAGAGCCTGAGCGCCATCCACGCCGCGGGCGTGGTGCACCGGGACCTGAAGCCGTCCAATGTCCTGCTGGCGGAGGACGGCCCACGGGTCATTGACTTCGGGATTTCCGGCGCCGCCGAGGCCAGCGCGCAGACCGGTGCGAACGTGATGATCGGCTCGCCCGGGTTCATGTCTCCCGAGCAGGTCCTCGGCCATGGCATCGGACCGTCCAGCGACATGTTCAGCCTGGGTGCGGTCCTCGCCTTCGCCGGGACCGGCCTGGGGCCGTTCGGTTCCGGATCGAACGTCGCGCTGGTCTACCGGGTGGTCAACTCCCCGGCCGACCTCGCGGCGCTGCCCGAGGAGGTCCGGCGGCTGGTCGGGAGGTGCCTGGCCAAGCACCCGAGTGACCGGCCTACCGCGCGTGAGCTGCTCGCGCAGGTGGGCGCGATCGCGCCCGCGCCGGGCTGGCTGTCCGAAGCGATCATTTACGGGTCGGCAGGTGATCAGGCCGCCGCCGGCCTCTCCGGCCCGGCCGCGGGGAGCGGCCCGCCGGCCGCCCGCCGCGCCCCGGACGAGCCGGAGAAGGGCAAGGCGGCCCGGCCCGCACACCGCCGCCGCCTGTCACGGCGGCTCGTGTCGGCCTGCCTCAGCGCCGGCCTCGTCGGGGCTTCGGCCGCCGTGGTCTTCGCCCTGACCGGCGCCGGGCCCGCCCGGCCGCTGACCCCGCAGGCTCAGTCGCAGGCCGGAGGGGTGCAGACCACGCCAAGCGCGGCGTCGCACGGATCGGTGACGCCGCGCCCGCTGTCATCGTCACGGCCGGCCGCGCCCGCGCCGAACGCGTACCTGACCCCCGCGCTGTCGGAGTTCCTGACCACGTCGCCGCCCGCAACCGTGCTGCCGACCAGGTCGCCCGCGCCGGGTAAGTCGCCCGCGCCGGGCAAGTCGTCCGCGCCGGGCAAGTCGTCCGCGCCGAGCAAGTCGCCCGCACCCGACAAGTCGGCCGCCCCGTCAGCGTCCCCGTCCCCGTCCGGAAGCGCGTCGCCGTCCCCGTCGCCGTCTCCTACCGACACCGGGAGCGCATCGCCCTCTCCGTCGCCGTCCCAGAGCGCGTCGCCGTCTCCCTCTGACTCCGCCGTCGTGTCACCCGCACCCTCCGATTCGGCGACCCCGAGCCCCGCATCGTCCTGACGGCGCGCATCGCGGTCAGGGCCGTTCGGCGCGGACCAGGGTGTCAATCGCGGTGGCCGGCCTGCCGTCGTGCTCTACCGGCCGCCGAACCCGGTCGGCCCGCAGGATGCGCAGTCCGCGCAGCTCGGCCGCGATCGTCTCCGGGGTGTAAAGCACCTCCGGGTACCGCGGCCCGCCGGCGCCCTCGGTGAGGTTGGCCAGGTCGTGCCCGACCACGAGCAGGGTGCCACCCGGGGCCAGCGCGGTGACGGCCCCGGCCAGCACCCTGGCCCGCAGGGTCACGCCGACCTGCAGGTAGGCCACGAGCACGAGCTCGAAGGCGCCGCAGGCGGGCTGGTAATCGCTCAGGTCCGCGACCACCCAGTCCACCTGGTCGCCGAGGACACCGCGGGCGGCGCCGAGCTTTCTCGCCTGCTCCAGGCCGACGCGGGAAAAATCCACGGCCGTTACCTGCCAGCCGTTCTCGGCGAGCCAGACCGTGTGGCGGCCGTGCCCCGCGGCCAGGTCAAGGGCCCGGCCGGGCGGTAGTCCGGCCAGTTCCGCCGCGACGAACTGGCTCGCGGGCAGCGTGGGCTCGAACTCGATGCCCGCGTACTTGCGATCCCATCGCTGCTGGTCCACCCGGTTACTCTGACCGATCACGCGGGCCGCCGGCAACCCCGCGTCGGGACCGGGCCGGCCCTGGCGCGGTCACGGTCATCCGGCGCCGCGTTCCCCTTGCAAAAATAGATATCACTATGCTAAACATGTGTTATCAGGTCCATGGCCGAAGGA
>JBEKKH010000650.1:0-4656 GCA_050010815.1 Streptosporangiaceae bacterium | reverse complement strand
GGCTGTGAAGATCACGATCTACGGCTGGAGTACTAGAAAACCCTGCCGGGCCAACTTCAAATGACATCACGCAATCGCCAGCCAGAACCCAGAACTCACGAACGAAGCCAAAGCGGAGGTTCTCTACTGCGACGCTCCATTCGGAGTCGCGTATCTGGTCGCTTACCAACATCCGTAGAGCATCACGGGCAGAAGAGCCCGTTGGTCAGGAGTCCGGCCGATGGTAGATATCGTTGCGATGGTCAATGTCGAGAACATGCACGATGCGGGTGGCTTCGTCGATGCGGTACACGATCCGGTAGGTTCCGCGCCGGGCTCCGTGGCAACCGGCCAGCGGGCCGAACAGGGGCTTGCCGACACGCTGCTGATTGACGGCAAGCGCGGCGTCGCAGAATTCCAGGACCGCAGCGGCCACGGTCTCGGGCAGCCGCTGGGAAATGGCCCGCCGGGCTGCGGGCTGGAAGCGGATATCGTACTGCTCCCCCGGCGAGGCAGTCACCTGCCTGTAGCGCGGCGCCTGGCCAGGTCCTGGCGGACCGTCGACAGGTCCGCGCCGGGCTCGCCGCGCCCGAGCGCAGCCAGGCTCTCGGAGATACGGGCGGCTGACTCGGTGTCGCCGAGGATCTCCAGGGTCATCTCCAGCCCTTCGAGGTCATCGACTGACAGCAGGACAGCCTCGGCCTCGCCATTGCGGGTCAGAGTAATCCGCTCATGCTGGAGCCGAACCCGGCGCGCCAGCTCCGACAGGCGCGCCTTAGCCTCCGACAACGGGACAGGCGTGGCAGCGATGCTCATAGTCTGAAGTATAGCCTTCACTAGTCAACTTTCAGACCAACTATTTACTGCCCGGCAGGTCAGCCACCCATGAAAATCCTCGCCGGGCGCGACTGGGCTCGAGTCGGCGACCCCTCGCTTCTGGCTATAACGAGCACTCTGGCCGACAGATCCGAGATTGACCTTTACAGCAGCTACCCGTGGCCGGCAATGGCTCTGCGTCGGCGGGTGTGGGCACTTCAGGAAGAACCCGCCGAGTGCTCCAGGTACCGAGAATTCTTAACTTGGCTCTCGTTAGTTCCGCCAACTAAGGACCAGACCCATCCCCATAGCCCGCTGAACAGCCAAAATTGGTGATGTCCTCCTGGTGCGATAGTTCGGGCTTGGATCACCCCCGAACCGCAGACGAAGCGGTGTCAGGCTTGGCATGTCTCAGGCTCCGAATCAGCTGACCGATTTGATCGTGAGATGGCGCTAATCCCCGAAGGGGTTCAGTACCTGGATGCCGGATCGCTGGAAGTTTTTGACGTTACGGGTGACTACCGTCAGCCCGTTTACCCTGGCGGTAGCCGCAATCAGCGCGTCAACGACAGGCAGGGGCTGTACGTGCTGCTGACGTCCCCAGGCAGACGCCACAGGCAGTGTCACCGGCAGGATCCGGTCCGCGAACCCCACTTCCATCTCACGGAGCCAGCGTTCGAGGCCTGCGGCCTGCTGATGATCGCCCCGGGCGCGGATGCGCGCGATGCCCTGCTCGATCTCTCCCAGAGTCAGCACCGACACATGAAGCCGGCCTGGCTCAGTCGCGGCGACCCATTCGGTCACACCAGTGTCCGGCTGGCGCTTGCGCGTCTCTGACAGGACATTGGTGTCGAGCAGGTAGGTCACGAGTCCGCCCGGAGATCGATCGCGCGCCCGAAGTCCGCCTTACGCTCGGCCTCGATCTCGGTGAATACCTCGGCGTCAACGTTGTCGATCTTCGGGCCACCAAGCAGGATCCCGGCAAGGTCCACGGCGGGACGAGTAAGCCGGCGGTACTCGGCAATATCAACGACCACCGCGACATCCTCGCCGTGACGGCTAATGACCTGCGGCCCCTCCTGCGCAACCGCGCGGATCATCTCGCTGAAACGCTGCTTAGCATCCTGAATCTGCCAGTGATCTGGGCTCCGGGACATCATGAGTCCTCCGAGATCTGTCTAGTCATGTCTAGACAGATTATAGACCAAGACCCAAGCGACCGCACGGGCTCACCATTGCGCATAGCCCAGCAGGAGCGGCCCCGCGCCATGTGGAGCAGCCGCCATTTGCTGGTCGGAGAGACGTGCAAAGAGCCAACCGTGAGCGCATTCAGGCAACACCGGGCCACAACCAGCACCACCACGGCCGACTCCTGAGGTGCGTCGGCTCTTTGATCTGGCTCTTCAACAAGCCATCCACCTGCGAAAACGTGGTGGGCGCAACAGGTTTCGAACCAGTGACCCCTCGCTTGTAAGGCGCAATTTTGCCGTCGCGGGACGTCGTCTGACGTAGCCTGAAGAGGCATCTAGCTGCACCGACTGTCGCTGGGCGTCGGCCTGCGTCGCTCGATGGCTGCCTGTGTTGGCTCCCCGTTTGGCTCCTCATCGAAGCCCTCGATCCGTGACTCGCGGCGTGGAACGGCGTCGGCATCCACGGATCGTAGAATGGATGCATGAGCGCGATGCGCCAGGAACTTCATCAGCTAGTGGATCAGCTTCGGGAGGATGAGCTCAGGCCTGCCCTCAAGCTGATCCGCGACCGGGTGGCGGAGCATGGCGGGCAGGGTCGGGACCTGCCGTTCTTCGCGTCGTTTGAGGCCGATCCTGACCTGGCGGAGCGGGCTGAGGAGATCCTCAGCGCCGAACTCGGCCGCTGACATGCTGCTGTGCGACACCGGAGTCCTGCTGGCCGCAGGCAACGTCAAAGATCACGCCCATCAGGCCTGCTTGAAGTTGCTGCGCCAGGCCGAGGGACCCCTGCTGGTGCCGTTTCCGGTGCTGGGAGAAATCGGATACCTGCTTCAGTCCCGAGTGGGACCGCCGGCCGAGGTCGCTTTCCTGAGGTCGTTCGGCGGCGACGGCTTCCACATCGCTGAAGTAGAGGACCAGGACATCCAGCGCATGGCCGGGCTTGTCGAGACCTACAGCGACCTCCCACTCGGCATCGTCGATGCCGCCGTGATCGCCATCGCGGAACGCCCGCAGATCACTGAAATAGCCACACTGGACCAGCGCCACTTCAATATCGTGCGACCATCTCACGTCCAGGAATTCACCTCCTCCCAAAAGCAGCGGCTCTCTGACGACTGAAGCTCGCACACCCAGTCGAATGCGGATGCCAGCAAGGCCCATCACGTTACGCCCAGCTCAGGATGCTGAGGATGACCAGACCTGGTGGCGCGCAACTGGGTTTGAGCTAACAACCCTCACTTGTAAGCGTAGTACCACTCGTTGGTAGCCAGAGGTGATTTCAGGCGCGACCTGGTGAAACAAGTTCGGCAGGATACGCCGTAGTCCGCTGATGTTCATGATCGTCGTCACTCAGTTTGTCGTGGCGGCGAGTCGCGCCGGAATGTCCTGAAGGCGTTTCACGGCTACCCGGCGTCACAAGCTCCGCAGCACGCGTTCGCGGTCGCTTTGCGCACGGTGCGACACGTCGGCCTCGAAGGCGATGGCGTCGTACTCATGGGGCACGCCGGGGTGCAGGTGCAACTCGACCGGCACGCCCGCCCGGCTGAGCGTGAGCGCGTAACGGATGTCCTCGTCGCGGAAGATGTCCAGCTGCCCCACCTCGATGTAGGCGGGCGGCAGGCCGGCCGCGTCCGCAAGCCGTCCCGGCGCGGCCGGCGGGTCGACCTCGCGGTGCTCGTGTCCCGGTCCCAGCAAGGCGTTCCAGGCCGTGGCATTGTCGTCATAGGACCACCCGGCGAGCGGCGCGATGTACGGGTCGGGCGTCATCGTCCGGTCGTCGAGCATCGGGTAGATGAGCAGCTGCCGCGCCACGGCCGGGCCTTTCCGGTCACGACTCAAGATCGCGACGCCGGCAGCGAGCCCGCCGCCGGCGCTGTCGCCCATGACCGCGATGCGACCGGGGTCGATGCCGAGCTCAGCCGCGTGGGCGGTGAGCCAGACCAACCCGGCGTAGGCGTCCTCGACCGGAGTGGGATGAGGATGTTCTGGTGCGAGCCGGTACTCCAGGGAGAGCATCGAGACGCCGGTGCGGGCCACATACCGGGAGACTGGCCCGTCGAAGATCGCTACCGAGCCGACTATCATCCCGCCGCCGTGCAAGTACAGCACCGCCGCCCTGCTGTCGTCCGACGGCTGGCAGTACCACCGCGCGAGCAGCGCGGCCCCGTCAGGCGTGACCACACTGTGGTCGGAGATGTCGACTTTGTCGGCGACCGGCTGCGCTTCGTTGTTGAAGTACCCCAGCATGGCGTCGAGCGCGACACGGCGGCTGGCGACGTCACCGACCGGCGGCGCTGGCGGCGGACCGCTGCGTTCGAACGCTGCGGCGAGAACTGCGGCCACCTGAGCGTCCAGCGTGAAGGTCATCTCGGCACTCGTCCTTACTTCGCGCCGGGCGGCGGAAGCAGCTCGGTCTTGTACTCGGGGGTGAGCGCCTTCGACTTGGCGATGAAGGCCGCCCGCGCGCTGGCATCGAGCGGCGGCGGCGCCTCGGTCCGGGTAGCGACGGGCTGGCCGACCAGGGTGAAGAACTCCTCCTGCCCCGACGGCGCGCACATGCACAGCAACCGCGACGGCGTGTCTGCGGCGTTGGTGAACGCGTGCGGGGCGTTGGCCGGCACGTTGATGGTCTCCCCGGCGCGGGCCACGAGCGTCTCGCCGCGGAAGGTCA
>JBEKKH010000649.1:0-4658 GCA_050010815.1 Streptosporangiaceae bacterium | reverse complement strand
GGTCAGCTGGTGACGTCGGCGGAGGTGAAGCGGGCCCAGGCGATGGAGCCGAACAGCAGCGCGTACACCGCGAACGACAGCAGGCCGCGGAGCAGGGTGGAGGTGTCGACGGGCACCCGGAGCAGGGCGTCGAAGGACAGCCACCAGTGGGTCGGCAGGTACGGGCCGGCCGCCGCGAGCTGCGGCACGTTGTCGACCACCTCGCTGGCCACTACGAGGATCATGATGGTGGCGATGGCTCCGATGGCGTGTTCGGTCAGGGTCGAGACGGCCAGCCCGATCGCGCCGAGCGCCGCCATCGCGACCGCCACGTACAAGGTGACGAACAGCAGCCGGAGCAGGCCGTCCGGCAGCGAGACCGTGGTCCCCGACAGCAGGGTGACCGGCCCGACCGGGAACAGCGCGGCGCCGGCCGCCAGGGCCACCGCCGACACGATGAACGTCGCGCACAACCCGAACGTCACGATCGCGCCGAACTTCACCGCGAGCAGCCGGGTGCGGCCGGCGGGCACCGCGAGCAGGTAGCGCAGCGTTCCGTAGCCGGCCTCGCCGGCCACCGAGTCGCCGGCCACCACCGCGACCACCACCGGCAGCACCAGGATGAGCAGGGTGCTCAGCGCGATGAAGCTGAGGAAGATGCCGTTGCCGGCCAGCTGGTTGAAGAACGCGGCCCCGCCTTCGCCGCCGCCGCCTCCGCCTCCACCGCCTCCGCCGCCTGGATGGGGCGCCGCCAGGCGCAAGGCGATGCCGATGACGAGCGGGAAGATGGCCGCCACCGCAAGCAGCAGCAGGTTTCGCCGGCGCCGGAAGACGAGCCGTAGCTCGGAGCGGAAAAACCTAAGCGCTGACATCGAAGCCCTCGCCCGTCAGGCCGACGAACAGGTCCTCCAGGCTCGGTGAGGTGACCGCGAACCCGCGGACCCCGACTCCGGCCTGGACGAGTTCGGCGCAGACACGCTCGGGTACGGCCTGGCCGAGCACTGCCGATACCTCGGCGATGGCCGGGCCCGCCGCAGTTCGTGAGGCCTCGGTTCCTGAGGCGTCGGTTCCTGAGGCGTCGGTTCCTGAGGCGTCGGTTCCTGAGGTCTCGGCCGGGGTGGACTTCGGGTCGGGGAGACCGAGGCTGGTGAGCACCTTGAGCGCATCCTCCGGATCGGCGGTCTGGATCGTGACCCGGGCGGACCCGGTCCGGCGCAGTTCGGGCAGCGAGCCCTGGAACACCAGCCGGCCGGAGCGCATGACCCCGACGTGCGTGCAGATCTGCTCGACCTCGGCGAGCAGATGCGAGGACACGAACACGGTGGTGCCGTCGGCAGCGATCTGCCTGATCAGCGTCCGCACCTCCCGGGTGCCCTGGGGATCGAGACCATTGGTCGGCTCGTCCAGGATGATCAGCTCACGCGGCTGGAGCAGGCCGGCCGCGATGGCCAGCCGCTGCTTCATGCCGAGCGAGTAATGCCGGTACCGCTTCTTCGCGGCGATAAGCAGACCCACCCGGTCAAGCGCGGTATCGATCCGGGTCCGCGCCGTCCGGGGGTCGGCGCTGCGGTCCGCGGCGTCGTACCTGGCCAGGTTGTCCAGGCCGGACAGGAACGGGTAGAAGGCCGGTCCCTCGACCAGCGAGCCGACCCGGTGCAGCACCCTGGTCGCTCCGTCGGGCATGCTCACGCCCAGCAGGGCCGCGCTGCCCCCGGTAGGGAAAGCCAGGCCGAGCAGCATCCTGATCGTGGTCGTCTTGCCAGAGCCGTTCGGACCAAGAAAGCCGTAAACCGAGCCGCTGGGCACGGCCAGGTCGATACGGTCAACCGCCAGCTGGCCGCCGCGGAACCGCTTGGTCAGCCCGGTGGTCGAGATCGCGGTCAAGGGGTCGGCCCGGTGATCCAGATCCCGGTCATGGCGGGGCGGGTCGGCCCGGTGGTCGAGATCCCCGGTCATGGCGGGGCGGGTCAGGAGGCGGGGCGCGACGCGGTCGCGGACCCCGTCGCGGTCGCGGACCCCGTCGCGGCCTTGAGCGCGGCGGCGTACAGGACGCTGGGCTGGACCGCACCGACGAACGTGCTGCCGCTGTCGGTGATCAGCACCGAGATCAGGCTGGTGCGCAGCAGCCGGCCGGTGCCCCAGGCGCCGTGCTCGACGGTGGCCGACCCGATCAGCGCGCGCAGCGCGGCGGCGCTCTCGCCGGATGCGCCGTTCATGGGGACGTTCGGTGGGCCCGGGCGCGGTCCGGCAGATCCGGCGGTCAGCGCGGAGGACGGCAGGTCAAGGACGGCCAGCCAGCCGGACCCGATCGTGGTGATGCCCGTCTCGTTCGGCTGGCCGCCCGGCTTTGGTTCCTGGCCGGGGTTCTCCTTGGTGATCTTGGCGTCCGCGGGTGGGGTGAAGCTGGTGTCGGCGGGGGCGGGTGTGGCGAACGTGACGGAGGTGAACCCTACCGAAATCGCCGGGTTAGACGCGCCGCGGGCAAAGACCTGCACCCGCAACGGCACGCCGTTGTGGCCGTCGACGGCGATCCGGATCTGGCCGACGAGCGACCTGGCGTCCTTCGGCGCGACCACGAGCTCGTAAGCTGCTTGCCCGGCCACCACCACGTTGCTGTCGACGCTCACCGCGGTGGTCGGCCCGACCGCCGCGAGGACCTGGTTGGCCGCCTGCTGCGGGGTCAGGGCCGGGGTGGTCATCGGTGTGGGCTTGTACTTGGCTTTGTCGGCCGGGACCGAGATCTCGGTGACCGCATTGGCCGTGCTCTGCCACAGCCATACCGTGCTGCCGTTCCTGATCACGTCCGTCTCGCTCAGCGACGCCGGGAGCGCCAGCCGGTAGCGTTCCGGGCTCGCGTACCAGACGTTGACCGTGTGCGATCCGGTGAGCAGCGAGGTAATCGAGGTCGGGTTGCTGCTGTTACCCGGCAGGCTCGGCAGGCCGAGCGACGCCGTCTCGAGCACCGAGCCGTACAGCGCGGGCCCCTGGTCCTGCCCGACCGCCGCCAGCAGCTGAGCCGGCGTACGGGCCGGCAGCGAGGGCGCGGCCTGCGCCCCGGACATCAGCGAGCCGGCCATCACCGCGCCGGTCACGACGAGCGCGCCGACCGGAACGGCCCAGCGGCCCCGGCGGGACAACTTCGGTACACCAGACATGACACCTCACCCCACTCCGAGAGTACCTCCCGACCTGGGTCGCGGGCGCGGAGGCCGGCTGGGACCACGCACGCTCGGCAGGGCGCGGAGATGTCAAATAGACCGGCACGGGTGCTTTCGTTAGTGGCCCGTGCGTTCGCGAATCGCCGCCGCGCGGCAAAGCACCCGGTGTGGTCAAGGCTTGCGGCCGACGCCGGCGCGTAGCGATCGCACGCGGCCAAATGGCGTGGTGCCGGGATCGGGCCGCCATTCCGGCATCCAGACGAGCCCGGGGTCGATGAGATCGAAGCCGTCGAAGAATCGCCGGATCTCCGGCAGTGACCGGGCATGCAGCTGGGCCGATGCCCGGCTGTAAACGCTGGTCGCACTGCTGACGTCGCCGTTGGGATCTTCTTCCGCCGCGACGACGTTGGCATGGGTGATGGCTAGGTAGCTTCCTGACGCCAGGTAGTCACGGTACTCCGCGATAATCTGATGCGGTCCCGCCTCGTCGGGTACGAAATGCAAGGAGCTCGTGCACAAAAGCGCCACCGGCTGCGCCAGGTCAAGCAGGCCGAGAACGTCCGGGTGATGCATGATCGAGGCCGGCTTGCGAAGGTCGGCCTGCACCATGATGACCCGGTCGCGGAATGCGAGCAGTGCCTCGCCATGCGATGCCACCACAGGGTCGTTGTCGACATAGACCACGCGCGTGTCCGGCGCTCCCTGCTGTGCCAGCTCGTGGACGTTCAACCGCGTAGGCAGGCCAGAGCCGAGGTCGACGAACTGCCGGACGCCTGCCCCGGCGGTGAGGTACCGCACCGCCCGGTCGAGAAACGCCCGGCCGTCACGGACTATCGCCTCGACGTCTGGGATCGAGCCGATAAGCTGCGCGGCGGCCGCGCGGTCGACGGCGAAATTGTCCTTGCCGCCCAGCAGGTAGTCATAGATCCTGGCGACGTTCGGCGTCGTCGTGTCTATGCCGCCCGGCCTTGGGTCGTTTCCGGTCATCTGCGTCATCACCCCCTAACCCGGATGGATCATATCAGCGGGACAGGCACGTTCCGGGGCGTGCGGACACGACCATCGCCGGGAGCCTGGCGGCCCTGCCAGGGGAGGCGCTGGCCGGCGGGGCTGCGTCGCCGGAGAGGCCGCCTGCACCGGCTGGACGGCACCGGCGGAGCGGACATGGCCGAATCCGCTCGCGGAGGGGAGCTCCGCGCCGCCAGGTCAGATGCTGTTCTCGTCGCTGACCCGCGGCGCGATGGCGGGAGGTGAACGCCGAGCAGCAGGAACGGCGGCGAGCACGAGAGAGCGGGGCGCGCCAACTCCGAAACCGCCCGGACTGCCTGCCGGTTGACCATCGAGGTGACGATTCAGCTCTGACAGCGAGCGAGGCAGCGGCCACCTCGCGCAGCGTCCAGGCTGAGACGAGCCAACTCTGCTCGACGCCCGTGGTGAGATTCAGGGCAGAACGAACCGCTCTACCGCGTTGGCGAAGCCCTCGTCCTCGTTGGACGTGGTGACACGGCGGGCGGCCGCCTG
>JBEKKH010000648.1:0-4659 GCA_050010815.1 Streptosporangiaceae bacterium | reverse complement strand
CCGGTTTCGCCGGATCCCGGTACACCCGGAACGACAAGGTGCCGTCCTCGGTCCCTGGCCCCTTCGGCGCGAATTCCTGCACGATCGCCTCGACCTTGTCCTGCAGGCCGTCCTTGAGCTTGATGGGAAACACCTTCACCAGCATGGTGAACTTCCTTTCACGAAACATTGGGTACGCCCATAACGATCCCCGGCCGGGCCCGCCGGGTCCGGCCGGATCCGGCCAGGAAAGACGCGCAGGATCGTGTCCGGATCCGGCCGGTGAAGCGTCGGCCCCTGCCGTATACCTAGGGTCATGACCACGTACTCCGCCGTCGTCACCACCGGCATCTACTGCCGGCCAGGGTGCGCGGCGAAGCCGCTGGCGCGCAACGTCCGGACCTTCGACCATCCGGCCGCGGCCGAAGCCGCGGGCTTCCGGGCGTGCTACCGCTGCCGTCCCTACCGGGTCGCCGGACCCGTCACCACCAGCGCACCCGAGCTCGTCTGCGAGGCGGTCCAGCAGATCATCGGGGGCATCCTGGACGACGGTGGCACCGAGGCGATGCTCGCGGCCCGGATCGGCGTGTCGGCGCGGCACCTGCGCCGGCTGTTCCTGGCGCACCTGGGGATGAGCCCGGACCAGCTGGCCCGGTCCCGGCGCGCGCACTTCGCCCGGCGGCTCCTCGACGACACCGACCTCACCGTGGTCGACATCGCTTTCGCCGCCGGGTTCGGCAGCCTGCGCCAGTTCAACCGGACCATGCGGGAGGTGTTCCGCGCGCCGCCGACCGACCTGCGCCGTCGCAGGCACCGCGCCGACCGGCTCGCCGCCGACGGCGGCCTGACCCTGCGGCTACCTGTCGTGCCCGGCTACGACTGGGACGCGATGCGGGCCTTCCTGGCCGCGCGCCTGGTGCCGGGGGTCGAGGCGGTCGATGGCGACACCTACCGGCGGACCATCACCATGGCGGGCGCGCCCGGCCTGCTTGAGGTCTCCCCAGACCGCGGGGACTGCCTGCTGCTGCGCGCTCACCTGCCCTACTGGGAGGGCCTGATCCACGTGGTGGACCGGGCCGGGCTGCTGCTCGGCGCCGAGCGCGATTACTCCGCCGGGGTCGCCGCGCTCAGCGGCGACCCGGTGCTCGGCCCCCTGGTGGCCAAACGTCCCGGCCTGGCCGTGCCGGGGGCCTGGAGCCCCTTCGAGGTGGGAGTCTCGGTGATCCTGTCCGGCCAGCCGGCCCTGCTCGGGGCCTTCGTCACCCGGCTGGGCACCCCGGTGCCTGGCCTGCCAGCAGGCCTCACCCATACGTTTCCCGACCCCGCGACGGTGACACCGGCCAGCCTCGCACCGGTCGGGTTCGGCCCGGCCGAAGCCAGCGCCATAGCGGCACTCGCGGCCGGCCACGAGGTACCCGGGGTGAGCGACGACATCGCCTTCCGGCTCGGGCAGCGCGACGCGTTCCCGTCCGCCGATCCGTCACTGCGGGCGGCCCTGACCCACTTCGGCCTGCGCGCACCGGCCGCCAACTGGCGCCCGTGGCTGGCGCTCGCCGCCGCGCACCTGATGGCCCACGGCGACACACTCGCCCCTCAGCCGAGCCGCCGGCCGCCGTCAGACGGCACCCCGTCGAGGTAGCCCGGGGCGGCCCAGCGGTGCCGGGCGAAGCGCTCGGTCACCGCGCCGCGAACCTCCGCCACCCGGTCCGCGGGCACGAGCGCGACCACGCACCCGCCGAACCCTCCGCCCGTCATCCGCGCCCCCACGCCACCCGCCTCGATGACCGCCGCCACCGCCTCGTCCGCTTCCGGCCAGGACACCCCGAACCGATCGCGGAGCGAATAGTGCGACGCGGTCAGCCCGGCCGAGCCCGGGGCGAACGGCACCAATTCCGCCGTCCCCGCCCGGCAGTCGAGCAGCAGCGCGTGCCCGGCCCGCCCCAGCAGCGCCACCAGCTGGTCCATCATCCCCGAGGGCACGCCGCAAAACTCGTTCTCCGCCCGCCGCGCCAGCGCCGCCAGCTCCCGCCGAGGCACCGTCGCCCCGTAAAGCCCGGTCAGCGCCAGCGCCACCGCGCACTCAAGCGCCGCCGAGGACGAAAGCCCGGCCCCCGCGGGCAGGTCGGCGTCGATCGCCACGTCCGCCCCGCCGGACAGGTACCCCGCCTCGCGCAGCGCCCAGGCCACCCCCGCCGGATACGCCGCCCACCCGCCGACCACCCCCGGCTCCAAACCGTCAATAGGCAGAACGGTCCTGCGTTCGTCGGCCGCCTGCCGGGAAGTCAGCGCGAGCAACCCGTCGGAGCGGCGCGAAGCCGCCGCGTAAACCCCGGCCCCGAGTGCGAACGGCAGCGCCCCAGCCGCCGTTCCATCCTCCTCAGCGCCTCCACCAGCACCGCGCCCAGCCCGGCCCGCAGCTCCGGGCCCGCCGCGGGGAGATCGGGAACGTGGCCGGCGGGGGAGAGCAGCATCTCGTACGGCCACGAGGGCGCCCACGGCACCGCCACCTGCCAGCCGGACCGGCGGATCACCACAAGCTCCTCGTCGGTGCCCTGGCACAGCTCGCACTTGCCCGCCGCAAGCTCGGCCGCTACCACGGGCGGGACCATGGTGAAGGCCATGATCTGGCTGTGCGGATGATCGATCGTGGCCCCGATCTGCCGTCCGCGGTTCTCGAACACGAACACGTACGCGACGTCGTCGCGTGCGCCGAACGCGGCGGTGCGCGCCGACCACAGGTCCACCACCCGGGCCGCCTGTTCCTCGCCCAGGACCGGGAAGGACGCCTGGTGATCCGGGCTGTGCAGGATGACGTCGTGGCACCCGTGGGGCAGGGCGGGCCAGCGGTTCGGGAAGTGCCGGACGTCGTAGGGCTCGGGAGCCTCGAGGCCGCCCGGGCAGAACGGGCACCGCCCACCGGGCCGGACCGGACGCTGCTGCCGCCCCGGGGTGACCACCACATACGCGCCCGTCAGCGGGTCGACCCTCATGGTGGCTCACCCTCCTGGGTCAGCGGTGGTAGGCCGCCAGGTGCGCGCCGAGGGCATCGTAGCCGAAGTCGGCCACCGGGTCGCGCCACACCGAATGCGCGTGGTTGGCGTGCCGCTGGGTGTTGTCGTACTCGATGAGCAGCCGCGGCCCCTGAAGCCGGTAGTAAAGCGGCTCACCCGGGCCCGTGGGCCCGGCCCAGGCCAGGTGAACCGCGTCGAGCGCGGCGTCGGCGGCGTAACCCGGCGCCAGGCCGTCCGGAATCCGGCCCAGGTAGGTGGCCAGCAACACGCGCAGCAGGTCACGCTGCCCGGCGTCCATTCCGGCGGCCGCCAGGCCCTTCGGGGCGCCGGTCAGCTCGAGGCGCCGATGGTCACTGGCGCTGTAACCACAGGCTCGTTCGGCATCGGCTTCCATCTCGGCGAGACGCTGCGCCAGCGCCGGCTCGGTGAACCGGCCGCGCCACACTTCGCCGAGGGCCATCACCTGGTCGCCCTCCGCCAGCCGCGGCCGGTTGCCGCCGACGATGTCCCCGGGCGCCCGGTCGAGCAGGATGGCCACCTCGGCCTGGCCGCGGTCCAGCGAGTGGACCAGCTCACGGGCCAGGTCCTCGGCTCCGGCCAGCGGGCGCAGCGGGATGGGTCCCAGCAGCGGCGAGACCGCCGGATCGGCGCCCAGGAAGCACGGCGTGGTCGAGCGGACCAGGCCATCGCTGATGACATTGTTCAGCGAGACGTGGTGGCCGCCGAACCGCCAGCCCCACGGCGCCGCGCCGCCGGGCTCGCCGAACACCGTCAGGTAATAAAGCCCAGGATCACGCCCCCGTTCGCGGCCCCAGCCGACGCTCCAGCCCTCGAGGAGATCCAGGACGTTGTCCAGCCCGACGATGGTGGCCACGGTCACGTACCCGGCCTCGGAAAGCCCGCTGGCCACGAGCTGGTGGGCCAGCCGCTGCTGAGCCGGCCGCTGGGCGTTCAGCGGCAGCCCGCCGTGGTCGGTCGGGGTATAGAACCAGCGCCTGCGCTCGGCATCAGGCTCAGGGTCCGGGCTGGGCGGGGCGCCCGCCGCCGCCGCCCGCTGCGCCGGATCCAGCGCGTCCAGCCAGGCCGCCGCCGCGGCGGCCATCTTGCCCGCGATGTCCCTGGCCGCGGTCTCCCGGGTCACATCCACGCATCCTCCCCACGGCGCCGCCCGTGCGGCCCCCTCAGTCTTCCCCCGATCACCCGCGTCCGCCAGCTCCTAGGCGACCTGCGGGTAGAGGGCGGCGACGCCGGACGACAGCCCGGCCTGGACCCGCCGGCTGACCTCGTCGGCGATGATTTCCGCGTCGCCCGCCGCAATGCCGTCGATGGCCAGCTTGGCGATGATCGCCGGGTCGGACTTGGGGGCGTCGATGCCCTTGGTCATGTCGGTGTCCATGTAGCCGACGTGCAGCGCGCTGACCCGGGTGCCCTGCGGCGCGAGCTCCAGGCGCAGGGCGTTGGTCAGCGACCATTCCGCTGACTTGGCCGCGCAGTACGCCCCGGTGTTCGGGAAGGTCACCCAGGACAGCGCGGACAAGATGTTCAGCACCGCGCTGCTCTGCTGCGCGGCCAGCTGCGGGGCGAAGGCCCGGATCACGGCCAGGGTGCCGAAGAAGTGCGTGTCAAGTTCCAGCCGGATGTCAGCCGGGTCTCCGGTCAGCAGCGAGGA
>JBEKKH010000647.1:0-4660 GCA_050010815.1 Streptosporangiaceae bacterium | reverse complement strand
GCTCAGCGGTGTCGATCGAGGCGGATGACACCACGACCAGCGAGGCCGTCACCGTGATCAGCACCACCGCGGGGTCCGACGGGTCCTTCTCGGCGAGCGTGCCGGTCGGTTTCGGCACCAACGCGATCACCGTGACCGCCACCGCGCCCGGCGGCCGGAGCACCGGCTACGCCCAGGTCACGGTGAGCGCCGAGGGCGGTGGCAGCACCGTGCTCGACGTGACCGACCCCACCGGCGACGACAACGGGCCTGGCACCTACCAGTACCCGACCAACTCCGCCTTCGTGGCCGGGTCGTTCGACCTGACCCGGTTCCAGGTCCTGAGCGACGGCACCGACGCCTACCTCCGGGTCACGCTGGCCAACCTGGTCCCGACGTTCGGGGCGCTCGACGGGGCGCAGCTGCTCGACTTCTACGTGCACGTGCCGGGCGCCTCGAGCACCTCCACCCAGGCCGCGTACGCCTCCCGCAACTACACCATCGCGTCGTCCGGAGCCTGGAGCCAGCGGGTCGAGGTCCAGGGGTTCGCGTCGCCGGTGTGGGTGAACGCCGCGGGTAACTCGGTGGGCACCGCGTCCGCGCTGGCAGTGCAGGCCGACAAGACGATCACGGTCGCGCTGCCCGAGGCACAGTTCGGCACCCCGACATCAGGCTGGGGCTTCAGCGTGGTGCTGACCGGCCAGGACGGTTTCAGCCCCGACCTGGCCCGGGCCTTCACGGCCACGCCGGGCGCCTATACGTTCGGGGTCTGCGCATCGGGTAACAACGCGCCGATCTGCTTGGTCGACCCCACCACCGTGCCGAAGGCCATGGACGTGATCACCCCGGTCGGCGTCTCCCAGGCCACCGAACTCGACCCCACCCTCGGCCCCGTCGTCATCCAGCCCGTCACGGTGCCCTAACCAGGCGGGTCGGGCCGCTACTTGTAGGAGTGCTCTTCGGCCGGGAACGCGCCGCTGGTGACGTCGGCGGCGAAGGCGGTGGCGGCGTCGTGCAGGATGGTGGTCAGGTCGGCGTACCGCTTGACGAACTTGGCCACCCGGGGGGACAGGCCCGCCATGTCCTGCCAGACCAGGACCTGCGCGTCGCAGGCTGAGCCGGCCCCGATGCCGATCGTCGGGATGGTCAGGGCGCCGGTGACCTGGGCCGCCAGGGGAGCGGGCACGCACTCGAGCACCACGGCGAACGCGCCGGCCGCCTGCAGCACCTTGGCGTCGTGCAGCAGCTGCTCGCCGTCCTCGCCGCGTCCTTGCACCCGGTAGCCGCCGAAGGCATTGACCGACTGGGGGGTCAGGCCGAGGTGGGCCATGACCGGGATGCCGGCCGCCACCAGCTCCTCGACCTGATGGGCGACCCGCTGGCCGCCTTCGAGCTTGACCGCGTGCGCGCCGGTCTCCTTCAGGAACCGGGTGGCGGCGTGCAGCGCCGCGTCGGGGGAGGCCTGGTAGGAGCCGAACGGCAGGTCCGCCACCACCAGGGCCCGATGGGTGCCGCGTACGACGGCGGCGGTGAGGGGGATCAGGTCATCGACGGTGACCGGGATCGTGGTGTCGTGGCCGTAGACCACCATCGCGGCGGAGTCGCCGACCAGCAGGACCGGGATCCCGGCCTGGTCGAAGATCCCGGCGGTGAGCGCGTCGTAGGCGGTGAGCATCGGCCATCTCTCGCCGCGTGCCTTCGCGGCGGCAATGTCGCGTACGGTGACGCGGCGCCCGGTGCTCGACCCCCCATAAAGGGGTTCGGGGGTGTTGGTCCGCGGTCCTGTCGCGGCCATAAACGCGCCCGTGTCCTGTGACATCTTTGTCAGCCTCCGTCTCGTGTCGCCCCTGTGGCGTACCCGGACTCTTAGATGATGGCACGATAACCGGGCTGAGCGGTATAGCCAATCTGTTCTGGAAGACTAGGACGATGGCCGATTTCGCGGATGTGGACACCCTGGCGGCGAGCTATCACCAGCGTGGCGGACAGCCTGGGCTGGCGTACGGGGTCGTGGTCGACGGCGAGCTCGTGCACGCGGCGGGGTTCGGCGAACGGTCTCTGGGCGAGCCTGCGCCGGACGCCGCCACCGTCTTCAGGATCGCGTCGATGACCAAAAGCTTTACCGCGTCGGCGGTCCTCGCGCTGCGCGACGAGGGCGCGCTGCGGCTGGACGACCCGGCCGCCCTCTACGTGCCCGAGCTGCGTGACTGGGCGCCGGTGAGCCCGGACGCCGCTCCGATCTCCATCAGGCACCTGCTGACCATGACCGCCGGGTTCCCGACCGACGACCCGTGGGGGGACAGGCAGCAGGGGCTGCCGCTGGCGGATTTCGCGGCCTTTCTGGCCCGCGGCGTCCGCTTCAACTGGGCGCCCGGCACCCGGTTCGAGTACTCCAACCTCGGGTACGCGATCCTCGGCCTGGTCATCGCCGCCGTCACCGGCGTCGCCTACCCGGATTACATCCGCGACCGCCTGCTGGGCCCGCTCGGCATGACCAGGACCGGCTATGCGGCCGAGGACGTCGAGCCGGAGCCTGGCGGCCTGGCCCGCGGCTACCGGCGCGCGCCGGGTGGCTGGTCGGAGGTGCCGTTTGAACGGTGCGGTGCGTTCGCCCCGATGGGTGGCATCTTCAGCTGCGTGCAGGACCTGGCCCGCTGGGTGGCGGGCTTCGCCGCCGCGTTCCCGCCCGGCGGTCTGCCGCGGGCCGGCGACCCCCTGCAGGCCGGCGGCCCGCATCCGGTCCACCGGGCCACCCGCAGGGAAATGCAGCTGTCCCAGGTCATGACTGGCTGGGACTCCGCGCCGGGCTTTCCCGGGAACGGAGCCACCACGCCGCCCGGGGCCTACGGCTTCGGGCTGTTCGTGGCCGAGCACCCGGTGCTTGGCCGGATCGTCAGCCACAGCGGCGGGTACCCGGGGTTCGGCAGCAACATGTGCTGGCATCCGGCCAGCCGGACCGGCGTGATCGCGCTCGGCAACAGCACCTACGCCGCGATGTCGCCGCTGGCGGCCCGGCTGCTTGAGACGGCACTGCGACGCCGCGAACCCCCGCCCTGCGGGTACGGCGTGGCCCTGTCCCCGGCGGAGTCCGGTCCGTGGCCGGAGACGCTGGCCGCGCGGGAGACAGTCGATCGGCTGCTGCGATCCTGGGACGATGCCACCGCGACACGCCTGTTCTCACCCAACGTGGCGGCCGATGCCCCGTTCGCCGAACGGCAGCACCGGATCGCCCTGGTCCGCGAGCGGATCGGGGATTTCCTCGCCACCGCGCGGCCGGCCGAATTCGACACGCCCGCGCACTGCCGGTGGTGGCTTGCGGGGGAGCGCGGCGTGGTCCAGGTGCAGATCCAGCTCACCCCCGAACGCCCGCCCCGGGTTCAATCGCTCGCGCTGGCCGTCCCGCCCGCTGCGGGCTCGCCGCTCGCCGAGGTGCTGGACGCCGTGCTCGCCTGGCTGAACGGCACCGACCGTGACTGGCCCGCCGCCATCGGTGTCGCCGACACGGTGGACACCGGCCAGCTGGCCCGGCGCCTGCGGATGGCCGCCGTCTGGGCCGGCCAGTGCCGTGTCGGCGCCTGCCAGGCGGGCGACGGGTTCGTCTCGGCCGCCGTCGAGCTGGCCGGGGTACACGGCACGCTGACGCTCACACTCGTGGTCGACCCGGATACGCGCCTGCTACGGCTGGCCGACGTCGCGCCACACTTCCCGATGTGACCTGGATCACAAGCGCTTGTCGGGTACCCCGGAAATAGATTCCGATACGAGACCGTTCCGTATCGATGACTGCGGTATCCGGGCGTGCTGACTAGGGCAACACCCAGCAGGGGTAGCACCTTCCCGGGTTCCGCGCACAAACGTTTCGCTGGCCCTGAGGTTCATCCCGGGCCAGCACCGCAAGTGATCCGGAAGGAACACATGGACACGCAGACCATCTCCCGTCGGCGCTGGCTGATCCTCAGCGTGCTGATTGTCGGACTGCTCGCCATCGTCATCGACAACACGGTCCTGAACGTCGCGCTGAAGACTATCGCCGAGCCGCACGGGGGCCTCGGCGCGAGCCAGAGCCAGCTCGAATGGGCCATCAACTCCTACACGCTGTTCTTCGCCGGGCTGCTCTTCACGTTCGGCGTCGTCGGTGACAAGATCGGCCGCAAGCGCATGCTCATCATCGGGCTGGCGCTGTTCGGCATCGCATCACTGCTCTCGGCCTATTCGCGGTCACCCGATCAGCTGATCCTGGCCCGGGCCGCGATGGGCCTGGGCGGGGCCGCGGTCATGCCGCAGACCCTGTCGATCATCTCCAACGTCTTCGAGCCCGCCGAACGGCCCCGGGCGATCGGCCTGTGGGCCATGGCGGTCGGCATCGGCATCGCGACCGGCCCGGTGCTGGGCGGCGTGCTGCTCGACCACTTCTGGTGGGGCTCGGTCTTCCTCATCAACGTGCCGGTGACCGTGATCGGCGCCATCCTCGCCGCGGTCATGGTGCCGGAATCACGCAACCGCGAAGCGGGCAAGATCGACTACGTCGGCGTGCTGCTGTCCATCGCGGGCCTGGTGTCGCTGGTGTACGGGATCGTCCAGGGCGGTGACGGCGACTCATGGCTGAGCCTGGGCGTGCTCGGCCCGATCGCGGGCGGCCTGGTGATCCTCGCGGCCTTCGCCTGGTACGAGTCCAGGATCG
>JBEKKH010000646.1:0-4660 GCA_050010815.1 Streptosporangiaceae bacterium | reverse complement strand
CCGCACCGGCCTCGTCATCGCGGCCTACCCGGACCGGGGCAAGGTGCTGGTCCAGGGCGTCAACGTGGTGAAGAAGAACAAGAAGGTCACCTACCAGGGCGGTACCCGCGGTAACGCCAAGGAAGGCGGCATCACGCACCAGGAAGCACCGATCGACGTGAGCAACGTTCAGCTGGCCGACCCGGACAGCAAGCGGCCCGCACGCGTCGGCTACCGGATCGACGAGGACGGCAGCAAGGTCCGCGTCGCCCGGCCAAGCGGGAAGGAGATCTGATGGCTACCGAAGCCCCGCCGATTCCGCGGCTCAAGGAGCGCTACCGGGCCGAGATCATGCCCGCGCTCAAGGAAGAGTTCGGCTACCCCAACGTGATGCAGGTGCCCGGGCTGACCAAGATCGTCGTGAACATGGGCGTCGGCGAGGCGGCCAGGGACGCGAAGCTGATCGAGGGGGCCGTGCGCGACCTGGCCACGATCACCGGACAGCGGCCGGCCGTCGCCAAGGCGAAGAAGTCCGTGGCGCAGTTCAAGCTCCGCGAGGGCATGCCGATCGGCGCGCACACCACGCTGCGCAACGACCGCATGTGGGAGTTCCTGGACCGCCTGCTGACCATCGCGCTGCCCCGTATCCGCGACTTCCGCGGCCTGTCCGACCGGCAGTTCGACGGTCGCGGGAACTACACGTTCGGTCTGGTGGAGCAGGTCATGTTCCACGAGATCGATCCCGACAAGGTGGACAGGCAGCGCGGGATGGATATCACCGTCGTGACGACCGCCACCAACGACGCCGAGGGCCGCTCCTTGCTGCGGCGGCTCGGCTTCCCCTTCAAGGAGGGCTGAGGAGTGGCCAAGAAGTCGCTGGTCGTCAAGGCGGCCCGGACGCCGAAGTTCAAGGTCCGCGGCTACACGCGGTGCACCCGTTGCGGGCGGCCTCGTGCTGTCTACAAGAGGTTCAGCCTGTGCCGGATCTGCTTCCGCACGATGGCGCACCGCGGCGAGCTGCCCGGCATCACCAAGTCCAGTTGGTAATTCAGAAGAACGAGCACACCGTAGGTCCGGCCACCGGCCGGAAACCGCGGTGAGGAAGGCCTGTTGGCCATGACGATGACCGATCCGATCGCGGACATGCTGACGCGACTGCGGAACGCGAATTCGGCGTACCACGACACCGTGGGCATGCCGTACTCCAAGATCAAGTCCCACATCGCGGAGATCCTGCAGCAGGAGGGCTACATCGCCTCCTGGCGGGTGGAAGACGCCGAGGTCGGCAAGAACCTCGTCATCTTCCTGAAGTTCGGGAACCAGCGCGAGCGTTCCATCGCCGGCATCAAGCGGGTGTCCAAGCCCGGCCTGCGGGTGTACGCGAAGAAGGACAGCCTGCCCCGGGTGCTCGGCGGCCTGGGCGTGGCGATCATCTCCACGTCCGGCGGACTGCTGACCGATAAGCAAGCCAAGAAGCGGGGCGTAGGCGGGGAAGTCCTCGCCTACGTCTGGTAAGGAGAGCTGCTATGTCAAGGATCGGGCGGCTCCCCGTGACCATCCCCAGCGGGGTGCAGGTCGATATCGACGGGCGCCAGGTCACCGTGCAGGGGCCGAAGGGAACGCTGCGGCATACCGTGGCCGACCCCATCGACGTCGTCCGCGAGGACGGCGTCATCAAGGTGACGAGGCCCAACGACGAGGGATCCGTGCGCGCGCTGCACGGGCTGTCCCGCACCCTGATCGCCAACATGGTCACGGGCGTCACGGACGGCTACCGCAAGACCCTGGAAATCGTCGGTGTCGGCTACCGGGTGCAGGCCAAGGGCAGTGACCTGGAGTTCGCGCTCGGGTTCAGCCACCCCGTGCCCGTCAGCCCGCCGGACGGCATTACCTTCCGGGTCGAGACCCCCACCAGGTTTGTCGTGGAGGGCATCGACAAGCAGGCGGTGGGTGAGGTGGCCGCGCAAATCCGTAAGCTCCGCAAGCCCGACCCCTATAAGGGCAAGGGCGTGCGGTACCAGGGTGAGGTAGTCCGCCGCAAGGTCGGGAAGGCTGGTAAGTAAGTCATGGCTGGCACCAAGATCAGGTCGCACGCACGCGCCACCGGACGAGTCCGTCCGGCCACGCACGCGACGGCAGCCGGACGGATACACCGCCACCTGCGGGTCCGCAAGCGGGTCAGCGGCAGCGCCAGCCGTCCCCGGCTGGTCGTCAACCGGTCCGCGAAGCACATGTTCGCGCAGATCGTCGACGACAGCCTCGGACGCACCCTGGCCGCCGCGTCCACCCTGGACGCGCAGGTCCGCAGCGGCGAGGGCGATAAGACCGCCAGGGCACGACGAGTCGGCGAGCTGCTCGCGCAGCGCGCCAAGGACGCCGGCATCTCCGCCGTGGTGTTCGACCGTGGCGGTTACCGCTACCACGGGCGCGTCGCGGCGCTGGCGGACGGCGCCCGCGAAGGCGGCCTACAACTGTGAACACGATAGCTTGGAGCAACAAGAGATGAGGCAGGGCTAATGCCAGGAGCTCCGCGGCGCGGAAGCGGCGGCGGCGAACGGCGCGAGCGCCGTGACGACCGGCGCGGTGGCGCGGCCGATAAGCAGGCCTCCTACCTTGAGCACGTCGTCACGATCAACCGCGTGGCGAAGGTGGTCAAGGGCGGACGTCGCTTCAGCTTCACCGCGCTGGTCGTGGTGGGCGACGGCAACGGTATGGTCGGCGTCGGTTACGGCAAGGCCAAGGAGGTGCCGGCCGCCATCGCCAAGGGCGTGGAGGAGGCCAAGAAGCACTTCTTCCGGGTGCCCAGGATCGCCAGCACGATTCCGCACACCGTTCAGGGCGAGGCGTCGGCGGGCGTGGTGCTGCTCAAGCCGGCCAGCCCGGGGACCGGCGTCATCGCCGGCGGCCCGGTGCGGGCCGTGCTCGAGTGCGCGGGCATCCACGACGTGCTGTCCCGCTCGCTGGGCTCGTCCAACCCGATCAACGTCGTGCACGCGACGGTGGCCGCGCTGAAGAGCCTGAGCCGGCCCGAGGAGATCGCGGCCAAGCGTGGCCTGCCGATCGAGGACGTGGCGCCCGCCGCCATGCTGCGGGCCCGCGCCGCCGCGGCGGCTGGGTCCTGATATGGCACGTACGGGGGGGCACGGGGGGGTCGTCCCCCCCGAGATCGTAGGAGGCAGACAGATGGCACAGCTGCAGGTGACACAGATCAAGTCGAAGATCGGCGGGAACAGCGCGCAGCGGAACTCACTGCGGTCGCTCGGGCTGCGCCGGATCGGCCAGGTGGTCGTCAAGCCGGATCGTCCCGAGTTCCGCGGCATGATCAAGACCGTGCGCCACCTGGTGACGGTGGAGGAAGTGGCCGGAGATGAGCACTGACATGGCGGAGACGAACACTGGCGAAAAGGATACGGCCGAGCCGCAGGCCGCGGCCGGGCGCGGGCTTAAGCTGCATCACCTGCGGCCCGCGCCGGGAGCGCACAAGGCCAAGACGAGGGTCGGCCGCGGTGAGGCGTCCAAGGGCAAGACCGCGGGACGCGGCACCAAGGGCACCAAGGCCCGCAATACGGTCCGGGTCGGCTTCGAGGGCGGCCAGATACCGTTGTACCGCCGGGTGCCCAAGCTGAAGGGCTTCTCCAACGCCGGTTTCGGCACCACCTACCAGGTGGTGAACACCGGCCGGCTGGCGGAGCTTTTTCCCGAGGGCGGTGACGTGACCCCCGAGACCATGGTGGCCAGGGGCGCGGCGCGCAAGGGCGAGCTGATCAAGGTCCTTGGCGCGGGCGACCTCGCGGTGGCGCTGCGGGTGACCGCGCACGCGTTCTCGGCCACGGCCGCGGCCAAGATCGAGGCCGCCGGCGGCACGGCCACCGAACTCTCCTGACCGGTCCAGACCGACGCGCGGCTGCGGCCGCAGACCTGTACCGACCGCTCGCACGGGCCCACAAGGCCCGTGCTTGCGTATCGGCCCTGGTAACGCTCCAAGGAGACAACGCATGGTCTGCCGGGTAAGATACGTGCACTGCCCGATCAACCGAACCGAGGACTGCGCATGCTGACGGCCTTCGTGCGGGCGTTCCAGACGCCGGATCTTCGCAAGAAGATGCTGATCACGCTCGGCCTAGTCGCGCTGTTCCGGTTCGGAGCCTCGATCCCGACGCCAGGCATCGACGAGAAGAACGTCACGCTCTGCGCGAACGCGGCGACCGCCGCGGGCAGCAGCTCGGCTGGCGTCCTGCAGATCGTGAACCTGCTCAGCGGCCAGGCGCTGCTGCACCTGTCGGTGTTTGCCCTCGGCATCATGCCGTACATCACCGCCAGCATCATCTTGCAGCTGCTGACGGTGGTCATCCCGCGGCTCGAGACGCTGAAGCAGGAGGGCCAGGCCGGCCAGTCCAAGATCACCCAGTACACCAGGTACCTCACCGTGGGCCTGGCTGTGCTGCAGTCCACCGGGTACGTCGAGCTGGCCCGGTCCGGCACCCTGTTCAACGGGTGCGGGACGGCCGCCCAGGACCCGCTGATCCCGAACGGCTCGGTCTTCACCATCGCCACGATGGTGCTCACGATGGTGGCCGGCACCACGGTCATCATGTGGATGGGCGAGCTGATCACCGACCGCGGTGTCGGCAACGGCATGTCGGTGTTGATCTTCACCACGGTCATCTCGGTCATCCCCGGT
>JBEKKH010000645.1:0-4677 GCA_050010815.1 Streptosporangiaceae bacterium | reverse complement strand
AGGCCGCCGGCGATCGGGCCGATCGCGATGCCGAGCCCGATGGTCGCGGCCCAGGCGCCGATGGCGCGGGCCCGCTCCGCCGGGTCGCGGAACAGGTCGTTGACGATCGACAGCGACGCGGGAATCGTCAGCGCCGCGCCGGCCCCCATCACCGCCCGCCACGCGATCAGCAGGTCCACAGAGCCGGAGAACGCGGCGCCGACCGATCCAGCGGCGAAAACGCCCAGGCCGATCAGGAAGAACCGCTTGCGCCCGAACCGGTCGGCCAGGCTGCCGCCGACGAGCAGCAGGCCCGCGAAGACCATCGCGTAGGAATCGACGATCCACTGCAGCTCACTCGAGGTAGCGGCCAGCTTCCTGACCAGGACGGGCAGGGCCACGTTCAGGATGGTGTTGTCTACGTTGACGATCAGGGCGGAGGCGCACAGCACCACCAAAGCGGCCCGCCGGTGCCCGCGCGACCCTGCCGAGAGCCTGAGCGCGGGGACCGCTGCGCCGGAGGATTTCACCATCGGAACCCCCTGGAGGCCCATCATGACGGGTGACATTGCACCGCCGGGGTCCAGAGCAGCTGGCAGGTACACAGGCCGCGCCAGAACGCGCCCTACCGGGCTTACTTAGCGTCTTAACTGTACCCCAGGTCGCCGGCGGAGAAATAAGCGTTGCAAGCTCCCGCCTCGTCGCCGCCATTCGGCAGCGACACAGGTCGCCACATGTGCTACTGCAATCAGAAGCCGCCGTGCAAACGATAATGACACACATGGTTCCGGCTAAAGCCCTAGTTCCGCGGCGACCTGCTCATCCATCCTGATCAGCGAAGATGTCCTCTAGCAGGAGCCTGAGCCGCGTGGGTGGTTCCTCACCAGGGAAGATCTCGCGCACCGAGGCCAGGACGTCATCGACAGTGTGCAGGTCGAGCACCTGCGCGAGCTGCCGGATGTCTTCCGCGTCGCGAGGCCGGGCCGCGAGCGCTTTCATGGCCAGGAGATGCTCTGGTGAGGCGGCGAAGACGCGAAGGCCCGGGTGGTCGAATACCCGGGAGGCGGCCGAGTCCCCGCCGGGCGCGACATAAGAACTGGCCTGCTCGTTCAGCCACCATCGCGGCAGGCCGAGTTCGGAAGCAACTGCCAGTGCCTCCTCAAGAACGATGCCGTGCGGCTTGAAGAGGGCATCGACGTCGCGAGTGGCCCTCCGCGAGTCGTACGCAAGGGCCATGGCTGCGCCGCCGAACACGTAGAGGTCTGCCACCACCCCGCGCCTGGCAAGCCGGTCGCCGAGACGGCGGAACGCCTCCTCAATGCCCGCGCGGTCGAGCAGTGGTGAGGGATCGCTCACGCGGCGTCGATCTCGTAATCGGCGACGAACACGCCCCGCTTGCGGAACGCGGCCGGAGCATGCACGAGCGCCTGCGCACGCGCGCCTGGCGTGTCGAACGGGAACCAGAAGCGCCGCAGCCCACGGGATGCCGACCACCCCGGCGCGTCCTTGCCATCTCGCATGGCAAGGTGTTCGGCAAGCCCCGCGAAGAGCACGTCCCAGCGCTCATCGCTCGTCGGTCCGGGCGCGTCCGTGAGCAGTCGCTGGCGCGCCCCGGCCGGCTCCCGGTGATACTCCTTCAGGAATTCGACGACCAGCCGCCATCGCGTGTCGAAGTCTGGCTCGGCCGCGATGAAGCGAGCAAGCTCGGCGAGGCTCATTGGCTGGTAACTCACAACCACAGAGTAGCGAACGCGGTCCATCCCACGCCGCTTCCTGGATGTGGCCGCTGAGCGGGCATGTCATCGGCGGTGGGGTGGCAATACCTGCGTCTCAGCCAAATCGTCAGCTGTTTGCCCAGCTCAACGACCACATATACCAATGTAGCCACAGTCCACGGTGCAAACGATAATGACACACATTATCCGCCTGGCTCCGGAAGTGGAGCCAGGTCATGCACGACGACGACAACGACGGCAAGTTCCCTGATGAGAGCCCGGTCGAGGTCCGCTACCCGCGCTCGAAACAGGAGGAGCAGGGCGACCGCGAGCGGTGGCCGTGGCTGCCAGGAACCATCGTAGAGCAGTGCGGCCCTGACGAATGGTACGTGTGCATCGAGGTCCGCGAGCTGGCCGTGCTGCGCGACGGTCGCCGCGCTCCGCGCGGGACCGCCAGCCGTAACCTCTACTATCCCTGCTGCTTCCGGGACAGCTCGGAGATCCGGCCACAATCCTCATCGAGTGGCTCAGCGGCGGCGACGCGGCGCGGGGCGAGCCGGTGAGCGGGGACCGGGTAATCCGCTTCGCGACAGCGGTCGTGGTCTGCGCCGTGGCCGCCTTCGCAGCGGTGGTCTCCTACTCCCACATCTACGGGCTGGGCCGGGCACACGGCCAGAACGGCACGGCGGCCCGGCTGCTGCCGCTGAGCGTGGACGGGCTGATCCTGGCGGCCTCGCTCGTGCTGCTGCACGAGGCTCGCAACGGCCGCGACGCACCAGGACTGGCCCGGTTCATGCTGTGGCTCGGCATCGCCGCCACCATCGGCGCGAACATCGCCTACGGGGCCGGATACGGGCTGCTCGGGGCGCTGATCTCGGCCTGGCCCGCGGTCGCGTTCATCGGCGCGGTCGAGATCGCCACGCAGCTCGTGCGCCGCTCGCGCGGGCCGCGCGCGGCCACCAGCGGACCGGACATGCAAGCGGTGCCGGGCGATGTGGAGCGGGCGGTCCGTGCGGCCTATGCGGCGTCGGTCGCGGCCGGGCAGCCGTTGAGCCAGCGGGTCATGGCCAAGCGGTTCGGCTTGTCCCGGCGCAGGCTGAGCCAGCTCGTCTCCCCGGTCACAGCGTCCGGCAACGGCCATCAGCACGAGAGCGAGGCAGCATGAGCATGAAGCCGTACGATGAGCTGCCGTGGTGGTGCCAGCTCTTGTGGCCCTGGTTCGGGCCGCCATGGTATGAGCAGATCGAAGACCTTGATGCCTTCCTGGCCGCGTACTGGTGCGCGCTGCACCTGTCAGGCGCCGAGCTGGCTGAGCTGCTGGCTGGCGATGACCCGCCAGGTGAGGGCTACCTGGCCAAAGCGGCACGGCTGACCGCCGCCCGCCTCCAGGCCCGGGAGATCATCAGCCGCGAGTACGGCCCGCCCGTACCAGAGGATGAGGACGTCGACGAGGAATACGACGAGCCCATCCCAGACATGGGACGGCCGCTGGTTGTGGACCGCAACCACCCGTCCTGGCCGGGGGTAAATGCCGAGCAGCGGGAGCGGATCGGTGATCCGCCCCACGAGGACGGCCAGCCGTGACCACCTTCGCGAACGGCCCCGTGTTCTGGATCGGGCTGGCCGGTCTCGCGTTAGCGCCGGATCTGGCCAGCGCGGCGATGTCGGCGGTCGTGCTCAGCGGGTCACCGTTGAACGTGACGCCGTGCCCTAGGCGCGGCTTGTGGCCTGGGTGAAGCACGTCCCCTAGGTCGCGGCGCATCGAGATCGCACCGATGGGCAGTCCGCCGCCTTGTTTGCCCTCGTGTGCCTGGTTGCGGACGGTTCGTGGCTGATTCGGACGGGCGTCGCGCCGGACAGCAGGGCAGCGAGCAGGTGTAAGCAGATGGTTACTAGTTGCGGTACCAGCATGGCCAGGGGTCCGGGCCGGTCATGATAGCGCCCCGGCATCGGGAGGGCTGATGATGCCGGGGCGCCTTCTCGACCCGTTGACCTTGGCTTGCCCGAGATCAGGGCAACGGGGAGCCGAGGTGGGGCTGCGGCCGATCCTGGCGGCGCACAGAAGGTGTCAGGGGCTGGCGGCGAATTGCTCCAGGAGGCCGCGTTCGGCGGTGTCGGGCTGGTATCCGGCTGCGCAGATGCTGGCGGCGTACCGGAGCACGTCCATGTGATCAGCTTTCCCGGCAACACGGCCGTAGGCCGCGCGGTTGTGCTGGCCGTCGTGCAGGTTGTACCGCCAGGTTCCCGCGGCCGGGCCCTCGCTGGCGGACAGGGCCATGTGCACGGGCCCGGCGCTGAGCGTGGCGCGGGCGCTGACCAGGACGAGCACGGTGGCGCCGTCGACGCGGGTGCTCATCGGCAGGCCGTCCGGTGATCCGGCCGCGCAAGCCGGATACCGTGCCGGGCCGGTATCGTCACCATGACAGCCGCGCCCAGGTCAGGCGCCCCCCGGTGCCGGTGGCCAGGGTTCCCCACCCGCCGTCGCCGGTGAGGGCTTGGACGATATCCAGCCCGTGGGGCCGGTCATCAGGCTTGCGGGGCCGCCACGGGCCTCCCATGTCCTCGACCTCGATCCGCGCCGCCCCGGAGGACAGCTCGCAGCGGACGGCAAAGGACCCGCCCCGGGAGCGGGAGTGCACGATGGCGTTGGCGGCCAGTTCGTGGGCGATGAGCACGATCTCCTCGGTGACCGGGCAGTCTCCCAGGTAGCCGGTCATCTCGCGGCGGACCCGGGCGGCCTCACCGGCCCGGCCGCCGAAGGTCCCCTGGTAGGTGGCTGCCGTCGCGGTGCTCACGTGTCCTCCCTCGCTCATCTGGCGGGATGTCCTGGCGGGAAACCGGCGCGACCGGTGAAGCGTGGCCGGGTGCGCGGGTTGCGGTACTAACCGTGGCAGGCCGAGCGTACGGTGGGGAAGTACGTGAAAGCGCACGGTGAACGGGTGCGTTCGCGGGCCGGATGGTCAAGAACGGAAGGTTCCGGTGA
>JBEKKH010000644.1:0-4678 GCA_050010815.1 Streptosporangiaceae bacterium | reverse complement strand
GGTGTTGCGCTGGTCCATGGCGATGATGGAGAACACGTGGCTGTCGTTGGCGATGTCGTCCAGCGTTCCCGTTCGGGCTTTCGTGGCGTTTGTCATGTCATCCCTTGGTCGACTGCCTGATGAAATCGGCGAGCGGCAGTCCCTCGCCGTCGAGGGCGAACGCGGCCAGCAAAGCGGCCCCGGTGACGCCCGGCTGCACTACAGGTGAAAAGCTCATGGCCTCGATGACGGCCGTCTTGGCCGCACGCACGCTGGCCATCTGCGTCCAGCCCCCGGCCGCCACGACCAGCCGGTGCGGTCCGACCACCTTCTCGATGTCATCGAGCAGGAGCCGGGTCTGGGCCGCCGTGTAACGCACGGCCGCAGTCCAGACCGAGGCCGGGGATGAGCCGTCCTGAATGCGGATGACCACGTCATCGGAGGTCCGGCCGTCGCCGGTGACCGACAGGCCGGCCGGCAGCTCGCCGACGCTCAGGCTGGCGTGATCGAGCGCCGCCCGGGCTGGCCCGGACTCCGCGCCCAGCGCGGTCAGCACGCGCCGCAGCAGCAGCCCGCCGCTGACGCCGGCCAGCAGCAGGCTGGTCGCGGGCAGCACGTGCGCTCCGATCGACCAGCCGGCCTGCACGACCCGCCGGCGCTCGGACTCCGCCAGCGTGCCCGGGATGGAGCGGGCCAGCACGTCCGCGGTGCCGCTTGAGTTGAACAGCTCGTCCGCCTCGACCGCGCCGACGCCGATCGCCGCCACCGGGTGGTCGTGCCCGGCCACCGTCAGGACGGCGCCCGCGGCGCAGGAGACGACCCCGTCGTGAGCCAGGTACCCGGCGGGTGCACCGGCGGGGCGTTCGGCGGGGAGAATGCGGGCCGGCAGCCCGGCCACGGCCAGCGCGTCGGGCCACAGGCGGCCCGTGCCCTGATCGATGAGACCGGTCCGGGACGCCAGCGATGGTTCGCGCCCGGGTTCACCGCCCAGGGCGAAGACGATCCACTCGGGCACGCTCAGCCAGGTCGGGGCCGGGCCGGCCAGATAGCCGCGGCTGCGCAGCCAGAGCAGTTTGGCGATGCTGGCCTGGCTCGACCACGGAAGACCCGTCCGGCCCGCGAACACGGCGGCAAATCCGGGGGAGGAGCGGCTGATCTGCTCGATCTCGGTCGCGCCGCGGTGATCGAACCAGGCGATCACCGGCGCGGCCGGCTGCCCGGCCGCATCGAGCAGCACGCCGCTCTCGGCCAGGCCGGTCACGCCGATGCTGCGCACCCGGACCGGTCCCCACGCTGATCCGGCTGCCTGGGCGGCGCGCCCGATCAGGTCGACGGCCACCTGCAGGAGCCGGCCGGGATCGATCTCGGTCTGGCCGCCCTCGCGGGTCTGCCACGGGGTGGGCTGCTCCACGTACGGGGTGCCGCGCCGCGACGCCGACCGGACCACGGCCTTGGACGAGGTGGTGCCGATGTCCACCCCGATGACCACATCGGTGCCGAACGTCACGGGCGTAGCTCCCCGGATCCGCGCTCGACGATCGGGGCCGGGACCTTGATCCTGCGCACCGGCAGCCCGGGCTGACCCAGCCGCGCGAGGAGCCGGGCGGCGGCCACCCGCCCGATTTCCTGACCGGGATGGTCGACCACGGTGACGGCCGGCTGCAGGGCATCGGCCATCGGGAAGTCGCCGAACGCGACGAGGGCGATGTCGGTGCGCCGGGCGGCGTGCAGGGCCGGCACCACGCCAAGCGACGCCCGCGTGGTGGCGCTGAAGATCGCGGTCGGCGGTCGGCTGCGGGGGCTTTCCGGGTTCTCCGGGTTCTCCGGGTTCTCCGGGTTCTCCGGGTCACCGCCGATCAAGGCGGACACCGCGCGGGCCGCGTCCCGGCTGGTCGCCCCGTCACAGCGCACCAGGTTCTCGTCGACCTCGATCCGGTGATGGGCCAGGGCGTCGCGGTAACCGCGCAGGCGGGCGGCTGAGGTCGAGATGGCGGGCGTGTCGCCGACGTAGGCGATGCGCCGGTGCCCTCGCGCGGCCAGATGGGTGACGGCGTCGAAGGCGGCGCGGTGGTCGTCTATCTCGACCAGGTCCGCCGACAGGCCGGGCGCCGGCCGGTCGACCAGCACGACAGGCACCCGCTCCGGGTCGAGCCAGGCATGGCTCTCGCCGGTGGGGCAGAGCAGCAGCCCGGCCACCCGCCGCTGCAGCATGCGCCCGATGACGTCGCGCTCCCAGCCCGCGTCGCGCCGGGTGCTTGTGACGAGCACGGACCGGCCGTGGCGGGACATCTCTTGTTCCACCGCGTCGATGACCTGGGCGAAGAACGGGTCAGAGATGGATTCCACCACGAACCCGATCGCGGTGTCCGTTCCCGCCCGTAGCGACCTGGCCATCGCATCGGGTGAGAAACTCAGCTCGAGCATCGCGTCCTGGACGCGCTGCCGGGTGCCAGGCGCGACGCGGGGATCGTCGTTCAGCACCCGCGAAGCGGTCCGCAAGCTCACCCCCGCCGCGTGGGCCACGTCGAGCAACCTGCTCACGCCCACTCGTTCGCCCCCGGGCGCTCCGCCCGCCTGCGCTCCGCCGGTCTGCGCTCCGCCCGCCTGCGCCAGCTTTGCCATCGATGGCATGACTGAAGTCTGCCATACTTTGCCATCGATGGCAACATCGTCCGACCAGGACTTGCGCCGCCAGGTAGACGCGGTGGGACTCGCCTAAGATCTTTGACGGGTTATAGCCGCGTGGGCGGTCGCGACCGCGCGGGCTCTGGTCAAGGAACCGAAGGTCCTGCTGGCCGACGAGCCGACCGGGAACCGGGCCCGTCAAACGTATGGATGTGGCACCGTGCACAAAAGAATGTGCAGGGTGTAACATCCACACCCATCCGCGCGGACGCGCGAGTGACGAGAAACGCGTGCTGTGACGCTAGGGGGCGATCAGGGCCTCCCGGCGGAGCAGGGCGGCCGGACCGGCCAGCTCGGGGCGGGCTCCGGCCAGGCCGTGCGCGGTGAACCAGCGGCTGATGTTCTCCGCGTCGCGGGTGAGGAAGAACGCGCCTCGCGGGTTCGCGATCACGTCGACCACCTGGGCAGGTCGATCATGACGAACCGCTCGTCGTGGACCAGCAGGTTGTACGCGGACAGGTCGCCATGGGCGAGCCGTCCCAAGCCAGCAGCAGCTCGGTGTCGAGGATCTGCGCCGGGTAGGGCACGGGGGCACCCCGCCCGCAGTCGTTCGATCAGGGGCGCGCGGGCGGCAACTCGCCCGATCCGCGCGGGATCAGGTGAACCGGGAGAACCGTCCGGCGGCGGACCGGGGCATGCGGGTCTTCGATGCGCTGGACGAGCCGTTCGACGGCGATGCGCCCGAGCCCGGCCGGGTCTTGGTCCAGAACCGTCACCGCGGGGGCCAGCGCCGCCGCCATGGGGATGTCGCCGAACCCGACCAGGGCGATATCGGTACGCCCGGCCCGCTGCAAGGCCAGCACGAGCGACATCGTGCACAGGATGGTCGAGGAGAAGACGGCGGTCGGCGCGTTCGGCGCCTCCAGGCGCTTCACCAGGACGGCAGCGGCTTCGTCGGCCGACTCGGCGGGAATGCAGATGAGATCGGGACTGTCGTCCAGTCCGTTCTCGGCCACCGCCGACCGGTAGCCCTTCAGTCGCCGCTGGGTGGTCGTGACAAGGGTGGAAACACCGAAGAAGGCGACGCGCCGGTGCCCGTAGCTGGCCAGGTGCGCCACCGCCTGACGGGCGCCGCCCAGGTCGTCCTCGATCACGTACACGCTGGTGAGCCCCTTCGGCGCCCGGTCGACGAACACCATCGGCGTCCGCTCCTGCCAGGGGGCCAGGTAGGCCTGGTCCGCGCTCACGCAGGCCACGATCAGGCCGCTGATCTGACGTCTCAGCAGCGCCTCAAGCGCCGAGCGTTCGCTGTCGGCGCCGTGGCCCAGGCTGGTTACCACGACCGCCATGCCGCGCCCGACCATATCGACCTCGATGCTGGACGTCATCTCGGCGAAGAACGGATCGCCGAGGTCGGGAACGGCCAGGCCGACCGCGGCGTCCGAGCCGGCCCGGAAGCTGCGGGCCAGCATGTTCGGCACGTAGTTCAGCTTCTGCATCGCCCAGCGAACCCGCTCGCGGGTCTCTTCGGTGACGTGCGGGTCATCGTTGAAAACCCGCGATACGGTCTTCGCGCTGACTCCGGCGATGCGCGCGACATCGCGCATGGTGGTCATCGAGGATCGCCTCCAGACTGGGCGCCTGCTCTGGCGACTTCCTGGGCGTATTCGGCAGCTTCGAGCGGCGCCGCGGTGGCGGCGAAGGTCCCCCGGTTCGCACCGGGGGACCAATCCACCGGAATTATACCGACGGCGCTAAATCAGCAGCTGGTCTTGTAGATCGCTGCCTGGCTGGCGGCCGAGCTCAGGTTGGCGGTGGTGATGATGGTGAACTTGGTGCCGATCTTCGGCGTGGTCGGCTTGCCCTGCAGTGCGGCGACCGCCTGGTCCACCGCGTCGGTGCCGATCACGTACGGCGACTGGGCGATGAGCGCCTGCACCGTGCCCTGCTGCAGCGCGGTGATCTCGTCGGGCTCGGCGTCGAATCCGACGACCTTCACCTTGCCGGACTTGCCGGCCTGGCGGATTCCGGTGGCGGCGCCCTCGGCGGAGAACAGGTTGGTCGCGAAGATGGC
>JBEKKH010000643.1:0-4685 GCA_050010815.1 Streptosporangiaceae bacterium | reverse complement strand
ACCGAACTAAAACTAGCTCGCGGGGTTCAAGCAGTACCAGGCACGCCAAAGCCGGCGAGGTTCTGGCGCTCGTGGAGAGGGCTCGCGCAGCAGGCAAGTCTCCGGTCAGCCTCGATGTTGAGGTCCTCGGGGAGATCAGCTGCGTCGATCGAGTCGATGAGGTACTGGAGAAGCTTTACGACTTCGAGTAACGGGAGTTCCTCAAGCCCAGGGAAGTCCCGGAGCAGGCATTTCCTGCGCTGGGTGTTTTCGGCCAATCTCATCAGCTGGGTCCCCGGCAGCGCACCGACAGGCTGGATGAGTGGAAGAACAAGCGGGAGGCACACATCGCTGCAGGCCGCGCGTACTTCCTTAGAGTCGCGCTGCCTGGCGCGGGCATCCGGGTTGTCAGCGGCGGGCATCGACGGGAATGCTCGATGTGCATTCTGGGCAGTCGCGCTGGGTGGCCGCCTTGTTGCGGTCGAACAGCTCGATCACCTTGGTGACCGGCAGGGCCATGATGTAGTAGACGACGAGGGCGGCGATAAGGGACGACAGCACATCGGTGAGGAACACGCCATAGGTGAACGTGGCCTTGCCCACCTTCGCCGACAGCGAGCCAAAGTTCGCCGTGCCTCCGGCCAGTGAGATCAGCTGGGCGACGAACGACTGGACGAACTGCTTTACCAGCGCGCTGAACTGGGTGCCGATCACCACCGCCACCGCGAGCTGCACCAGGTTCCGGCGCATGATGAAGTTCTTGAAGCCACTCATCGCCATCAGGTTCCCAACGCGCGCGAAATATGCGCCCGGGAGGTCGGGGCATCGTGTCAATGCGGTCGTAACTGCGTAATACTGGACTTGAAGGGGGAGGTGAAAGCATCGCCTGGGGAGGAAGCATGGAGCGGGCTGAAGACAAGCGGGCCGAATTCGCCGTATCAGACCAATCGCAGCTCGGTGCGCTACGGCAGCTGCTGGGCTGGGCTGTTCCTGGTAGCCGCGTGCAGGTGATTCCCGGGCAGCCGGAGCCGGGCGAGCAGGGCGCGATGGACATACTGGCGCTACTGGCCAGCAGCAGCGGGCTCGTGGCAGCGATCAAGATCTTGCCGGAGTTTTTAAGATCTCGGAAGACCGCCCTCTCCGTCACGGTCACGGTGGAGGGGAAGTCGGTCTCGCTCACGGCGACGAACGTCGATGACGTGCTGCCGATCCTGGAGCGCCTGCTCGATGACTGAGTGGCCGCCGTTGCGGGACTACTCGAAGTCCCGTGCCGTGGTGATGGGCACCTGGGACTTCGAGCACATGCCCCGGATCCCGGCGGCAGCTAACAGCCTGAACCGGATGGTTGACCTGCTCTCCGGACCGTTGTGCGGCTGGCCGGCGGACCGGCTGCTGGTCTTGGCCAACGAGAGCCGTCCAGGTGACCTGCCGGACCGGCTGATCACCGCGTTCGAGGGTAGCACCGAGGTCGCGCTGTTCTATTACGTGGGGCACGGGCAGATGGACAGCGAAGGCCGGCTGTGCCTGTGCCTGACGGAGTCAAGAACCGAGGCTAACCGGCGAGCCACGACCAGCCTGATGTTCCAGTCCGTGCGCCAGGCCATGCTTGATAGCGCCGCCGCAACGAAGATCGTGCTGGTGGATTGCTGCTTCGCCGGGCTGGCGAGCCAGTCCCCGGCCAACACGCTGGCCGCGGGTGCCGACGATATTGCCGACGTGACATCGGTATCCGGTACCTACACGATGGCTGCCTCGGGTGATTACGCGAAGGCCGCGTACGAGATAGCACCGGATATCGCGCGACCTCAGACCTACTTCACTAAGTACCTCGCGGACTTGGTGGAAGCCGGCATTCCCGGCGAGACGCCGGGCCTGCGGTTGCATCAGCTCTTCTTGCGGCTGCACGACAACCTGGCCAGGGATCGGCGGCCGATCCCCTATGAGCGGAGTGTCGACGCCGCCCGGGACTTCGTCTTCGCGCACAATGCCGCCCCGCCAGATACGATCCGTGATCCCGACGCTCAGCTCCGGCTGCTCACCGAGCGGCTGGCCGCGGCCGACGCCCGCGAAGAAGCCCTGCGCGCGCAGGTGGCGGAACGCACCAGGGAGCTGGAACGGCTGCACGAGCAGGCGGGACACATCCAGTCGATGGCCGCCGAGCAGCAACGGCAGCTCCGCGACGCGATCGATCTGGCCGAGCGCCGGCTCGACGAGACTGTGGACAGGCTCGACGAAACCGCCGTGACCCAGGCAACCGTCGAGGCGGAACGTTCGGAGCTCGCCGTAACGGCCGCGCCCGCCCAACCGCCTCCGGTCCCGCCGCCGGTGATAAAGCGGCGTCCGAACCGGCGGCTGCGGCCGCTGCGGTTCCTGGCCGCGGTCGGCTGTTCTGCCGTGCTCGCGCTCCTGTTCGCCGCCGACTCGCCGACCCCTCTGCCGCCACGGCCGGTGCATTCGCCTCCCACGCCAGTGCGGCAGGTGAAGCTGGCCGCCACCCTCACGTTTGATACCGGTGGCGAAGGCGTCAGTGATGTAGCGTTCAGCCCGAACGGCACGTTCCTCGCCGCCAGCGGCTCTGACGGCCACTCCGCCATGTGGAATGCGGCCACCCGCAAACCGATCCGCACCTTCACTGACCCAGGCAACGATCATGTCGCGAGCGCCGTGGCGTTCAGCCCGGCGAGCAATGCCGTCGCCATCGCCGACGATGACGGCAGCGTCTACCTGTGGAAGCTGCCCGGTTCCGCGAGCCCGGCCAGCCCCATTACCGGCCCAGGCATGAGCGACGGCGTCGTCGGAATCGCGTTCAGCCCGGTCGGCAATACGCTCGCGGTGGCTTGCAACTACGGCTGCACCGCCGGTTTCGAAGTGACCTATCTGTGGAACCTGGCTAGCCGCAGGTTCACCGCTACTTATATCGATCCCGGCACCTTCAGCAATTGCGGCCTTGACAGCGTCGCGTTCAGCCCGAATGGCCAGGACCTCGCCGCTGGCGACTGCGAGGGCAAGACGTTCCTGTGGAGTGTGAAAAACGACCACGCTCCCCTCCATACCTTTACGAACCCAGGGGAGGGCGGCAGGTTTGAAGAGGTGACCGGGGCGGTGGCATTCAGCCCGAACGGCAAGATCCTGGCCGTCTGCGACGACGCCAAAAGCACCTACCTATGGAACGTCGGCAGCTACACGCGCCTTGCCGTCCTTACCGATCCCGATGGCAGCGTTAATGCGGCGTTCAGCCCTAACGGTCAGGTCCTCGCCGTCAGTGGCAGCGGCGCCAGCACATACCTGTTTGACGCAGCTACCGGCAAGATTATCGCGACGCTCCCCGAGCCAGGAACTGACTCTTTCAGCGGCGGCGTCAACGCCGTAGCATTCAGTCCTAACGGAGCACTCCTGGCCGTCGCCGGCAACAATGGCGATGTCTACCTGTGGGACACGCCCTCGCTCGCTTAAAGAAGCACCACAGCTCGTCATGAAAGAAATCAGACTCTCATAACGAGCTGTGGTGCTTCGGTCAGGCCGCGATCAGCCGCCGTAGGCGTGACGCTGCCCGCCGGACGCCTGGCCGGGTTGCGGCTAATCGTGACCCCGGCCACGATCTTGCCGTGGCACCGCGACATCATCCGCCGCCACTGGGCGCGATTGTCCCGCCGCGGCCGCTCCGGACGTCCGCCGGCGCGCCGTAGTGTCCGGTCGGTGGTGCTCCGGCTGGCACGGGAGAACGAGTCATGGGGTACCGGCGGATCCACGGCGAGCTCGCCGGGCTCGGCATCATCGTGGCACCGTCGACGGTGTGGCAGATCCTCAAGGACGCCGGGATCGGCCCGGCACCCCGCCGGGACGGCCCTGGCTGGGCAGAGTTCCTGCGATCCCAGGCGCAGGGAATCCTGGCGCTGGACTTCTTCACCGCCGACCTGCTCAATGGCACGAAGGTATACGTCCTCGCGGTGATCGAGCACGGCAGCCGGCGCATCCGGGTCCTGGGCGCCACGGAGCACCCGGTCCAGTCCTGGGTCATCCAGCAGGCCCGGAACCTGCTCATGGACCTTGAGGAGGCCGGGACACGGGTGAAGTTCGTCCTGCATGACCGGGATGCCAGCTTCACGCAGGCGTTCGATGCCGTGTTCCAGGCGGCCGGGAGCCGGGTCATCCGCTCCGCCGTCCAGGCACCTCGAATGAATTCGATCATGGAGCGGTGGATTGGCAGCTGCCGGCGAGAACTGCTGGACCGGACCCTGATCTGGAACCAGCGCCACCTCATGACGATGCTGCGGGAGTACGAGGACTTCTACAATTCGCACCGGCCGCACCGTGCGCTGGGCCAGGCCGCGCCACTGCGGCCCCTGCCAGATCGCATCGCCGACCTGGACCACTTCCGGGTCCAGCGGTTTGACCGCGCGGGTGGCGTCATCCACGAATATCGCCTGGTGGCATAGGTTTTCGGCACCCGCAGGTCACGGCGTGAGGCCATACCGTAAACTGTATCAGAAACTCTATTTTTGTGCTCCGCCCCTGCAGCAGTAGCTCCAACACAGAAGCGCTACGGAGAGCATCTGCCAGTCAGTCGGCGAGTTGCGAGGATCAACGGGAGCGTCGCGGCGCCTGCAGACGGGGCTGGGCTCGGCGGGGCCTGAGGTCCTCGATTCGATCGAGTACCTCGTCCAGCGCGGTTTCGAGAGGAGCAGGGTCGCGGTGCAGCTGCGCGA
>JBEKKH010000642.1:0-4687 GCA_050010815.1 Streptosporangiaceae bacterium | reverse complement strand
GGGATCGGCTGGAGGGTTAGGGGTCGACGCCCTCGCCCTTCGACTTCTCAATCCGGTCAATGGTGGTGCGTCCCAGTCCGGTGAGTACGTGGATCTCCTCCTTCGTGAATAGTCCACTCTCCAGGCAGGCCAGCACGAGTGGATCGCGCCTGGCTACCTGAGCACGCTGGATCTCACCCCATGAGCGGAGTTCTTCCCGCAATTCCTCGCGCCTCTCCGTCGCCCTCACGCCTGCGCCTCCGCGTGGCAGGAAGCCAGGAAGCTGAGCATCCCGGTCCCGTCCTTACTCCGGTAGAAGTCAATCATTTCCTCATTGAATTCCTGCTTCCGCGCGGCCGGGATGCTGATCGCATCAATGCCGTGGGACATCAGCCAGCCATTCATCATGTACCGGGCAGTCCGCTTGTTCCCATCGAAGTAGAACTGCATGAAAGCGCCGAATAGGAAGTAAGCGCCGGCCTGCTCGAATACGCCAGGGACCGCGCCAGCGATGAACGCTGTCCCCTGATCGTAGATCCGGCGCAGGTTCTCCCCGCCAGGCTCAGTTGGCGGGGGACGGTGCGTGCCATACTCGCCGAGGGAAACGCTGACGTTCGCCAACTCACGTCCCTCGCCCCGGAAATGCCCTGCCTCCAGCGCCTCATAGCGGGCGATTAGGCGGTTGAGGTTGTCGGATGTCTCCTTGCTGAGCGCGAACTGGCTTGACTCAACTAGATCATGCAGGTTGGTTGCGGACTCTGAGAGGCTGAGGATCTGCCGCTCATCACTCAGGCGTCGGCCGCCGACCGTAACGCCCTCTAGAAGGGTCTGCACCTCGGGGTAGGTAAACGGGTTGCCCTCCAGCACTGCGGCGTCCCACACGTACTCGGGGAGCATGCGATTGAATCGCCATAGGGCCCGCCTAGTGCCGTGCGCGGGCAGGTCGGGCACCGTCGAAGAGTCCCAGGCGAAGCCTAGGGCGCTGACGGCTTTGTTTTGGTCCACACCTCGTATGATACACCGTTCGATACATCGAGCGTTACGTTGATCATATGCGGCCGCGGCCGCGCCGAACGGCGCACCATATAGGTGCTGCCGACCCAGAGGGCATCTGGCTCCACGCCGTACAGATGCTCCTCAACGAGTGCTACGTCTACGACCTGCACGGGGACACTGCATCAGCTGTCGCCGCGCTCGGCCTGACCACGCTGAGCGCCGCCCAGGTGAGCCCCGAACGGCTGAACTGGCTGGGCGACCTGGATAGGGGACGAGTACCGCTTCCAACTCCGCCGTGCTGACCATGCTCTTCTCGGCAATGCAGGGCGTCTCCGGGACCGGAGTCCCGGAGACTCGACTGCGTCAGGTGCCGGGGGCCATGTAGGCGGCGAGGATGTAGTTGGGGTGGCCATCCAGGTACTGCCGTGACCGTACTGGCGGAGCGCATGGTGGTGACAAAGGTGCGGAGCATATGAGGATGTGCCCTGGTGACCTGGATGCCGGCGGCCTGGACGAGCTGGCGCAGGCGGCGGATGGCGGCGTGCAGGTCCATCCGGGCGTCGCGGTTGTTGAGCAGGAGCGCCCCCGGATGCGGGATCCGATCGCCCGGGTCTATGGCCCGGCCGACTGCGGGCGGCAGCGGGACCAGGACCACCCTGGTGCCCTTCCCGCATACCCGCAGGACCCGGTGGCCGTGTTCTTCGCCAAGGTCGGCGATGTCGCTGTCGGTGGCTTCCAAGATCCGCAAGCCGAGCAGGCCGAGCATGGCCACCAGAGCGAAGTCATACGGGTTTGGTGACTGGCGGGCGGCGGTGAGCAGGGCCTCGAACTGCAGTTGGGTGAACCCGAGAGTAGGCGATTCAGCCGGGACCGCGTGACGGCGGACGTGGTCGGCAGGTGAATGCTCGAGAATGCCGTCAAGCACGCAGGTTGCGGTAGACCCGGCCGCGACCGAGAACCGCCGCGACACGGTGTAGGGCTTGAACCGCCGTATCTCTTGCACCCACCGGATGTACAGCTCCAGGTGCGGCCGTGGTGCGGCTAGCGGGTCCAGGCCGTGCTCAGCACACCAGGCCAGGTAGCAGTGCAGGTCAGATTGGGTGTGCTCGCGGGAGGGAGCCCGTGAAGCGGGCCAGGTAGGCAACTACTGCCAGCCGCAGCCGGTCAGTGCACGGCTCAGGAGTATCGGAGGGCGGCCGGGGTCAGCGGGGTAAAGATCGTCATGCTCTGACGCTGCGTGGACTCGCAGCCACCGTAAAGACGACCAACACGCACCTGGCAGCATGATGGTGCGTTCGGTACTGGTCGTGTCAGTAATCCCCGGATGACCCGCCCTGACCGAATACTGGGCCAGGCGCCGCGAGCGCATCCGGCCCCCGGTCAGCCCGGCGGCCTGGCACCTGCTGCGTCGCCAGCGCGGCCGGTGCCCGGCTCTGCCGGGGCTGCTGCTCTACGCCAGCCACGAGCCTCACGACGAGCGCGCGTGGGAGCAGTGGCACACCATCGTGCGGAAAACCGGTCCGCAAAGAAGCGCTCGCCACCGTGATGGACCTCGGCACGCCAGGCGAGCAAGCCGCATACCATCTCATCCACGCACACTGCCGCCTGCGTATCGGCGGCAAGCCCAGCACTTCTGACCGGCCCGAAGCCACGGGGCTTGCCTGAGCCGAGCTGCCCGGAAAGCGGGCACCGCCGGTTGTATGCCCAAGACATACAACCGGTTATGTGGAATTCGACATAATCCGTTCGGAGAGAGTATGCCGAATTCCACATAATTCGCTTTGAGGTGGCCCCGGCAACGCGCCGGGGCCACCCGACGAAAGCGAGACCGGAAACCGGCAGCTCAAGACCCATCTCCGCGGCCCGGGGAAGTTACTGCGCTCCGAATCGCCGGACATGGTGCGGCAGGAGATCTGGGGCTACCTGCTCACCCACTACGCCGTCAGCACCCTGATCTGCACAGCCGCCACCGCCGCCGGCATCGACCCCGACCGGGTCAAGTTCAAGCGCACCGTCCGCATCATCCGCCGCCGGGCCGCTGACCCGGCTTTTCCCCCTAACCAGCGTCAGCGCGTCATGGCCGACATCACCAACCCCAGGCACCTGAACAAGCGGCGCGAGCGCAGCTACCCCCGCGCCGTCAAGCGCGCCCGCCACAACTATTATCCCGTCAAGAAACCCAGCCAGCACGGCACCCGCCACGACGCCCCGCCCGCCATCAAACTCTCCAATCCCATCCTGACCAGGGGGAAGACCGCCACCGCAGCATGATCAAAAATAGGCTAAACGGCATTGGCTGAACACCAGGCTCAACGATCAGGGCCGGAAACACCGTTATATACATAGCCCATCCCGTAGCCTTTCTCCCGACGGGGAGGTAGATATGGCTTCGAGCGGGAGTCGGGTTGCTCAGGTGGAGCTGCCGGATGGCGGCGTTATCTATGCGGAGGTTACCCCCATCGGCGGGGCCGATGTTTCCGTACGCGACAGGCTGCGTCTTGACCAAGCAGACGACTTGCTGCGCCAGGTTGGCGGGTGGTCATTGGACGCGGTACGGACTGCGCTGCCGGAGCGTCCGGACGAATTCGAGGTGGAGTTCGGCATGAAGCTGGGCGTCAAGGCCGGTTCAGCCTTTTGGATCTTGACAGAGGCAACCGGGGAGGCCAGCTTCCGCGTCTGCATGCGATGGAAGCATGATGGCACGCTGCCCGGCGCTGCGGAGTCCGATTGCTCCCAGGGCGGCACAAGTCCCGCGGCATCGGGACCGTGAACGTTCCGTCGCATCTGACGGCTCAGCTTGATCGCTGCACGGTCCAGGTGCATGGCGAGGACGGTTTCGTGGGCAGCGGTGTCTTCGTTACGCCGGATGTAGTGCTCACCTGCGCGCACGTCGTGCTAAAGGCCGAATCGGAATGCCGGATAATCTGGCGAGGGCAGCCTTATGCCGTCATCGACGGGCCCGACCTCTTTCCCCCGCCAGAACATGACGTTTTCGATTCGTATCCGTTCCCCGATCTGGCGGTGCTCCGGCTGGCCGAGCCGTTCGGCCATCCCTGTGCCCGGCTGGGCACGGAAGAGCCGCCTATCGGTTCCCGGGTCTATGCTTCAGGCTTCAGCAGGCAGACGCTGACGAGCGGCACGGCGCTCGACGGGCTGCTGGTTGAGGTCGCCGCGCACAGCGGCGAGCTCCTGCGGGTAAAGCACGATCAGATCTATCGCGGGCTTAGCGGCAGCCCGGTCCTGGATGTGGCCTCCGATCGGGTCTGCGGCCTGGTGAAGGCCACGAGGGATGAGTTTGACGAGCGCGGCGGATGGATCATTCCCGCGACGGCCTTTCCCCGATACCTACCGTCTCTCGTGGAGGAAAATCGCACGTACCACGAGGCGGGTCCACCCTGGGACCAGGTGCTCTCACCGCCTAGCCTCCGTAAGCTCTTCGAAGCTCAGCGGAAAGCCGCCGAAGCGATGCCCTACCAGCTGACGGGCGCTCCGCGAGTCAACCTGGCGAACGTCTACGTTCGCCAGCAGCTGGGCCAGCGCGCCGAGGACAGGGACGAGGGCGGGGCCAGGGACGAGGGCGGGGATAGGGACCTGAGAAAGTTTGCACGGTGGTTCCCGAAAGTGGTTCCCGGATCAGCATCGGATATCAGGTGGTAGCACGGCATAGGAACGAGCGCCCGCCACCGCATCAGCTGACCCCTCGCTCCGAGGG
>JBEKKH010000641.1:0-4712 GCA_050010815.1 Streptosporangiaceae bacterium | reverse complement strand
CTTGCTCGGTGAAGTACTTCGGGGTGAGCGCCGCGGCGCCGCGGCGGCGCCGCTGACGGCCTGTCTGGGAATCGGTCGTTTGTGAGACGGGCGCGTCGGCCTAACCGCAGCGCTCGACTACCTGCGGCCCGGTGACACGCTCGTGGATAGTGTCGGCTGGGTGACTACCGCACACGCCGATCCGCAGCTTCACGCGGTCCGGTACGCGTTCGACGCGGCGTTCCGGCGTTTTCGCGAAGCCAGCGACGACGATTCTTGGATGGCGGAGCTGAGTAGCATGCTGCATCACCTCTACAGGCTCCGCGAGCTCTGCAAGACGCGCCTGGTCGGCTTCGAGCAGCAGATCGAGCCGCAGACGCCTGCCCTCAAGCCTGAACGCGGGGCGACCTGGGCGCGGAACTGTGACACGCACCGGCTGTTCAGGCTCCCATCGACCCAACTGGCACCCGTGTACGCAGACACGTACGGCGCGGTGTACGGGGAACTGCTCTGGCGGCCGCGGATCGAGCTGCCGCTCGCCCCGGACAATCACGGCCGGTATCTCGACTACGAGCAGGCCAGGCACTCGCTACCTGGGCAGCCCGTTGCGTGGATCGCCGGCAGGCAAGCGCTCGTGGGCCTCCCAGTCGTCCCGGATCTCCTTCCAGAGTCGCCTGATCTGGTCGTCGTAGGTGGTCTTAACCGCGAAGGTGGCGGCGAATCCGCAGATCGCGACGATCCTCACCCACCTGGGGATCGGCAGGTTCCTGCGCCCGGCGCTGGCGATGTAGAGCATCAGGGAGATGTCCATCGCAGTGCGGACGGTAAAGAACTGCCGGGTCTGGTAGCTCTCGCTCCAGCTGCCGCTGGCGCACATGTTCGCGATGATCTCGCAGTTGTGGCCGATCAGGTTGTACGGCAGCCGCGGCTGCAGCTTGACAATCGCTGACGTAAATCCCTTGGTGGTAGTAGCCCATCGGGCGGCGGACCTGAAGGTGGTCGCCAGGCTGGAATCTGCCTGCCATGCCGCGAAGCTACCGGACGGCCAGCGCTGCCGGTACCGGCCGAGTACCTCGCCCTCCTTACCTTTCCGGCGGGCGTGCGGAACTGCGTGCCGCCGGCGGCACTGCCTGCATGCGGGCAGCCCGGCGCCGCCGGGCCTGGCCTCCGCGCCGTGGCCTTCGTATTCGGCCAATCGATTTTCAAATAATCGCCTTCGTTTTCGAATGTCTATTGATGACCATCCGGCGGTTCGCTAGGATTCATAAGGAACCCCTTCCTGGTGACAGGCGGGTTCGCGCCGCTCGATGTTGTTGAGCCGATCTCGGGCGAGTATCGCGGCGGCGCCTGGCTGAACCCCGGGCGCCGCCGTACTCATGCCTGCTGCTGAGGTAGACGACCGAGCGTCGCTGACGCGCTTACCCCTGACCGGGGGGGCACCTGCGGGAGTCAGCCAGCTCTTCCGACGCTGATAGACCTGTCATTGCCTGGCCGTGCCCAACCGCACGATGAGCAAGATCAGCATTCCTACGGAACCCTGCTTGATCAGCAACAGCAAGGCCAAGCGAGCGGTACTAGCCCATCCGGCCAGGGCGATCTCCCGGAAGGTCGCCCACATGTTGAAAGTCCGGGGACTATTTCGGTCGATCGTCTTTTTGTTCGGGACAAGTCTTGATGGCTGGCGGCCGAGCCGTCTACGGTTCATGAGGTGCCCTCCCGGTGGCAAGCGGGTTCGCGCCGCTCGATGCTATTGAGCCGATCTCTTTGGGCGGGTATCGCGCGGCGCCGCCTGGCTGAACCCCAAATGGCGGGACCGCACCGCGCCCGTGCTTGTATTAGAACATACGTACGACGATGGACGGAAGGACACTTTTAAGCAGCTTAGCTGCGTTCGAATATCAGAAACCGATGCCGCCGCGCCGGGTCATCCCCGTACCCAACCCGCCCAGACCGTGCCGGCCGGGGTGATGACCTCAGCCGGCAACGGCCGCCTATCGCGCTGACCGGGTGATAATCCGCTGTATCACCCGGTCAATGCCGGTGCCCGGCACTACCATCGGCCATGCCAGGCGACTTGAACGGCTGCCTGCGCGTCTCCCTACCTGAGCTCAGCGCGGGCTCCACGTTGCTGGCGGCCGAGCTGTTCGGCCGGGGCTGGTGGAGCTCCCGGCGGTTGGCGAGCTGGGGGAGTAGAAGCAGGTCCTGGTGTCGGCGTGGCTGACCGGGCTGCGGTCGGCGCGCATCTGCCGCGCCTACGTCGGGGATATGGCTGGCGCGGCTGGGGGGTCGGCTGGGGCACCCGCGCGCTGGCGGGCAGGTCCGTGCACGTGAACCTGTCGGCGCTCTTCTAATAGAACGAGTGGTGGCGCGACGGGGCTCGGCGCAGTCTGATCGTGAGACGGACTGGTACGGAGTGAGACAGCGTGGACACGGCAGACGCCGGTCTCAAGCCGGACTGCGCCTGTTCTAGGAGCTGCCGCTTGGTCCGCCGGGGAGGTGATGCGAGGCACCCGGGGAGCTGGCGGCGCCGGGCGCCCGGAGGCATGCCGTGACGAAGGTCTCGATGCCGTGGCGGACGCCGGAGAAGAGGTCTGCCGGTCATTTAGTTGCAAACCCGGGAATAGTTGTATTAGCGCAAGTATCCGGGACGCGGTCCCGTACCACACTCAGCATGACTGTCAAACAATCACGCTGAGTGTGGGCGAGAGCTGCTATGCCCTATTGCCAGTGGATGACGAACACTTTCAGGTGAGGGTGGGCTTTTGTCGGTTTTGTCAAGTCATCCCCATCGTGACCGATGAGCATCGGCCGGTTTATAGAACTCGGGTAGAGCGTGGGGCCGCCTTGATCGGTGACTTTGATTTGCCCGTCCACGATGCTGGTAACCATCGCCAGATGGGGATGGTTTGGTGTTCCATCCCATTGGTAGTAGATGACATCACCGACCGATATGGCCGCCGGCGTGCTCCCCGGGTAAATCTGGCGTTCAGTGGCCCAGCCCAAGCCAGTGAACCGCGACATAAAATCGTTAGCGGCATACCAGGCCGGCACTGGCGTGTTGCTGCTCATATACAGGAACACGGAATGCTGGGTAGAAGGACTATCCCAGTAAGGGAACCAGTCCGCTTCTTCGGGCATGCCGCCTTTAGCCAGTGCCCAGGAAACGAAGGTGGTACATGGTTCTTTATCGCCGGTAAATAGTTGCTTCCAGTTCTCCGGTACTGGAAGCGGCACCAGGGCGTTACTCACTGCCCAGGTGGCGGCCGCTTGTGGATTAAAGGAGGCTGGGTAGTTGTGTTTGACGGGAGTTGGTGGTGAAACCGCGGGAGCCGTTGCCGGGGGCGCCGTGGGGGTGGTTACGCTATTTTGGGGGTCGGGGATGGCTGAGAAAAGCTCGCGCAGGACTTGATGGCCTGGCGCATAAAGCACGACACCGCCATCGTCTTGCACCTGCAAGACTGTGCCCGGATGGCCATCGGTGCCGGCGGCCCAGACGGGGATGTTGCCCGGGGCTCTGAGCACGAAGTTGCCGTCCGTCTGCATCACCGCAATGGTGCCGTCGTGCCCTGCGGTGTGGGTATCTCCGAGCGGTATGTTGCCCTGAGCCCGGAGAACCAGGTTGCCGTCGCTTTGCATCTGGAGGGCGAACTTGCCGTCAGGCGACGTGATCTGCGTGCCACTGGTGATCAGCTGGCCTGGATTCAGCTGACCCGGAGGGATCCCGGCTGAGCTTGAGCCGGGGTTATCGAGAGCCGCCTTGGTCTGGGGTCCGACGATCCCGTCTTCCGGAACAATATTATGTTCCTGCTGGAATCTTTCGACGGCCCCCTCGGTCGCGAGACCAAATGTGCCGTCTACGGGCAGATTGAGGCCCAAGATGGTGTTCAGTTCGGTTTGCAGCTGAGCCACGCATGGGCCGGTCGGATAGCCAGTCCATAGGGTCGGGCACTCGTCCAAGTTTACCTGCGTGAACGATCCGGTCTGGGCGGCGAGCGCCGCTGGCCGCGCCGCGTGGCCCGAGCCCGAGCCCGAGCCCGAGCCGATCGTGATGGCCGCCGCCATGGCCAATGTCAGGCTTCCCGCCGTAATAGCGGATAGGATACGGAATTTTGCTGGCTTCATGGCTGATTTCCCCTCCTGAGATTGAATAGGGACCGAGGACGCCGGACATCTCCCTGTGATGCGGTGCCGACGCCCCCGGCTTTTGGCTTGAAAGGACTACGAGCGCGATGAGCGGAACAGTTTGCATTGATGTCACGATCCTTCACGCGGCCGCTACTGCTCCCTCTCCCCCTGGTGCGCGTGAATTGCCGTCAGTCCTGCCGGTGGTGAAACGACATGATTGCCGCGACGAAAGCGGCTCCGCAGCCAGCGACTGCGAGAATGATGCCGATATTCGGGGAGTACATCACGGTGGTTAGATCACCGAACGGGTCCGGCTCTGGCACTCCGTTGATGCCGGCCAGGATGAAACCCGCATACAGCAGGCCGACCAGGGACGAAAGGCCCAGAGTCGCGATACCTGCCACGAGCCGGCCCGGTAGAGGTGCCGCGCGCAGCGCGAATCCGAGTGCCACCACAACCAGGCCGAGGACCACAGATGCAGCCCTCACCCCGGGTTTCACTTCCGCGCCCGCACTGTTGAAGGACACCCATGGCATTAGCGAGCCGAGGACGACCGCGGTCCCGCCGGCCATGGCCAGCAAAGAATCCTGGGCCTTCGGCGATATGGC
>JBEKKH010000640.1:0-4714 GCA_050010815.1 Streptosporangiaceae bacterium | reverse complement strand
GCCCGAGGATGCCGGGATGGGGGCGGCGCCGCACAGGTGCGCCCAGGCGGCCTCGCTGCGCAGCCGTTCCGGGTGGTCTCCGGCCGCGATGAGCAGCAGCGCCGCGGTGTGGGGGCCGATCCCGTAGAGGGCGAGCAGGCCGGGGCGCGGGCGGCGACGAGGGGGCCGATGAGGTCGTCGAGGCGCTCGAGCTGGCCGCCGGGGAACTCCGCGCGGCGTCCGGGCTCGCGCAGCGCGATGGAAGCCGGGCCGGAAGCACTATCCACAGTCTCCCTGCCGAATCGGAGTGGCGTCATGCTGGCTGGGTGGTCTGGGGCGATGGGCTCATATCGTCCAGTTCGGTGCGCTATCAGCAGGACTGCCGCCAGCGCGCAGCTCCATCAGTGTCCGCGACAGATCGCTGCTTGGTTCACGGCTTGTCATCGCGGCGCGCGCCCCTGCGCTTCCCGGTTGCTCTGGCTCTCGGCCTGGCGCGACCGGATGTTCGCCGTAGTCGCAGACGGATTGCGGCAGCCCCACTGACCGGACACCCGAACCGGGCGCTGCTCCTGGTCAGGTACCGCATGCAGATCACCTGGCAGGAAATGACGGCAGCCGTCATCCGGTCGGCCGGGCTCGCACCGTCCGCGCGAAGTCTCAATCAGACGGTTCTGTTCTCGGCTCCCCCGGATCGAGGTGGACCGGCCGTGAAGCCTGGTCCCGCGGGGCCCACCACCCCCAGCAGCAGTGGCAGCCGGCTTACCCGAAGCGGCTGGCGGCTCTATCGGATACTTTGTTTGGCGATAGAGTGGCCCGGTGCACGAGGCGGACGTCGTAGCCATGCTGGCCGATCCGATGCGCCGTGACCTGTACGAGTACGTGGCGGGTGCGGGGCATGAGGTGGGCCGGGCCGAGGCCGCTGACGCTGTTGGCGCGGCGCGGACGCTCGCCGCGTTCCACCTGGACAAGCTCGTCGATGCCGGGCTGCTAGAGGTGGCGCACCGCCGGCTGACCGGCCGCTCCGGGCCGGGCGCGGGACGCCCCGCGAAGGTGTACCGGGTGGCCGCGCGTGAGCACCTGGCGAGCGTGCCACCGCGCGACTACCGAGGGCTTGCGATGCTGCTCGCCGAGGCGGTGGAGGCGGCCGGTGCAGAGGAGGCGCTCAAGGCGGCCGCTCGGCGCCTCCCGGCCGACCCCCGCGAACCGGTGGTGGTTCTCACCGAGCGGGGTTATCGGCCGTACCGGGATGGGGGAGTGATCAGGTCCCGGAACTGCCCGTTTCACGCGCTGTCCGGACAGTTCCCGGTGCTGGTGTGCGCGATGAACCACGCGCTTATTGAGGCGCTGCTCGGCGGCGGTGGCGCGCGGGTGCGGCTCGACCCGCTGCCGGGAGAGTGCTGCGTCGTGGTCGAGGATTCTAAAAACTAATCCAATTGACATAGAAGCTCGCGCCGTGGTCTGCTCAGGCCATGACAGACATCCACCTGGCTCAGCTCAACGTCGCTCGGCCGCGGGCCTCAATGGACGACCCGCAGATGGCGGACTTCAAGGCGGCGCTCGAGCCGGTCAACCGGCTCGCCGACGCGGCCCAGGGTTTCGTATGGCGGCTGACGGACGGCTTCGGCGGGGACGCGACCACCATTCGCCTCGCCGGCGGAGAGATCATGGTCAACCTGTCCGTGTGGGACTCACGCGACGCGCTGTGGAACTTCGCCTACCGCTCGCCGCACATGGATTACCTGCGGCGGCGCCGGGACTGGTTTCACCAGTTGGTCGAGCCCTACCAGGTGCTGTGGTGGGTTCCGGCCGGCCACCGGCCGACCGTCGCCGAGGCGGAGGACCGGCTCAAGGCCGTGCGCAGCGAAGGCCCGGGTCCGGCCGCCTTCACGTTCCGGCACTTCTATCCCATGGAAATACTCACGATGTGAGAGCGCCGCTGCTGCGCATGCAGCCGGCCGCTGATTGAACTGGAACTTCCGAATTCGGACTGACCGTGAGCTTGATCTCCGCTGGCCATCAGCCACATGCGGTGGAGTGTCGGCGGCGGGTGAACTCGAGCGCCTTTCACAACGGCGCATGAGCGGCGGGTCCGGTCATTGCCAACGGTAATCCCAGACACCGATCGCCAAGTTCTGTGCATCCTAGTGGAGGTCTCCTGAGGAACGCAGGGCCGCTCCGAACGGCGGATCTCGCGTGCCATGATTTCACCGTCAGTGACGGACGCTAGTGCGCGAGCAGCGCCAATGATCGACCAGACGAACCGCGGGCAGGTTTCTGGCCTCGAGCAGCGGCCGGCATCTCCGGCGCAGGCGAACTGAAACCTGACAGGCGATCGCAAGCGCCGGTGCCGTGACCAGGTAGCCAGCGGATAACGTGGAGACAGACACCCGGGCGCGGCGAACCCTCCTGCCCTAAGACCGGCGCCCGGCTCCGGCGCCCGGCGAAGGGCACGGGCAGAAAGGTAGAGGTAGAAGGACATGTCCGAGCAGATCAGCGACGCCGCCTCGGCCACCGCCGCAGACATCATGCGGCCACCGCTGACGACAGTGCAACAGGCCGACCATATCGCTGCGGCCGCCTATCTGATGAAGCGCGCGGGCACGACCGCCCTTATGGTCCTGGACGCCCAGACCGGGCAGCCGTCAGGCATCATCACCGAGGCGGACATTGCCCACGCGGTCGCCGACGGAAAGGACGTGAACAGTACCCGGATCCATGCCTTGATGACCGCTCGCCCGACCGTCATCACGACCACGACTAGCGTCCGTGACGCGGCCCAGGTCATGACGAGCGGCCATTTCCGGCACCTGCCAGTCGTTGGCGACGAAGGCCTGGTCGGAATCGTCGACATCACCGATGTGTGCCGCGCGTTGCTCGAACCCGGCGTTTCCCCGCCGCCCACAGGCATGGCCTAGCCGGAGTAGTCCTCGCGGCACCTTCACCGGATGCACTAGATCGCCGAATCGGCGCGGTCGGCAGTCGTGCCGCATGCACCCATGCATCCGCATGCACGAACGACCGGTTCTGGATCGTGCTGCCATGGGAACAGGACCGCGCGGCGCTACGCTCCACAGCAGCGTCACGTCGTGAGGGGCTGAAGTAAAACCCAGGAGCCTGCATCCATCGACACTTCACCTCTGAGTGGCCGCCAGGCCGGCTGATTTCTTCCACCGTCGAGGCGCAGCCAGAGGCCCGATGCAGTTTACGGTTTGACCTGCACCGGTGACGGCGGTGCAGTGAGGTGGATCGAGGTTTAGCGGGTTCAGGCGCGGCCGGTGCCGGCGGCCACAGGTGCGGGCCAGGCGGCGGGATCGGCCGGGTCGGACGGAGCGGTGCGGCAGATGACGTAGTGGCGCGGGGTGATGGCCATGGGGTGGTGCGCGAGGGCGGCCATGCAGCGGGCGTGGGCCTGTTCCGGGGTGCGGACGGCGCCGGTGGCGGCCAGGTAGGCCACCAGCGGGCGGCCGCCGGCCGAGGCGAAGACATGGGCCGCCGCGGGCGTGACGGCGTCGTCCACCAGGTGCTGCACGTCGGCTACGTCGACCCAGCAGTGGTCGACCAGGATCCGGTCCGGGGTGCCGGCGATGGGTTCCAGCCCGATGAGTCCGGGCATCCGGCCGCCGGGCACGTCACCGTGCGCGGCGGCGACCAGCAGGCGTTCGACGGCCAGCAGCACCGACTCCAGTTCGGCCCGCGGCACCAGCCCGGCGTCATCGTTCCACACGTCCAGCCGCAGGCAGCCGTCGATCTGGTTGAGACGGAACTGGATCGGCGTTCCGCTGACCGGCATCGGCCGCCACCGCAGCCCGGTCCGGGCGAGCGCGACGTCGATCTCCTCGGGCCCGAACCCGACACCCGCGGTCAGTCCAGACCACGACTCAGGCACGAGGCTGTTGAACAAGGTGCCGTAGGTAAAGCGCAGACCCCGTTCGTGCTCGATCAGTTCGGCCATGGCGTCCCGTTTGACCGTGTCGTACCGGCCGTGCCGGCTCGCCTCCATCACCGTGGTCCAGGTGTGGCCGGCCAGCTGATCGAAACTTCTCCCGCCGATCTCGATGGTGACGATGGCGCTCTGGACCAGGGCGCCGACGTAGTTCACCAGGTGCCGCTCGAAACGGTTGCTGGACGACACGGGGAACACCAGCTCCCGGTAGCCGGCGCGGCGGGCGACCACGGCGCAGATGGCCGCGAGCACGACGCTGGACCGGCTGGTCCGGGTGCGCGCCGCCACCCGCCGCACGGCCATCGCGGCGGCCACCGACGAAAGCTCCACCGCCAGCGACTCGCCGCTGGCCCGGGCACCCGGCAACGCGTACAGGCAGCGGGGGATTCGCCACGACTGCTCCCGCACGCGGTCCAGGGCCGCGCCGGCCCTGCGCCGCCCGGCCGGCGCCGCCTCCAGCTCGGCCTGGTCCAGCGGCTGATGCCCGGGCCGGCCGACCTGGCGTCGGGCGGGATCGCCGAGCAGGCCGGCGAAGTCGCGCTTGAGGATCCCGATCGCGCCGTGGTCCACCGCCAGGTGCACGAACGCGGCGGCGCACGCGATGACCCGATTGCCCGCCTCCGGAGCGATGGCCACCGCCATGCGCACCGGGCTCCGTCCCGGGTCGGGTGACTCGCGGAGCCACTGGACGAGCGCCCCGGCCACCGCGGGGCGGTCCTGCGGGCCCCACTGTCCCTCGCCGAGCGAACAGACCTCCAGCAGCTGGACGCCGGCCGCCGCGACCCGCTGGCG
>JBEKKH010000639.1:0-4731 GCA_050010815.1 Streptosporangiaceae bacterium | reverse complement strand
GCGTCGTTCATCTCCGATCGGAGCCCGGGCATCTCCGCTGCCGGCAGGACATGCTCCGTCTCTGGCGTGATCACCGTGATGGCCAGCAGGTCGAGGCCCGCGAAAGCCGGCTGGAGCGCTGCGGCGCCGGCCTCATCAGCGGGGTCCGCCCCGATCGCGGCCATATAGGCGAGGTAGTCCAGCGGTGTCCGGTCGAAGACAATCGCGGGCAGCAGCGGCGGCGAGCTCAGGCTCTGCACCGAGCGTGCCAGCAGCGCCCGGTAGTCCTCAAGCGATGGCGGGAACCCGAACTCGTACCCCTCTTCCTCCAGCAGGTAGTACGGCTCGTCCGCCATCACGTGACCAGGCAGGCGCGCGCACAGCGCCCCGGCCAGCGTCGTCTTCCCCGTCCCGTGCGTCCCGGAGATCCCGACTCTCATCTGCGGTCCCGCTCCTGTGGAGGCTGCCGCGCCGATTTTACGGCTGCGCCGGACCCTGCGGGACTTCCGCCCGGCGGGCGTGGTGCCGAGTTGCTGACCGTCCTGTAGCGCGTTGGCGATGCGACGCCTGACAAGCCGACGGCAAGGTTCATCCGCTCGATTCCCTTCAGCACCGGAATGTCCGCGGATCCGCCCTCGATCTCCTGACCGGCATGCGGCAGCAGTATGACCGCGGCGACCGCGCTGTTCACAGGACGTGCCTCGTCCATGAGGCGGGACAGCGGTCCTGCCCGGCCTCGCCAAGTTCCAGCGCCTCGAGCAGGTCGGCCCTTGGCGGCGCGAGCTCGGGGCAGCATGAGGGAACCAAGATCAACTAAAGCCGCCTCAGCCGGAAAGCCTTCTTCTCCAAGGTGGAGCGAAGATAGGCACCGTCGAGCGTTTCAGTAGTCATTCCTGTGGCGAGAGCATGAGGATCTGCGGCTATCGGTCACCGTACCGCCGCATGAAGGTACCGGATTGAACGCATCGGTACTAAATGGTTGAATAAGTACCTACTCTTGTGGCGCGGCGAAGCGAAAACAGCGCTTCGTAACGAACTGGCGGCAGAGCGGGAGACACAATGAGATGGCGGAAACTCTTCACTGTTGCGGGCTGCCTCAAGAGAGCGATGGTAGCTGCACCGCTGGTCGTTATCATGGTTGGCGCGAGCGCTGTCGGCGCACAGGCCGCTGACCCTACCTGGACAATCGCGAAGTCGGCGAACGTGACGCTGTCGGGCGGCAACGTCGAATCCGTCTCCTGTTCCGCTCCCACGGCGTGCACCGCGGTCGGAACCGACCTCAACACCTCGGGTATCCATGTCACCCTCGCGGAGAGATGGAACGGGACCAACTGGCAACGGCAGGCAACGCCGAACCCGACAGGTGACACCACGTCCTCGGTCGCACCGACCCTGCTCGGGGTGTCGTGCCCGTCAGCCAACTTCTGCGCAGCGGTCGGCAACTACCAGCCGGGCTCGGTCCAGGCAGGCATGGCCGAGACGTGGAACGGGCAGCAGTGGACGTGGCAATCGTTCCCGACGCCGGACGACTCCTTCGGCTGGCAGCTAACTGGGGTGTCGTGCACATCGGCCCGCTTCTGCGAGGCGGTGGGGGGGTATTCCGACGTTGACACAGGCCTCAACGACACGTTCGCGGCCACATGGAACGGAACCTCCTGGAGCCTGCAGTCGACGGTAAACCCTGACCCCAACGACTTCGATTCCGAGCAGTTCAACACGGTCTCATGCTCCTCGCCGAAGTTCTGCGTGGCGTGGGCCGGTTATGGGGCAAATTCCGCCGAGGCGCTGGCTGAGCAATGGAACGGTAGCTCGTGGCAGCTGCAGACTGTGCCGTCAACAAGTGCTGCCGTGAACTCGGTGTCGTGTACCTCCGCGAACTTCTGCGAGGCGGTCGGTCTTGGCTCAGCGTATAGCTGGGACGGGTCGGCCTGGACAGCGCAGACGATCCCGGATTCGGCCAGCTCCGGAGCCCTGCAAGGCGTGTCCTGCACGTCGCGGAAGTTCTGCGAGGCGGTCGGCGAATACAACGACAACCCGAATGTTGTCCCCGTAGCCATACAGTGGGACGGCTCAGTCTGGACCTCGCAGGCCGCCCCGAATCCGGCCAAGAGCACATTCGCGCACATGAACGCGGTCTCCTGCGTATCGGTGAACTCCTGCGAGACAGGCGGCTACTTCGAAGTGCAGGAGACTTCGAACGACCCGAAGGCGTTGGCCGAGGGCTGGAACGGGGACGCCTGGCAGCTTCAGCAAGCAGTCGCACCCCCCGGCGCCACTTACAACGCGCTGAGCGGGGTCTCCTGCGTATCGGCGACCTTCTGCGAAGCGGTCGGCACGCATTTTGACAGCGCGGACAACCAAGACTTCCTCGCGGAAACGTGGAATGGGCAGAAGTGGACGATTCAATCGACCTCCGACCCGGCGAACCCGTACGGTTCGCCCGATGATAATTCGCTCTACCAGGTCTCTTGCGTCTCCACACAGTTCTGCGAAGCGGTAGGGGCCGGGCCAACTGGCGCCCTTGCCATGATGTGGAACGGGACGTCGTGGACGCTCCAGACACGACCCGGGGCTTCAGATGTTGATCCGCAGGTGGTGTCCTGCGCAAGCTCCGGTTTTTGCCTGGCGGCTGATGCCTACGGGCACGTGGACACCTGGGATGGAACATCGTGGTCGGCGGGTCCTGCCGTAACTGGACTCACTTACGTCGGCTCGATTTCCTGCCTGTCGGCCACCTTCTGCGAGGCGGTCGGCTCCGGAGCTAACGGCCCGCAAGCGGCGGTGTGGAATGGCACCTCGTGGACGGCCCAGACCGTCGCCGGGCCGGTCAATACTGCCCTCAGCGCCGTCTCGTGCACCACAGCCAGGTCCTGTGAGGCGGTCGGCCAAGTTCCCGATAACGGACAGGAGGGCACGGTGGCCGAATCGTGGGACGGGTCCGCTTGGACCGTTCAGTCCACCCCCAATCCCAGTACGACGCAGGGGAGCCAGCTGACCGGGGTGTCATGCGCATCGGCGACCTCGTGCACCGCCGTCGGATGGTACACATCGAGCAACGTCAGCACCTTCGGCCAGCTGCAAACAGTGGTCGAGGCCTGGGACGGCACGGCGTGGAGCCTGGAGGCCAGCCCGAACCCCAGCACCGGCGGCCAGCTGGAGGGAGTGGCCTGCGGAAGCAGCCAGATGTGCACTGCCGTGGGGCAGGCGGAAGACGAAGGCGGTGTGGTGGCGACGCTGATCGAAACCGGCGGCTGAACCGCCATAGGCGCATGCAGCCGCCCAGGCCGAACGGCCCTGGACATGTAGGCGCCTTCTGGGGGCGAGGCTGGTCCTTGCCCCCAGAAGGCACGCGCCAATCGAACTGAAGCAATCACGCACGTACTCCGCACCACCCTGACTACGGAGTTCGCACTTGACATCGTCAGCAGTGCGTGATGAGCACGGAAGTTTGGTGCGCGCTGTGCGCTCCGAGCAGTCGGCGCACCGCGGCTTCAGGCCAGACGTGGCTCACTGGACTCGCGCAGGACAAGCCGGGTGGGGAGGATCAGAGGGCCTGGTTGCTCTCCGTCGATGAGGCTGACGATCATTTTGGCCATCTCCCAGCCAAGCTGCTTGATTGGCTGCGCCACGGTGGTTAGCGGCGGGTGGGTGTAGCGGGCGATAGGACTGTCGTCGAAGCCGACCACAGCCACATCCCCAGGTACCGAACGACCGGCGGCCTTGAGTACGCGCAGGACGCCGGCGGCCATACTGTCCGAAGCGGCGAAGACCGCGTCGAGGTCCGGGCGGGCGGCGAGCAGACGGGTCATCGCGGCGGCGCCCGACGCCGATGAGGTGCTCGGCGGCCAGGCGGGCGCGCCGCGGTTGTCCGCGTCCACATACCAGGCGGGTTCAACGTTCAGCGGACGTCCGCCGTAGACGACGGGCAGGTCGACCTTCCCGGCGAGGCGGTAGAGCGGATCGTCGCCGTGCAGCCCCGTGAGCATGACCCCGTCGGCACGCCGGGAACGCAGAATGCGCTCGAGCCTGGCCCGGCCGAGGTCGGAGTCGGCCAGCGCCAGCATCAGCACCAGATCGGTGCGCTCGACCGCGGTACTGACGCCGGCGATGATCTGCGCATAGAAAGGGTCTGCGAACAGCTCCGAGTCGTGGTGAGAGATGGCAAGCACGACCGCGCCGGACTGCTGGGTGGCCAAGGCCCTGGCGGCGGGGTTGGGCACGTAAGCCAGTTCCCGCCCCGCTCAACCGCCTCCCTGGTGGTCCGGCTCGCATGCCCGGACCGGTTGATCGCCCGGGACGCCGCGGAGCACAAGACCCCGGCAACCCGCGCGACCTCATCGAACGTCGGGCGGCGCTTGGGCGGTGTCGTCATCGGGTCTCCGGCTTCCGGCTCGGCCTCGGTCCAGAACATGGTATTGATCAGCATCAGCTCCTGGAAGCGCTTCCAGAAATCCTTAGAATGATTCGGCTATTGACAGACAAACGTCCTAGCGCGCACTATCAATCAGACTCGAATGCTGTGGGAGCGCTTCCACTATTAAGCCTCCCGCCCGCCATCAGGAGCCGTAGTGCAACGACGTACTCTCCGGCGGCATCTGGCCGGCCTGACCACGATCGTCATGGGCTCAGCAGGCCTGGCGCTCGCGCCCGGACTTGCCTCCGCGGCGACCCAGGCACCGGCAGACCACACGTTTGCCGCGAACACCCGCTTCTACGTGCCGCCACCAGCTCAGGGTTCGGTACAGCAGATCC
>JBEKKH010000638.1:0-4736 GCA_050010815.1 Streptosporangiaceae bacterium | reverse complement strand
CGCGATGTGGTCGGGACCGCGGACGGTGTCCACGGCCCTGATGCGGGCGTGGGAGAACCGGCCGGACACGGTGGTCGCCGACGAGCCGCTCTACGCCTTTTACCTGGACCGAACGGCTCTGGTCCACCCCGGCCGGGACGAGGTGATCGCCAGCCAGCCGACCGACTGGCGGGTGGTGCTCGACCAGCTGGCCGGCGCGCCGCTGCCGCCCGGCACCGGCATCAGCTACGCCAAGCACATGACGCATCACCTGCTGCCCGAGGTCGACCGCGCCGCGTTCGCTGCGTTCCGGCACGCGCACCTGATCAGGGACCCGCGCGAGCTACTCGCCTCCTACGCCCGGGTGCGCGCCGAGCCGACGCTGGCCGACCTCGGCCTGGCCCAGCAGGCGGAGATCTTCGAGGCCTTCGGCGGCCCGGTGGTCGATTCCCGTGACCTGCTCGCCGACCCCGGCGGCATCCTGTGCGCCCTCTGCCAGGCGCTCGATGTGCCCTTCGACGAGGCCATGCTGGCCTGGCCCCCGGGCCCGCGGCCCAGCGACGGCGTCTGGGCGCCGTACTGGTATGACCGCGTCCGCGCCTCGACCGGCTTCACCGCTTACCGCCCGTCGGCCGAACCCCTGCCCGCCCGCCTCGAGCCCCTCGCCGACCGTTGCCTGCCGTATTTCTCCCGGCTGTACGAGTACCGCATGTCCGCACCTAGGAGGTTCTGATGCTGCAAGTCTTCGACGAGCGTAACCGCGACCTCATCATCAACGTAGGCGGCACGCTGAGCCACCGCGACCGGGCCGGGGTGAGCCCGTTCGACTCCTCCGTCCAGGGCGGCGACGCGGTCTGGGAAGGCCTGCGCCTGTATCAAGGGAAGATCTTCCGGCTGGCCGAGCATCTGGCCCGGTTGCGTGCCTCGGCGCAGGCCCTGGCGTTCGGGCCGGTCCCGTCGGAGGAGGAGATCACCGAGCAGATCAGGCGAACCCTGGCCGCGAACGGCATGCGGGACGGCGTGCACATCAGGCTGACGCTGACCCGCGGGGTCAAGCTCACCTCCGGCATGGATCCCCGGCTCAACCAGGGTGGCCCGACGCTGATCGTGCTGGCCGAGTTCAAGGATCCCGTCTACGACGCCGCCGGGATCACGCTGATCACCGCGAGCGTGCGCCGCCCCGCGCCGGACTGCCTGGATCCGAAGATCCACCACAACAACCTGCTGCCGTCGATCCTGGCCAAGATCGAGGCGAACGTGGCCGGGGCCGACGACGCGGTCATGCTCGACCCGCGGGGCTTCATCGCCGAGACCAACGCCACGCACATCTTCCTGGTCACCGGCGGGACGCTGGCCACCCCGACGACCGTCTCCTGCCCGGAGGGCATCACCCGGGCCGCCGTCCTTGAGCTGGCCGCCGCGGACGGGATCGCCTGCCAGCCCGGCGACTACACGCTCCCGCAGCTGTACACGGCCGCCGAGGCGTTCGTCACCGGCACCATGGGCGGCCTGGCCCCCGTGGTCCGCGTCGACGGCCGCACCATCGGCGACGGCACCCCCGGCCCCCTCACCAAGCGCCTGACCGCCCTGTACGCCGACCTCACCGCCACCACCGGCACCCCCGTCGCGTAGCCCGCCCGGGGCCCGCGCCGCTTCGTGGGTGCTGGCGTCGCAGCGGGCCGTAGCTGCTGCTGGCCTGGCTGGAAAGCCCAGTAGCGGATGGCCGAGGGTCATGGCGTAGGGCAGGTGCCTGGTTTTCCTGGTGACGGCTGAACCGTTCGTGGCGGGGCGGACGTGCCCGGTGTCAGGGGGCAGAGCCGGACGACGCCGGGGCCGGGGCCGATCCGGTTGCCGTAGCGGTCGAACCTGATGGGGCCGTCCGCACCGGGAGCGGGATGGGCCGAGGCCGAACTCATGAGGTCCTGGATCTGCGACTGGATGTAGGAGCCGGTGATCTCGGGCGTTGACATCCCGGGCGGCGAGTTCGCGAGGGCGGTGGCGACGGTCGCGACCGCGTCGTAGGCCATAATCGCCCAGCCGTCAACGAGATCCTGCTGCGGGATACCCAGCGCGGCGAACGCGGTTATCAGGTCCGTATAGCCGGGCGGGAGGGGTTTGCCTCCAGTTCCGATGAGGCTGGGGTCAGCCAGTGGCGTGTAATAGATCCGCATCCAGGCGTTCGGGCCATCGAGCAGGCTGGACGTCAATACCTCTTGCCGGCTTGCTTCGTTGAACAGCGAGGGGATACGCAGCTGAGCGGCGTCGGACTGGCTCAGTACGGTGATCTGGCTCGGGGTGCATTCGCCGTTGTCCTTGTCCTCGATGATATCGGCGAGGAAAGAGCCCAAGTAGACGTCGCGCGCGGTGTAGAACACGGTGACGGCGCCTTTCGTCAGGCAAATCGCACCGGCGGCGGAGTCTTGAGTGGCCTGAGACGCGGCCGTGTCGAAGTCGATCTTGACCGGGTCATTGGTGATGCCGTCGTTGGTCAGCCCGTTAATAATCAGCGGCAGCGTGCTGCAGGTGTAAGGGTCATTGGTCTGCGTCGGCTGGACCACGTAGTAGCTGTCGGACCGGGGAAGGGTCCGCATATAGCTAAGCGCGTCGTTCACTTGGGTCAGGGCCCGGTAGGAGACACGGAAGAAGAACTGCCAGTCCTGTTGCCAATAGGAGTCGACACCGGGAAGTGAACTGTCGGACTGGCAGTCGCTGAAGTCCGCGCCGTCGGCCCGTGATCCGTCTTGGTCGAACCCCTCACCCGTGATGACGTCGGCGACCATAGGGATCTTGTCGGCGTTCAGCACCGTGGCGGCATCCGCGGACTGCTGGCTGCTCAGTCCCATGCCCACCACGGCGACCACCCCAGAGCCCGCCAGCGCGCGGGCATCATCGACCGCGGCTTGCTCGTTCGCCCCCATCTGCGCGATGAGCAGGCGGACCCGGTACTGGCATTTGGAGGAGAGATCCCCGCTTTCACGATTGGCCTGCCACACGCCCGCCGCGAACCCCTCGAGTTCGTGGTCGGCGCGCGCGCCCGAGTTGAGGTCGCCTAGCGTGACCAGCGCGCCGATGGTGATGACCTGTGACCGCGAATCGGCCGGGCAGTTGGTGTCGGCATTCGCCGCGGCGACCGTGCTCATCGCCGGATGGCCGAAGGTGTACGACCCGCCGCTGATCCCGACGCACTCGCCGCCGTCCCGCCAGATATTCGACGTCAGGGAGAACTGGCCACAGCTCAGCCGCGCGTATGCGCGCGGCCCGGCGAAGACCCCGCCGAGCACCAGCAGCACGACGATGGCCAGGACGGCATAACCTTTGAACTTGAACCACAACCCCCTCGTGAAACATTCTTCCGCAGACGGGAACCAGTAGTGGAAGATCCGCTTGAGAAGGCCCGGGCGCGGGCCGGCGTCAGCCGACGCCGGGACGCCGAATCCCTGAGTGCTCATCGTGAATTCCCCTCGACGTGGGCCGCTACAAAGCGATCTGGGTGGCGAGCACGCGGTAACTTTCTGCGCGGTTGACGATGATCCGCCAGTGCGCGGGCGTGTGATCGGTCATGTGGCTGTAGGAGAAGCCGATCTTTGAGTAGAGGTCGTGCAGACGCTGCGGGTCGGTCCCGCACGTGTCCGCGGCCTGTTGCAGGGCGGTGATCAGCTGGAAGACGTTCCGCCGCAAGCCGGTGACCTGCTCGGGCAGGGACGCGGGAGTCAGCCGCTTCGGTACCGGGGTGACGGTGATCGCGTCCAGGCATCTCAGCCAGGTGGCCTCGGCGCAGGCCGGCACCAGAGCGGTCAGCTTCCCCGCCACCGTGGCCGCCTCGCCGAGGGCGAGGAGGTGATGTAGCCGGTCGGCTTGATGATCATCGGGTTCGGGGATGCGGCCTTCAGGGGTGGCAGGGGTGGCGGCAGTGGGTCGGTCTTTGTCGTTTTGGCCGCCGCGTAGGTACCTGAAGAGGGATTCCCAGCTGGTCTCCCTGTCCCACTTCGGGTCACGGGCCGCCAGCTCGCGCAGCAGCAGGTGGCGCGCGACCGGGACCATGGCCAGGTGGCCGTCTGGCGTGGGATGCGACCACAGCACCTCGGAGTACAGCTGCTCCTGGTCGGCCTCGGCCGTAAGCAGGTGTCCGTGCAGCCGCCGGGCCTCGTCGCGGTGCCGAGCGGCGGACAGGGTGACCAGGTCAAGCAGCAGGTTCCTGGAGGCACGACGGTGCGGGGTGAGGCCCGCCGCGATCACGTCTAGCACGCGCTGCGCTACCCCGCTTGGCGCGCTCTCCTCCGCCTGGGTGTGGTGGGCCGGTGCGGGCCGCGCGGCGGCTGGCACGCCGAGGAGCTGGTCCAGGTGGGCTGCGAGCTCGGGGTTGAACTGGAGTTCCTTGAGCACCAGCCGGGAGGCGAGGCAGTGCCCGGCGGTCAGCCGGGCGACCAGGTGAGCGACCACGTGCGCTGGCGGGTCAATGTCGGCGGGACCCCACGGGTACTCGGCCATGACCCTGACGAGGTGCGGGAACTCCAGGTCATCCAGGCGCAGCCGCACCACATCGGGGCGGTCCTCGACACCGGGCGCGCCGTCCGCGGTGCTGAGCGAGACCTGGTCCAAGACGCGCGGCTTACCGCCAACCGCGATGACGGTCAACGGATCGAGACCGGCAGGCCATCGGAACAACTCGCGCCGCGCCCTGACGATGGCCGCCAGCAGGTCCTCACCTGCCGGGCAGTCCGCGTTGTCCAGCAGCAGCACCCAGTTGTTCGGCCGCC
>JBEKKH010000637.1:0-4744 GCA_050010815.1 Streptosporangiaceae bacterium | reverse complement strand
GTAACCCCACCGCTGGTGGCCCTTGTCGCCGATCTCAGCCTGGTCTTTGGCCCGGGTGGCCGCGGTCATGACCGGTTCCCAGGTGATCCGGCGATTGAGCTCGAACTCGACGACGTGGTTGGACATCTCGTAGTCGCCCATCTCGTCGTTGTGCATCCTGATGGTGAAGACGTCACCGACCCGGGACAGGACCACGTCGGCGGTCGCCTCACGCAGCATGCCCGATCCATCGATGAGCGGGTGGTTGGCGGAGCGGGCCAGCACGCCGAACAGCTGCTCGGCCGGCGCCTCGATTTCCCGGGCCACGGAGACCGGTGGGCAGGTTGAACTCGTCATGGTCGTCGTCCTTCCTGAGGGTCCTCGCCTAGCGGGAGCGATGCACCCCGCCATAGTTAGGGACGTGCGGCCGGGGCCGGATTCATCGCTGGTCGAGTTCGCCGACGAGAGCCGCCGGGGCTCGCATCCGCCACGCGTCGGTGACGAGCTCGGCCAGCCGATCGGCGTCCACCTCGGCCAGCCGCAGCATCACCAGCGGCCAGCCGTCGTAGCTGGGCGTGGTGAAGAAGACCTCGGGCTCACCTAGAAGCAGGGCCTGCTTCTCGGCCTCGTCGCCGACGAACAACACCGCGATCTCGCTCCGGATGACCCGACGCTGGCCCGGCCTGCGCTCGGGGTAGGACCAGATGAACCCCTTGTCGGCCACCCGGAAGTCGAAACCGTCACTGTCGATCTCCGTCACGTGCGGCAGGGCCAGCGCGAGGCGGCGCACGTCATCAGCATCGGCCATCGAGGTCCCTCCCGGTTCGCGCCAATCAGCATAGGCAGCGCGAGCCGTCTCGTCAGCTGAAGCGCGGCGGCTGGCCAGTCGCTTCGAGTACTGACATCCACAGGTCGCCGTTCGGGTCGACCTGGTTGCGGCTGCCGGTGGCCAGGGAGATGGGCAGGTGCACGAACCGTCCGTGCCAGCGCCCGACCACCATCGCCGTCCGTCCGGCCATCGCGGCGTGCACGGCCGCCTGGGCGAGCCGCAGGCAGTACACCGCGTCGTATCCGTTGGCGGGGACGCTGCGGATGGCGTAGCCGGGGTCCACGTAACGCAGGCTGAGCTCGGCCCCGGCCGCCGCGAAGTCACCTGTGATCCGTTCCCGTAGCAGCTGCCCGATGTCGGCCAGCCGCGCATTGCCCGACGCGTCGCGGGACCCGTCGCGCGTGAGCAGGTCCTGGCCGGCGCCCTCGGCGACCACGATGACGGCGTGCCCGTGCCGCTGCACCCGATGCCGGAGATAGGACAGGAACCCGGTGGTGCCATCCAGGCTGAAGGGGACCTCGGGGATGAGGACGAAATCGACGTCGTGGTTGGCCAGCGCCGCGTAACAGGCGATGAATCCGGAATGCCTGCCCATCAGCTTGACCAGGCCGACGCCGTTCGGGATCGAGCTGGCCTCGGTGTGCGCGGCCTTGATGGAATCGGTGGCGCGGGCGAACGCCGTCTGGAAGCCGAAGCTGTGGTCGATGTAGGGGATATCGTTGTCGATCGTTTTGGGTACGCCGACCACCGAGAGCACGACGCCGCGCTCGGCCGCGGCGTCGGCGATCTCCTCCGCCCCCCGCAACGAGCCGTCTCCGCCGATGACCACCAGCACCGAGACTTCGTGGCGGACCAGCGTGGTGACAATGTCCGCTGTGTCCTGGCCACCGCGCGACGTGCCAAGGATGGTGCCGCCGTGGTTGTGGATGTCTGCCACCAGGGCGGGCGTGAGCGGCATCGGCTCCTCGCCGTTCACCAATCCCCGGTAGCCATCGCGGAAGCCGACGATCTCGGTAACGCCGTAGTTCTCCGCCAGCTCAAGGACCACCCCGCGGATGACGTTGTTCAGGCCCGGGCACAGGCCCCCGCAGGTCACGATGCCGACCCGGGTCCGGGCCGGGTCGAAGTAGATGTACTCGCGCGGGCCGCCTGGCTCGAGGGAGGGCAGCTCGCCCACGAGGCACTTACGCGCGACCGCCATCCCGGCCGTGTCGTCAAGCAGCACGCGGTCGGACTCGTGCACGTAATGCGGGGAACTCGCCCGGCCGTGCAGCAGCCGGGCCATCGGCGAGGCCACGAACGGCTCGCCGAGCTGCCGCACCTGCAGGTCGGCCGCCTCGATGGACAGCTGGTCTCCGGAACTCACCATGGGCTGAGCATGGCGCACCCACGTTACGGGCATGTGGCCGGAGATCTTAGCCGGGCCACGCCCGGCTAAGATCTCGCGTCCTCGGCGTGCCGACCTGAGTCAAAGGCATAAATCGCCCCCTGACCGGGCGGCCGGGCCTCTCGCGCCGTAGCTGCCTCCAGGTAGCTAGGCCGACGGCGTGATGAGCTCGTCGGTGACCCACCGGGCGACGTTCTCGGGGTAGGGGGCCGGCAGTGATAGGACGATGTGCCGGAAGCCGGCGTCGATGGCTTCAGCGATCCCGTCCCGGGTGCTACCGGGTCCGTCGTAGGAGACCGGCAGGACGAGGGACCGGGTGATCGAGGCGGGGTCGCGGCCGATCTCGGCGCAGAAGCGGTCCAGCACAGCGCCGCGGCGTACGGCGGCCTCGACGTCGCCGCCGGGGAAGTTCCACACGTCGGCGTGCTCGGCGATCACGCGCAGCGTCCCGGTGGCCTGTCCGCCGATGACGATCGGCGGGCCGGGCCGCTGGACGGGCTTGGGGTTGCAGAACGCTCCGGTGAGGTCGTAATAGCTGCCGTGGAAATCGAACGGCTTGTCCTCGGCCCACAGCCGCCGGATCACCGTGCACGCTTCCGCGAGGCTGGCCACCGCGGTGGCGGCGTCGTGGTAGGGCAGGCCGTAGGCGTCGTACTCGCGCCGGGCCCAGGGAATATCGGTCCGTGAGCCCACGCCGATGCCGAACTCGAGCCGCCCGCCCGACACGACGTCGACGGTGGCGGCGATCTTGGCCAGCAGCGCGGGCGGCCGGATGCGGTTGCTGGTCACCAGCAGGCCCAGGCGCAGCCGGGCGGTCTGCGCGGCGAGGGCCGACAGCAGCGTCCAGCCTTCGAAGATCGGGCCGTCCTTATCGCCGCCGATCGGGAGAAGGTGGTCGAACGCCCAGGCGTGCTCGATCTGCGGGATCGTGTCCGCTTCCCGCCAGACCCGCAGCAGGTCGTCGTAGCCGACCTGCTGCGGCGCGGTCGCGATGCCGAAACTGGGCGGGGTGGTGTGCGGCATGGGTCGTTGCTCCTTCTGGTGGAGTGCCCCGATGAGAAGTGAAGCGAATTCGCGATGCGCGACTTGGTTGTGACTCGCCTGTTGTGGCATCCTGAACAAGCGGAGCATCGTTCCGCAAACAGCATATGGAACATGGTTCCGTTTTGCAACTAGGGAGACGGGGGCAGCGACGCAGTGGCCGGCATCGACCGCGGACCGGGGTCGTCAGCTCCGCGGGAGCAGGTCAATGCCCCGCGGGAGCGGGCCGACGCCCCGCGGGAGCAGGCCGATGCCCCGCAGAAGCGGGCTGACGCCCGGCGTAACGAGAAGATGCTGCTGGACGTGGCCGCCTCGGCTTTCGTCGCGTCCGGCGTCGACGTGCCCGTGCGCGACATCGCCGCCAAGGCCGGCGTGGGCGTGGGCACGATCTACCGCCACTTCCCGACCCGGGCCGATCTGATCGTCGCCGTCTACCGGCACCAGGTCGAGGCGTGCGCGCAGGCCGGCCCGGCCCTGCTGGCGACCAGCAGCACGCCGCACGCCGCCCTGGCCTCCTGGATCAACCTCTTCGTCGACTTCCTGGTCACCAAGCACGGCCTGGCCGCGGCGCTGCGGTCCGACGCCGCCGCCTTCGAGACCCTGCACGCCTATTTCCTTGACCGCCTCGTCCCGGTGTGCGCGCAGCTGCTCGACGCCGCGGCCGCGGCCAGCGAGATTGTCCCCGGCATGGATGCCTACGAGCTGATGCTCGGTGTCGGCAGTCTCTGTATCGGCGCCGACCACAACCCCCGCTACGACGCCCGTCGCATGGTCGGACTCCTCATCGCGGGACTGCGCCTCCGCTAGGGGACCTCAGCCCGAGGTCGACGCCCACGGGCCGACGCCGCCGATGCGCTCGACCGAGTAGCGCACGATGTAGCCGGCCTGCTTCGGCGCCGGGAACTCGGTGTCCGGGGACACGTAGACCTTCGCCAGGCGGTTGAGCAAATCCCAGGCGTCTTCGCTCGGCTGGATGGCCGCCCGGGCGTGCAGCACGGCGTACGGGTTCATGAAGACGCCGCCTGCCCGCGGCGCATCGAAGGACAGCACGACCCGCGGGTCCCGCTCGATGTTGCGCAGTTTCGCGTACCACCCCAGGTGGCCGCTGACCAGATCATCGCCGTCCAGGCCGACCCAGATGACGCTCACCTGCGGGCTTCCGTCGGCGTTGATCGTGCTCAGGTGAGCCATCGGGCCAGCGGAGACCAGGTCCCGCAGCTCGCCAGGCAGACCGCTCATAGCGCTCTCGCTTCCGTCTCGTTACTCCTGCCGCCACCGGGCCCGGCCGAACATGTTCCCGTACATCTGGTTCCCGTACCGGCCCGGATACGCCCGCCGGGACGGGCCGGCCTGGTCGATGGCGTTGGCGTAGAAGACCGGCGCGCCGGACGGCGGCTGGAGCAGGGCGACCTGCGACCGGTCCAGATCGCACCGGATATGGCCTTCGGTGATCATCGCCACCTTGTCCGCCTCGACGAACCGCAGCTGGTGGTGGCGGAACGTCTCGA
>JBEKKH010000636.1:0-5516 GCA_050010815.1 Streptosporangiaceae bacterium | reverse complement strand
ACTGCCAGGCGGCGTCGGTGGCGCGGGCCGGGTCCCGGTCGCCGGGCGCGATGGGCGGGACCCACGCGTAGCCGCCGGGAGCCACCCCGAGCGGGGCACGCAGCGCAGCCCAGGGCAGGGCCGGTGCGAGCATCGGCCCGAGCGGGGCGAGATCCTGCTCGTTCGCGCCGTAGCCGTGAAACAGGACCAGCGCCACCGCCGCGTCCGGCGTCCAGCCCGCGGACACCTCGCCGTACAGCACGCCCGGCCCGGCGCTGCCTGCCATGGCTATCTCTCCCGGCTTCTCGACGGCCAGAGCGCATCGCCCCGCCAGCGCTGTCCGCGTTTACGCAGCTCCGAGCTCCCGCGGTACAGTACCAGCATTGTCCGGCACTCGCGCTGCTGGCTGAGCGGGGTGCATGCTAGCCGGTGCTGTGCCTGACGCGCACGAGCCGGCGGCGATACGCCGGCGCACTGAGCGATCGCGATCGAGGACGCGAAGCATGTCTTCGGCGCCGGCCAGGTGCCCTTGGACTTATCACTCTCTGTGAGAGCGCCCGTCAGGCTTGACACACGTGAACCACCGATCGGGACGTCCTGGCAGGCAACCAAGGTGGTCGCCCAAGGCGCGCGAGAACGGACGTTCTGTCACGTTGCGCCGATCCGCATGCCATGCTCAAGATCGCTGGCATGCTGCTCCGTCGACCTCATCTGGCCTGATGTGAGCGCGTTACATAATAATGCGCAACCCTTATACCGATCGGTATGGTGGACGCTGTCGAGTGCATAATAATGCGCAACCCTTATACCGATCGGTATGGTGGACGCTGTCGAGTGCACATGGAAGCACCGACAGTACGCGTTACCTGCCGAGAGCATTGGCGTCGATGTTCCAAAGCGAATAACCAGCGTCACGGAGAGCCTGGGTGCATTTAGGGCAGCGCATTGATTTCGGCACTCCGATGCCCCAGAGCTGCACTGCCCTATCTGGCGGGAGATCGAGCGGATCGTATTGGTGTCCGCAGAGGGCCAATGGTTCTGGCATATTGTCTCGGTAGGCGATGCCATGCTGATAGGCGAGCTTGCGAAGGGCAATGTCTTCCGGCACGGGCGTGCGCCACTGGAGCACTGCTCGGTAGTCCGTCTTGGCCGATCTCCTTGTTGACGGTGAGGCATCGAGATTCTCTGCGACTGCAGTCGTGCTGGTGGTGTCAGAGGCCGGATCAGGTTGCGGGGGCGGCCATGGTCTTCGATTTTTAACTTCAGCCGACAGCGCGGTTATGCTCCGATGGTCGGATTTCGAGCCGAGTTTGATCGTCAAGAGCATCATGCCTGCGAAGAAGAGTCCTGCGATGTACCAGACGACTGCGGCCCACCTGGCCGTGTAGGTATAGCCTGCCGCCGCGCCGATTACCAGCGCAAACTCCACCCCGACGGTGATCGCGCGGAGTGGCCGCTCGCGCCACGATTGAAAGACAGCTAATAGCCCCACATCCGCCATCTTTTGAGAAAGGCGTAAATCGACGAGGCGCCGAAGGCGACAAGAAAGAGAATGATCAAAGCGTCATGAACCATCATGGCGCGATACTAGCTTGCAGGTGCCGATACGTACAGTAAAGATTGCGTCTCGCGCCATGGTACGCTCACCTACTACCGTGGGGCGAGCTTTCCGGACTGCATATTCGACCCGCCGCCCGGGCCTAGGACAGACCGTCGGCGTTTCTGCGGAAACGCTCGCTCATGCCGCTGTGGGAGCGTTGGAGTCAGAGCCCCAGGACTCGGCGCAGCCCTCGGGCGACGTCGTCCATGACGGAGGCCGGAAGCTGGCCGGCGGGTGTCTCCAGGTCGGTCTTGCCGAGGGTGACCAGGGCAGTGACGTTGACGACTGAGTCTTTGGGCAGGCCCGAAATAGCGGCCGGGAGAAATACGTTGCCGGGCATGGCGGCCAGGGCGGTGTTGGAGGTGATGACGGCTGCGATGGTGGTATTCAGCCGGCTGGCGTTGAAGGGGCCGGACTGGAGAACCAGGACGGGGCGGCGCTTAGCGGGTTTGCTGCCGCGAGCCTCGCCGAGATCAGCCCAGCAGATGCTGCCGCGGTCGGTCACCAGTCGTCCTGGCCTGCCAGGTAGTTGCGGCCCGCCGTAGCGGCGGCGGCGCCGGAATCGTCGACGGCGGTGTGCAGCGCCTCGTTGATCTGCTGGGTGATCGAATGCGAGGCAAGTGCGTCCAGGTAGCTTCGGGCCGCCCGGGCGAAGAACTCTGATCGGCTGATACCGAGCTCCGCCGCCTGCCTGGCGTTCTTTTTCGGCTAGCCGGTATCACCGGCCTGCCGGGATGCTCCGCCAGATAGAGAGGTCAAGAGTGCCGGACCCCGGGATGTGGTCAGGGGAACCAGAAGTAGAGGAGGCTCATGATGCGGCCAGCGATGCACCACCTCAGTATTAGCGCGATCCGGGCCGATGCCCTGTTCGTGTCGGCACTGCAGCGCGGTGACCATCCCAGTGCCGAGGAAGTCCGGCAGGCCGTTGCCGCGGCAGTCGGGGCATTCGGCCAGCGTGGCTGTGCCGGACGGGTAGCGCAGGAGTTCGGCGATCATCCCGAGACTGCGGTCACGCGGATGCGCTGGGCTTGCCAGGTTGCCGGCAAAGCGTTCGGCGAACTGGCACCGGCGTCAGCCTGTGCCCGGACGCTCGCTCGGCGCACCGGAGCTCACACCAGCAGCGCTGCTTAACCACCGCGGGCCGCGCCAGCTGGTTCCACATGACACCCAGGTGGCGCCGTCGGGAAACCATGGGCTGGCAGAGGTTGCAGGACGGTCGGTCATCCCGCTGGCGCGAAGCCCGGACGGTAGCCGTCGCTGATCCCACGCCAGGGAACGTACTCACCGAGGGTCATCCTCATTTGACGCTGGGTGTGTGGGCCGGCTCCCGCTCGGCGGTGTAATGGCCTGGGGTTGCCGGGTGCTTCCGGCGGGGTGGTGGATGCCTCGGCGAGCCGGGCGTGCAGCCGTGCCCGGATTTCCTCGGGGGTGCAGGAGCGACGGCGCCGCTGATCCCGTGCGATCACTATCCCGGTGGCCGCGACGCTCGCGAAGGCAGCCAGGCCGAGTATCTTCCACCAGCGCATCTGCCTAGGCTACGACTGTGCCTGGCACGCGTATCGGCCTGGATGAGGCCCTGGACCTGACCCGTACCGGCGACGTGTGGCTGTTTCGCGGGCGCACCGCGGCTGACCGGGCTATTCAGCTGGCGACCAACAGCCCGGTCAACCACGTCGGCATGTCGGTGGCCCTGGATGACCTGCCCGCGCTGATGTGGCATGCCGAGCTGGGCAGGTCGCTGCCCGATTTGTGGCTGGGCAGCCGCCACCGCGGCGCGCAGCTGCATGACCTGGGCGCGGCCGTCACCTTGTGGGCCACCAGGTACGGCCAGCGGGCCTGGCTGCGCCAGCTGGAACCTCCGGCCAGCCGCGAGATGGAAGACGCGGTGCTGCGCACCATCGCGCGGCTGGATGGCACGCCGTTCCCGTCCGCCGCCCGGCTTGCCTCCGGGTGGCTGCGCGGGCGGCTGCCAGCGGTCCGCCGGGGTGCGCGGGAGGCCGCCCTGGAAACTGCCTACTGCGCGGAAATCGTCGCCGTCACCTACCAGGCCATGGGCCTGCTGCCGGCCCGGCGGCCGAACTGGTATGACGCCGGCCGGTTCTGGAGCGGGGATGATCTCAGCCTGTCCGCAGGTGCGCGGCTTGGCCAGGAGATCGCCGTGCAGATTCCTGCCGCGCAGCTTTCCGCAGCTGATGACTGACCGGCATTAATCTATAACTGAAAGTCGGAAAACTTTTAGGTTGGCTGTTCAAATGAAAGTTAGCTTGGAGGTCGAGCCCGAGCGCACAGCTCATCCAGCCGACACGTCGCGCTGGCCGCGTCGTCATCCAGCACAGTGACTAGCAGGGTCTGTTCGTCGACTCGTTGGGCCACGGCCGTCGCGGCGGTGGCGACGGTGCGTGCCGCGGTGGCTGGACCGGCGATCAGGGCACAGGCGAGCACCCGGCGGCCTGCGATCAAGCCTGTCCCAGCTGCACCTAGGTCAGTGAACTGGCGCAGAACCGGGCGGCCGAGCCGGGTCACGTCCCAGCGCAGCGTGGCCCGTCCCGGCGGTTCCCCGGTGCGGCCGAGCACGATCAGCTCCCGCCACTCGACCACGGCGCCGTCGCCCAACGCCAACTCGACCCGGACGTCGATCCGGCTGCCCTGGCAGACGACCAAGGCCCCGGGATCGGCGACCAGATCGGCTCCGTCGCCCAGCTCCGCCCGGATCGCCAGTGTCGCCGGGACCGGCAGCGTCGCCGCGTCCACCTGGCCCTTCCGGCCGGGTTGGTCCGGGCCCGGTTGGTCCGGCTGGGGCCGGCCTTGGGCAATGCTGGCGCCGGTCGCGCGCAGGGTGGCCCGGGCGCCGGGCCGCAGCCGCAGCCGGACCGACAGGTCGTCCCCGGCCAGCGGGCCGGCCGCGGTCCCGACCAGGCGGAGTTCGCAGCGGTCGCGGACGTCGCTGTGCACCTGCCGCAGCGTCAGCGGCGGCGCGCAGGCCAGCTCGCCCAGCACGCCGCCCGGCTCGATGACCACGCTCGTCCGGGCGATCACGCGGTCACGGGGTCGCGACGGCGGAACGGACCGTCCGCGTCCAGTCCGCCACCTGCGCCGCCGCCGGATCGGCGACCAGTGAGGTGAACAGCGTCGGCCGCTCGCCGCGGACCGCCGCGGCGTCGCGCGCCATCACCGCGAGGTCCGCCCCGACCAGCGGGGCGAGGTCGGTCTTGTTGATAACGAGCAGGTCGGACCGGGTGATGCCAGGGCCGCCCTTGCGCGGCACCTTGTCCCCGCCCGCTACGTCGATCACGAAGATCTGACGGTGGACCAGCCCGTAGGAGAATGTCGCGGTCAGGTTGTCGCCGCCGCTCTCGACCAGGATCAGCTCCAGACCCGGATGGTCGGCCTCGAGTTGCTCGACCGCGTCCAGGTTGGCGCTGATGTCGTCGCGGATGGCGGTGTGCGGGCAGGCCCCGGTCTGCACGGCGCGGATGCGGGCATCCGGCAGCACCCCCGCCCGCCGCAGGAAGTCGGCGTCCTCGGTGGTGTAGATGTCGTTGGTGACGACGCCGATCATCAGCTCGGCCGACAGCGCCCGGCACAGCGCGGCGACCAGTGCCGTCTTGCCGCTGCCCACCGGGCCGCCGATGCCGATCCGGGGTACCCGGGCACCGGCCGGCCCGGCCGCGGCCGGGTGGTGGTCGTGGTGGTGGTCGTGGTGGCTGTGGTCATGCACGTCAGGAAGCAAACAGACGCACCTCCGCGGTGAGATGGAAGTCGGCGAGCAGGTCCAGGGCCGGGGCGCTGTCGCACGGCAGCGCGGACGGCGGATCGGCGGCGGTCCTCGCGGCCCGGCGGGCGCAGTCGTCGATGCCGGGCGCCAGCCGGGCCAGCATGGCCTGGACGGCGAACGGGTCCAGGCCGAGCAGCCGGACCGCCGCGCTGGCCGGGCTGG
>JBEKKH010000635.1:0-4752 GCA_050010815.1 Streptosporangiaceae bacterium | reverse complement strand
CTTGCCGAAGCGGACGTGCAGCATGCCGTACTTCCCGAGCTCGGGAGCATCCGGGTTACGGCCCCAGTCGGCGAGATCGAGCTTCGAGGACTCGGTGCGGCGCATGCCTTTCCCGGGGGTCTGCGACCCGTTGCATGATGTCGTGCGATCTGGGTGTTCTTGCTGGTGGTCCGGCGTTTCTCCGTGGGTGTCGTGCTCGTGGCTGGTAGTTGTGCAGACAGCGCAGCACGAGATCGGGGGGATCAGGACATGCGGGCGTTCCCGGTGAGGTTGCCGTCCGGCCAGCGGTACTGGACGGTGCTGGATGAGGATCTGCGGGTTGTCGCCGTCGCGGATGCGTTCTTGCGGCATCAGCGGTTCGGACGCGACGGGGCAGAGTCCACGACAAAGGCGTACGCGCACGCGATCGCGTTGTTCCTGCGCTGGTGCGCACGGACGGAGCGGTCCTGGCAGGCCGGCATCGAGCAGTTCGCCTTGTTCATGACGTGGCTGGCCCATGCCGGGCCGTCGGCCTCGGGCGCCGATGGCGGCGGTGCGGGGATTGTGCTGGCCGGGCCTGGTGCCGCGCCAGCGCGGTCGGCGTCGCGGATCAACGGGGTGCTGACCGCGGTGCGGGGGATGGCGGTCTACGCGGTTTCGGCCGGGGCGGCGCCGGCGGGGCTGGTGCCGCTGCTGTATGAGGTGGCCGACGACCGGGATCTGCCTGAGCAGGCCCGAGGCGAGGACGGCCGGATGGCGTGGCGGATGCGGGCCCGGCACCGGCTGCGCGAACCCGGGACGGCGGTGGACCGCGCCAGCGATGAGGAGATCGTCGCGCTGCTGGGCGCGTGCCGGTCGGCGCGGGACCGGCTGATCGTGCTGCTGATGGCCCGGGCCGGGCTGCGCCGCGGTGAGGTATGCGGGCTGCGCCGCAGCGATGTGCACCTGCTGGCGGACTCGCGGCGGCTGGGCTGCGAGGTCGCCCGGGCGCATCTGCACGTGGTCCGGCGCGAGGATAACCCCAACGGGGCATGGGCCAAGTCCCGCCGGCAACGGGCCGTGCCCCTGGACTTCCTTACCGTGCAGGCCTTCGATACCTACGAGTTCGAGCGGATGCGGGTGCCGCAGGCAAGGTCCGGCGATTTCTCGCTGGTCAACTTGTTCCGCGGCCAGCCCGGCGCGCCGATGCGCCCGGACGCGATCGGGGAACTGCTCGCAGCGGCATCGCGCCGGGCCGGGCTGGAGAACCCGGTCACCCCGCATCAGCTGCGGCACGCCTGCGGCAGCAATGCCGCCGATGCCGGCGTCGGCATCGATGTGGTCGCTGACCTCCTCGGACATGCGAACATCTCCTCCTCTCAGGTGTATGTGCATCCCGGTGCCTCCCGGTTGCGGGCCGCAGTGGATGCGGTGCCCAGCCCCCGCGAGCGCGAAGAAGGCAGCCGGTGACCGCCGCGGCGCCGGCCAGGGTGCTCCCGGCCGCCGGGGCAGCTGCCGGGTTCCCGCACGTGCTGGACGGGACCGCCCTGGACGGCGGGTCCGCGCGCCTGGCCGCGATGCTCGACCGCGCGCTGCTGGCGGAAGCGGGCTGGGATCCGGCTGCGCGGATCTTGTTCCTGCCCGCGCAGCACCGCCTGCTGGGCCGTCAGGTGTGCCGGGCCGCGGGTTGCACCGGAACCGTCCATAACGACTGTCCCGGCATCTGCTACCGGTGTTTCACCCGGCTGACGGGGCTGGGGATGGACGCCGCCGGTATCGCCGCCGCCCAGCAGCTGCCCGCGGTGCCCGCCCCCGCCGGGGACTGCGCGGTGCCCGGGTGCCGGTGCAAGCCCACGGTGCGTGAGGCGGTGATGTGCGAGCCGCACGCCAAGCAGTTCCGCGGCCGGCGCGCGCCTGTCCCTTTGGAGCAGTTCCTCACCGACCGGCGGGTACGGCCTCTGCCGCCTCTCGGGGCGTGCCTGGTGCTGGCGTGCACGCGCGCGGCCGATGGCGCGGTCGGCTACTGCAATACCCACTACCAGCGCTGGCGCATGGCCCAGCGGGGCAGCGCCAGAGTGGATGGGCAATGGTGGCAGGCCACCGAGCCAGGGGTCGCCGAGCCTGGGCAGGTGAACCTGCGGGCGCTGCCGGACCTGGTCGTCGTGGAGCTCCTGCTCGGCCTGCAGACCCGCCTCCGCGGCGGGCTGCGGCTGACCGATGTGGTGCTGCGGGCCGCTGGCGACACTGTCCGCCGCCAGCAGTGCGTCTCGATCAGCGAATGTGACCCCGGCCTGGCTCCGGGCAAGCGTGCCCGGTCGGTGCTGCGCGCCTTCACCCGCGATGTCCGCCGGGCACTGGCCGACCCCGGCCGCGAGCAGGGCAAGGACACCTGGGACCTGGCGATCTTCGGTCACCCCGGCGCCTTGTCGTTCACCAAGATCACCCAGCCGTGGCTGGCTGCCGCCGCCAAGCGGTGGGCGGCCGAGCAGCTGCCCCGCCACCGCGGCAGCGGCATCTCCCGGGTCCAGGCGAAGATCAACAGCGTGGCGCTGCTGTCCCAGAATCTGCAGGGCAGGCCAGATCACGGGTCCGACCCGGCTGCGCTGAGCCGCGGCGACCTGGAGAACTTCCTCGCCCGGATCGCCTACCTCGAAGCAGGCGGCCAGCTCAGCCGCTACCGCCGGAACATGATCTGCCGGGACGTGCGGGAAGTGCTGGCCGGGATCCGCGCCCTGGGCCTGACCCGCGCCGGCCAGCCCGCGGCCGGGCTGGCCGGCGATGTCGGCGTCGGACGCGCTGACATCCCCGCCGATCCCGAGCGCGGCGAGCCCGGCCGGGACCTGCCGTCGGAGATCATGACGATCTTGTGCGCGAACCTGCACGCCCTTGAGCCGGCCGAGGTCAGGGCCGCCACTCAGATCGGGATCGACACCGGCCGCAGGCCAGAGGACATCCTCAGCCTGCCGCTGGACTGCCTGGCCCGCGACAAGGACGGCGGCGCCGTACTGGTCTATGACAACGTCAAGGCCGACCGGCTGGGACGCCGCCTGCCGATCAGCAGCGCCACCGCCGAGGTGATCATCACTCAGCAGCAACGGGTCCGGCAGCGGTTCCCGCACGTCCCGGCCGCGAAGCTGAAACTGCTGCCCACCACCTACCGCAATCCCGACGGCGGCAAGCCGATCAGCAGATCGACCCTGGAGGCCCGGCACCGCGACTGGGTCACTACCTTGCCGGCCCTCACTACCCGCGACGGGATCATGTTCGACCCGGTCAGGATCGTGCCATACGCCTACCGGCACAGCTACGCCCAAAGGCACGCCGACGCCGGGGTCCCCATCGACGTGCTGGCCGAGCTCCTTGACCACCGGAGCTACTCCGTGACCCGCGGCTATTACAGGATCGGCGAGGACCGCCGCCGCGACGCCGTCGACAAGGTCACCACGCTCAGCTTCGACAGGCACGGCAACCGGATCTGGCGGGACGCGCGTGCCCTGCTGGACTCCGAGCGCGCCCGTCACGGTGTCGGTGAGGTCGCGGTGCCGTACGGCACCTGCAGCGAGCCGTCCAACGTCCAGGCCGGCGGCGGCGCCTGCCCCGTCCGCTTCCGCTGCGCCGGCTGCGACCACTTCCGGACCAACGTCTCCTACCTGCCGGACCTGACCGCCTACCTCGATGACCTGCTGCGCACCCGGGAACGCCTGAACGCCGCCATCGACGGCGTCGATGAATGGGCCCGCGCCGACGCCACCCCCGCCCAGGAGGAGATCACCCGGATCCGGCACCTGATCACCATGATCAAACGTGACGTCACGGAACTCGGCGATGCCGAGCAAGCCCAGATCGGCGAAGCCGTCACCGTGGTCCGCCGTCACCGTGCCGCCCACCCTGTCTCCCTCGGCATGCCCGCCCTGCGGGCTGCCGCTCCCGCGCCGCTCCCCACAGCCGGCATCACCTCGGAGGCCACCGCGTGAACACCACCGCGAAACCCCAGCACGCGGCGAAGGTCGCCTCGGACATGCGCGCCCAGCCGATGATCGATGGCCGCAACGCCGATTCCGCTCGCCGCCGCCAGCGCGTCGCCGCCGCACTTAACCGCGCCGCCGCCGACGGCACCGAGATCAGTGCGGCCGGGATCGCTCGCGCAGCCGGGGTCGACCGCACCTTCCTTTACCGGCACCGCGACCTGCTGGAGAAGATCCACGCCCTCCAGGCCGAACCAGCCACCGGCGATGGCACCGGCCCGTCAGTGACGCGAGCCTCGCTGCAAGCAGACCTGCTCGCCGCGCACGAACGCGCCGTCCGGCTCAGCACCCGCGTCCAGCACCTGGAAAAACGACTGTCCGAGGCACTCGGCGACCAGGCCTGGCGCGAGTCCGGTCTCGGCGCGCCCGCCGACGTCGACGCCCTCAGCCAGAAGATCACCAGCCTGGAACAGCAAGTCACCGACCTGCGGCTGCAACTCGAAGAGCGCGATGACGACCTCGCCGCCTCCCGCGCCACCAACCGGGAGCTCATGACCCAGCTCAACAACAAGACACGCCCGCGATGACACGCCGGGCCAGGTAGTTGCACCACACCTGTCGCAGCAGATAATCTTTCACTTAACAGCCTCTGAGCTGCACAAACGTGAAAAGCTAAACCTCCAGGGCAGCAAGCGAGCCCAAGAGAACAGCCCCCACCCGTAGATCACCTTGAACAGCGTCGCGTCCCGGTAGGCGGCCAGGGCTCCCTTCCGTCCGGACGTGGCCGCCCGCTCGACCTGGTCATCGGCGTAGTCGAGGAACCGCTGCA
>JBEKKH010000634.1:0-4755 GCA_050010815.1 Streptosporangiaceae bacterium | reverse complement strand
CGCTGCTGGCCTACATGTGGGCCCATCCGGGTAAGCAGCTGCTGTTCATGGGCTCGGAGTTCGGCCAGGTCAGCGAGTGGTCCGCGGACAACGGGCTGGACTGGTGGATCCTCGACTTCGACGTCCACCGCGGCGTACAGCAGCTGTCCAGGGACCTGAATGCGATCTACCGTCGGATGCCGGCGCTGTGGGAGCTTGACAATTCGCCCGAGGGGTTCGGCTGGATCGACGCCAACGACGCCCAGGGCAACACGCTGTCCTTCCTCCGGCTGGCCGCGACCCCCGGCACGACCGGGGCGGGTGGCACGGCCGGGACGGGTGCGGTTGGGACGGGTGCGGTTGGGCTGGGCATCGCCGGGGCGGGGACCGCAACCCAAGGGGATACGTCGCGGACCGTGGCCTGCATCGCCAACTTCTCCGCGGTACCCCACGTGGACTATCAGATCGGCCTGCCGCACGCGGGCCGCTGGCGGGAGATCCTCAACACCGACGCGGCGATCTACGGCGGCAGCGGCGTGGGCAATATGGGCAGCATCCAGGCGGTACCCGAGCCCTGGCACGGCCGGCCCGCCTCGGCCGTCATCACCCTGCCGCCGATGGGAGTGCTGTGGCTGGCCCCCGAAGAGACCGCTGAAGGCTGAGGCTCGAGGCTGGTGCGTGGGCTGAGGTGAGGCTTGGGGCCGGACTGGAGCCTGGGGCTGGGGTTTGAGGCTTGGGTGGCTTAGCCTGTGAAAGCTGCTTCGCCTGGGACTCGCGCCTTCCAGCGCTCCTGATCGTGGATCGTTACCTCCCGTATAGCAGGGGTAACGATCCACGATCAGAGCTGTACCGGTGTCTTGCCCGGCTGGACCCGCTGTCGGGCGTTCATGAGCCGGGCTAGGCGCGGGTCAGGTGGTTGGCTTCGACGGCTAGGTGGAGGAAGGCCGTGGCCCGGCCGAAGGTCTCGCCGATGGGATGGCCCGCGAGCTGAGCCTGGTAGGAGCGGTAGCGCGTCATCTCCCACTCCCGCGCGCGGGTCGTGAGTGACACCAGGGCCGGCACGGGCACGGCTTTCCAGGTCCACGCAGAAATGCGGGCGGTGTCTTGGTCGAGAGGCTGGATGAAGTCGCCGTGATCGGTGTCGAAGCCCATCCGGTTCCGCACGAACCGGAGGCCGCCGAAAGTGTCCTCGGTGATCCGGCGCTCAGCGGCGGCCTGGCCGGCCAGCACGCCGGTGTAGACGTCGGGCTGATAGCGCATCAGGGTGGCGTCGACCATGGTGACCCACCACACCGCCTCGCTGATGACGGCCAACCCGTTGACATGGTCCAGGCCGCCAGAGCGCATCAGCCGGTCGGTGGTCTCCCGCATCGCGGTGATGGACCAGTCCAGCGGGCCGGAATCGGCCGGCGAATCGCTCGCGTTATGGCGGTTCCACGCGACCCGGCAGCGGGCCGAGCAGAACCGGGCGTGCTCGCGCCGCGGCGTGAACGAGGTGCCGCACTGCTCGCAAGTTCTGGTGTCAGCCACTAGGCCATGTTACGCGTAACGAGCAGAATCCTGACATCACCCGGCCGACGGACATTGTTCGTATGCAAGACACCGTGCGTTCACCTTTCGTTCATTCTTAGGTCGGCTGCGTGTCGTCTAGGTTCGGTAATTTCCGCTGCATAGACGAAAACATGCAGCTGCGGGCACGGTGAGAGTGGGCGTGGACGGAGCCAGTGAGCGTGTGGGACAGGGCCGCGCGGGGTCGACGGGTAGGTGCGGTGGCTGAGATCGGGTCCGCAGACTTGGCCGGGTCGCTAGATGAGGTGGCGCTGAGCCGGTTCCACCTGCGGGCCGTGCTGGCCTCGGGGGTGGGGTTCTTTACCGACGCATACGACCTTTTCGTGATCGGGATCGCCTCGACGCTGATCACCAAGGACTGGCATCTGAATCCGGGCCAGCTGGCCGTGCTCAACAGCACCATGCTGGCGGCCGCGTTCCTCGGCGCGCTGGTGTTCGGGCGCTACGCGGATATGGTAGGCCGCAAGCGGGTGTACTGGCTGGTCGCCCTGATCATGATCGCCGGGGCGCTGGGGGCGGCGCTGTCTGGCTCGTTCTGGGTGCTGATCGGTTTCCGCTTCCTGCTCGGCTTCGGGGTCGGGGGCGACTACCCGGTCAGCGCGGTGATGGTGAGCGAGTACGCGAACCGCAAGGACCGGGGCAAGCTGGTCGGGATGGTGTTCGGCACCCAGGCGCTCGGGCTGATCATCGGGCCGCTCGCCGCGCTGGCCCTGCTCGGCTCGGGGACCAGCGATGACGTCGTCTGGCGGATCCTGCTCGCGCTCGGCGCGGTGCCCGCCGCCGCGGTCATCTACCTGCGCTGCCGGCTGCCCGAATCGCCGCGTTACCGGGCCCAGGTGGAACGACGGGCCCGAGCCCGGGTGCCGCGGGGGGCAGGCCAGCTACCCGGTTCGCCCGCTGGCGGGTCCGCTGCTGGCGAGTTCGCCGCTGCGCAGCCGGAGCTGGGGCCGGGGCTGGGGCGGGAACCGGAGCTGGGGCGGGAACCGGAGCTGGGGCGGGAACCGGAGCTGGGGCGGGAACCGGAGCTGGGGCCGGAGCTGGGGCTGGGGCGGGAGGCGGAGCTGGGGCTGCGGGCCTTTCTCACCAGCCGCCGGTGGCTGGTGACGCTGGCCGGGACGGCGGGCTGCTGGTTCCTGCTGGACTACGCCTACTACGGGAACACGATCTCCACCCCGCAGATCCTGGGCCTGATCTCCCCGCACGCCTCGACCATGACCAAGATCGCCCTGCAGCTGGCGATCTTCGCGGTGGCGGCGGTCCCCGGCTACGCGCTGGCCATCGCCCGGCTGGACCGGATCGGGCACCGGCGGCTGCAGCTGGCCGGCTTCGCGGTCGCGGCGGCCGGCTTCGCCCTCACCCTGGTACTGCCCGAACCCGCCGGGCGCAGCCTGGAGGACATCGCCGTCGGCGCGTCCGGGACGGATACCAGGCCGATGCGGGTGGCCGCGCGGTCATCCGCCTCCTGAGCTCACGCGGGTTTGGGGGCACGAGGGCGGGCCGTTCGGCCGGAAAAGGGGGTGCCGGCCGGCTCGGGTGAGGGGCCGGCCGGCACCTGGGCGGGGTTAGCTGTTCAGCTGGTCCGCGCTGGCGTAGATCGACTTGTACTCGAGGTAGCTGTTGAGGGCCTCGGGTCCGAGTTCGCGGCCAATGCCGCTGTCCTTCATCCCGCCGAACGGCGAGCCGAGGTCAAGCAGGTAATAGTTGACGCCGATGGTGCCGGTCCGCACCCGCCGGGAGACGTCGATGCCGCGCTGCTCATCGGTGGTCCAGACCGAACCGCCCAGGCCGTAGTTGCTGTCGTTGGCGATCGCGACGGCATCGTCGTCGTCGCCGAACGGGATCATCGCCATCACCGGCCCGAACACTTCCTCGCGGGCGAGCCGGTCGGAGTTGTCGACGTCGGCGAACACGGTGGGCTCCACGAACCAGCCGCGATCCTGGCCGGCCGGCCGGCCGCCGCCGGACACCAGCCGGGCGTTGCTGTGGCGGGCGATGTCGATGACCTGGTTGCGGGTGTACTCCGCGACCGCTTCGACCACCTCGTCGTAGCGCGACCGCGCCACCAGGATGCGCGACTGGGTGGTGCAGGTCTGGGAGTTATTCATGAACGACGCCATGCCCAGGCCCGCGATGAACGTGTCCACGTCGCCGTCTTCGAGGAAGATCGCGGCCGACTTGCCGCCGAGTTCCAGCGTTACCCGGCGGATCAGCCGCCCGCACTCGGCCCCGATGATGCGGCCGGTCGCGGTGGATCCGGTGAAGGCGATCTTGTCGACGTTGGGGTGAGACACCAGCGAGGCACCCGCCTCGCGGCCGCCCAGCACGATGTTCAGGACGCCGGGGGGCAGGCCGGCCTCCTGGGCCGCGTCGCCCATGATGTAGGAGTCGAGCGCGGTCTCCGGTGAGGGCTTGAGCACCAGCGTGCACCCGGCGGCCAGCGCAGGCGCGATCTTCATCATCGCCAGGACCTGGGGGTAGTTCCACGGGGCGATCGCGCCGACGACCCCGACCGGCTCGCGGCGCACGATCGTCGCGCCGGGCTGGCTGGGCCGGACTTCCTCCAGCGGGAGGGTTTTGATGATCTCGGCGTACATCTGCAGCAGGCCGGCCAGGGCCGCCGCGAACCGGTGCATGGCCTCGGCCCGCTCGGCGGCCGTGGTCCGGCCCCAGGGACCGTGGTCGAGAGCCCGCCGGGCGGCCTTGACCGCGGCGTCGATGTCGGCGTCGGTGGCCAGCGCGGCCGTGCCGAGCGGTTCGCCGGTGGCTGCCTCGAGGGCACGGTGCGTCTCGCTGCCGCGCGGCTCCACCCACTCGCCGTCGATGAAGAAGCGGGTCCGGTCTAGGTCGGTGTGTTCGGCAATCGTCGTCAAGATGTCTCCTTTGGCACGGCACGACGCAAGTGACAGTTTCGCCACGCAAGCATTACTTACCAGCATGGACGCGGGTGCCATACCCAGGCAAGGCCAGCTCAGTCTCAGTTTTGACTGGTAACGGACGTCGTGCGGGGTATCGGTGCGGGGTTTCAGTGCCGGTGGCCGTCAGGTGGCAGCCCAGATGCCGCCGTCGACCGGGATCACGGCGCCGGTCACGTAGGCGCCGCCGCGGCTGCTCAGGTAGACCGCGACGCCGGCCATGTCGTCCGGCCGGCCGATGCGCCCGAGCGGGGCGGCGGCGGCGATCTGGTCGCCCTGGGCGGCCAGGGTGGCC
>JBEKKH010000633.1:0-4769 GCA_050010815.1 Streptosporangiaceae bacterium | reverse complement strand
TGGCCGAACGACCCGCGGCCGCCGCACGGTCCCGGACGGTCTTCTTCGCCGGCCAGAATCACGCCACCGTCGAGGCCCTCGCGGCCGCGCTGCAGCAGCATTGGACCCAGGGCATCCGCCAGGTCTACACCGAACGCGACGCCACGCTGGTCGACGAGATCAGCCGGCTGCTGCGGCAGTACCAGCTCGACGAGGCCGTCCGGCTGCTCGCGCCCGGCGGCCGGGCGGACGAGCAGCCCCGGCGTTACGCCGCCCTCCTCGCGGAGCTGGACCCCGGCCTTACCCCGGTCTACAACGGGGTCGACCTGACCGAGCGCGGCCTGGAGGCGGCCGCGATGGAGATCCTCAAATCGGGCAGCCGTCACCCGGCCGTGCCGGTCCTCGACGAGGTACGGCGGCTCGGCATCCTGGTCTCCTGGCGGGATCTTCCCGGCATGGGTGCGGGAGGCGTGATCCAGCAGCGCTGGACCGACGCCAACGCCGAGCTGGAGCAGCGGATAAAGGAGCTGAGAAGCAGCGGGTACAGCCCCGACTCAGACGACGAGGCCCGCGCCCGCGCCCGCCTGCTGCTGGTGGCCCTGTCCCCGGGCGACCACGGCGCCCAGCTGGCCGCGCAGGTCGCGGAAGGCGACACCCGCGACGCTGAACGGCAGCGGTGGTGGCGGCAGCTGCGCGACGCGGACCCGCAGACCCCGGCCGCCCTGACCCTGGCCTGGCTGACCCGTACCCACGCGGCGCGGCAGACGAGCGAGGAGCGGGAAGCCAAGCGCACCCGCCAGCAGGCCGAACAGCGGCGGCAGGCCGAGGCGGAGCAAGCACGCCGGCGGCAGCAGCGCGAGGCCCGCAGCCGCCGCCTGGCGGGGCGCTGGCGCACCGACCGCAACTGGGCGATCCTCACGGCGCTGGTAGTCGCGACCTACCTCGCGCCGCACGCGCTCGGCACCGTGCTCGAAAAGTGGTGGTCTCAGGGGGTGCTGCCCAGCTGGTGGACGTCACACCAGACACAGGTGACGGTGGCGCCCCCGCCCAACCTGGCAGCGCTGCCAGGCGGTGCGAACTTCGTGCCGCAGTGGATCTTCGGCGGCCTCGTCATCCTCATCGCCCTCGCGGTGATCCTGCTGCGCCCGCCGTGGGGCGGCCGGTGGCCGCAGATACTCCTCGCGCTGGCACTGGCCGCGGCCGCCTTCTTCGCGCCGACCGCCGCCAGCAAGGCGATCAATACCTACAACCACGCCGGACAGACCCAGTACAACGTCGGGCCGGTCTCGCTGAAAGCCTTCGACCACACCTGCGGCGAGTACTGGACGACGGATGAGCCGGTAGCGGGTACCGCGTACATGCGCTGGGTGCTGGCCGGCAGCGCCAGCGACGGCAATGACTGCGGCGTCCTTGGTGCCTTCGTCGGCTGGCGCGTCAAGTGGCAGCACAAGCTCAACACCAGCGACGCGACGTGGGTCAACCTGCATATGTACGGCAACGTCCTCGTTGCCGAGGATGACCCGTCCGGCCAGCCCAACGTGCTCGACGGCTTCGACAAGATGACCGGACACAAGCTCTGGGTCTTCTCCTGCGGCGATGACGACGACAACTACCTCCAGAACACCACCTACGGATCGACCGCCATCACCGTCAGCTGCGAACGCGGCCAGGTGACGGTGAACCCGCAGACGGGAAAGCAGGGCTGACCGTGACCGATTCGGAACAGCTGGGCGACCCGGTACTGCGGGCGGTCGCCGGTTACTGGGACGACATCCAGCGGCACGCCGATCCCGGGCAGCGGGAGCGGCTGGCCGCCCTCATCGCTGGCACGGCCGAGCCCGATGCCGACGAGGCGCGGGCCGCACTGGCCGACGAGCTGCTCGACATCCTCCCGCCGGATCACCCGGTGTGCCAGCTGCTGCGGGCCGGCACCATGTACAGCGACGGGCTGTCCGCGCGGTCGGAGGCCGAGCTGGTGGACGATCTGCAACGGTTGAGCAGGCTGGTACTCGCGGCGGACGAGCCGGCGGCGTCTCTTGCCGCATCTCCAGCGGCGTCCGCCACGGCCGGGACCGGGCCGCCCGGCGGCGATTTCGACCGGCAGGTGCAGGCACGGCTGCTGGCGCTGCCGTCTCTGAGCGCGGACGACCCCCGGAGCCAGGCCGTCGCCCCCGTCCGCGGGCTGATCCGGCTGCCCCGGCCGGACGGCACCGCGCAGCTGCCCGCATTCCAGTTCGGGCCGTCCGGCGTGCCGTGGCCGGTCGTGCACGAGATCAACGAGCTGCTCGACGCCGCCGGCGACCCGTGGGGGGTCGCCTGCTGGTGGGTCGACCCGCATGAGCGCCTGAACGCCGCCCCGGCCGCCCTGCTCGGCCGGGGTGAAGATGCCTTGCTCCGCCTGGTGGCCAAGACGGTCGGGGAGGACTACTGATGCCAGCTGGCAACCCGCCGCCGGGTGTCCGCCCGCAGCCGCGATACACCGAACTGCCCGCCGGGTCGTTCCTGTGGCGGGTCACCAGGAAGCCGGCCGACGGCGGCTCGGTGTCACCCTTCCTGACGGTCCCGGACGCCGACAGCTACGATGCCCGGCTGGGCGGCCGCTTCGACCCGACGCCCGACTGCCCCTATCCCTACTGCTACGCCGCGTTCGACGACCTCACCGCCCTGTGCGAGGTGCTGCTGCGCAACGTCGGCTTCGACGGGCCGCAGCGCTACCTGCTCAAGCGCGACATCGCCGGGCGGCGGCTGGCGATCCTCGAGACGACCAGGCCGCTGTGGCTGGTCAGCCTGCAGGACGCCGCCGACCTCGCGGCCGCCTGCCAGGACTCCTGGCTGATACACACCGAGACGCCGAACTACCGCATCACCCGGCGGTGGGCGCACTGGCTGCGCGACAGCGAGGCGCCGGACGGAAAGGGGCCGGCCGGCCTGGTGTGGCTGTCCAAGCGGGCACCGAACGGGCGGGTGGTCCTGCTGTTCGGCGACCGCTGTGACGACGCCGTCGTCTTTTCCACGTTCGGCGAGCGCCGCCTAGACGACGGCGGACTCGACTGGCTGAACCTGCGGCTGGCGCAGCTGCGAACGAAGGTCCGCCGTTGAGCGCGGGACGACCCGGAAGGGGCAGAACCGATGAGTGATCCCGCTGACCTGACCGCGCGGGAGGACGCCATCCGGCGGCTCCGCGAGCTGCACGACGCCACCGGCGACGCCGACCGGCCGCGCGCCGCCCTGTACGTCGGCCTGGCCGCCGCCGACCTTATCGGGCTGCTGCCGGCGGGCGACCGGCGGCGCGGCGAGCTGGCCGCGGACGCGCTGTCGCGGCTGGACGGGCTGGACGGCGACTCGCCCGAGACCGCGGCGCTAGCCGAACGGCTGCGCGGGTATCTGCCCGCAGGGCCGGAGTCCGTCCAGCTTGGCGGGGGAGACCTGAACTGGGACGTGGACTGGGCGGCGCTGCAAGGCCCGGCCGAGTCGGCCAAGAGCGTGCTCGACATGCTGCCGTTCATGGCGTCGATGCTGCCGCCGCAGGCACCGGTCCGGCAGGCACTCACCAGCATCACCGACGTGCTCCAGGCGTACGAACGGGGACAGTGGACGCCCCAACGCGACCGGTCGCTCAAGACAGCGATCGAGCAGGTCGAGGCGGGCGGGCTCGGGGCCGGGCTGGCGATGATGCTGCGCCTGATCGCGATGACGATCCGGGTACAGCGCTGCCAGCAGGTGGCCGAAGCGGGCGGCCAGCCGCAGTGGCCGTCGCTGGCCGAACTCGACGCGCTGATCGCGGGCTTCGAGGCGTCGGACGACCTGAACGAAAGCCTGGGCGGGCCGTTCCAGGCCATCGACGGCCTGCACCACATGTACATCGCGGTCGCGATCTCCATGCGCCTCTCCATCGATACCAAGCGGGCGGACGTGCGCCGGGACGCGGCCTGGCGGGACAACGTCCTACGGTTGCTTGACCAGGCGGACGAGCACCTGCGGCAGCTGCCGCCGGCCTACAGCGGCATGGCCCGGGACCTGCGCGGCAAGCTGGGCGGTGTGGCGACCGCGCTGCGCACAGGAACTATGCCGCCGAGCCCGCCCGCGGCCCGGAAAACCCCGGCCGCACCCGCGCCGCCGCCGACTGCACCAGCCCCGCCAGCCCCGCCAGCCTCGCCAACGCCAGCCCCGCCGGCAGCCGCCGGGGCCTGGGACAATATCGCGGCCATGAGCCAGTATTCGGCCCGGGCCTTCGACGGCCTGCAGATTCTCGCCGGCATGGTCGACGACCCGGTGGCCAAGGGCATCGCCGGCATGCTGCTCGCTCTGAAGGCAACCAACTCCAGGCGGTGGACCCCCGAGTACGACCAGCGGCTGGCCGAGCTGGAACGGCACGCGGGCGGCCCGGCCGAGAACGGGCCGGCCGCCCAGCGCTTCATGCTGGCGGGAATTCTCGCGCTCATGCACGCGACCCGTTACCAGCAGCGGTCGGCCAGCCTGCGGTCAGCGGACCATCCGCCGGCCAGCGAGCTCGCCGCGGTGATCGCGGAGACCGAGTCAGCGCTGAAAGTGGGGCGCGAAGCCACCACTTCCGAGCCGAATCCCATGGTGACCGAGGTATCGGCGATCCTGCGGGCCCAGGTGGCCATCATGCTGGTGGACCTGTCTCAGTTCGACCAGGCGCACCGGGCCGAGCTGCTCGGCCGCGCCCGCGCCCACTTCGACCAGGTGCCGGCCGAGATGATGGACCGGCTGCCGGTGATCCGCAACATGGCGGTGCTCGAGCAGCTGATCGAGGGCCGCATCGAACC
>JBEKKH010000632.1:0-4772 GCA_050010815.1 Streptosporangiaceae bacterium | reverse complement strand
CCTGCCCGAGGACCGCGTGTTCGTCAGGTACAACCTCATCACCCGGCGCGATCGGCTCCAGACCGCACCCGAGCCCATGGTCGTCTACGCCGGACGGCTTGATGAGATCAAGGGCGTGCGCCTGCTGATGGCCGGCTGGGACCGCTATCGGGAGCAGGCCAGCGAGCCAGGCCTCAGGCTGGCCATCGCGGGCGCGGGGACGCTTGACGGCGAGGTGACGGCGTGGGCCTCGACCCGGCCCTCGGTGGTGCTGACCGGAGCGCTCAGCAGTGCCGAGTGCGCGAGCCTGATCTCGCGGGCCCGTGCGGTCCTGCTGCCGTCGGCCTGGGAGGAGACGTTCGGCCTGGTCGCCGTCGAGGCGATGGCCGTCGGCGTGCCGCCGATCGCCTCAGGCCACGGGTCGTTCCCCGAGCTCATCACCCCCGGTGTCGACGGCGCGCTCTTTGACGCCGGCGACCCGGCCGCGCTGGGCCGAGCGATCGCCGATGCCGAGCGGAACCCTGAGCAGTACGCGACCTACGGGGAGCAGGCCCGCAAGACCTACGAGCAGCGATTCGACCCCGAACGCAACCTTGAGGAACTGCTGGAGATATACCGTTTCGCCATCGCGCGTCCCGCCTGACGGCGGGACGCGCAGTCACTCCTGTGCGTGCCGGCGTACCCGGGCGACAAGCCCGGGGGCGACCAGAAGCGATGCCGCCACCGTCAGGTGCAGCATGTACAGCGAGGCGTCGGTGAAGGCATCCTCGGTGAACGAGGCGATCAGGACATAGGTCACCAGGAAGAGCGCGAGGGCACGGCGCAGGCCCGGCGGCTGGAAGAAGCACGCTGCGAGCAGGTACACCACGATCAGGGCGCAGACGACGACCCCCATAAGCCCCTCCTGCATGTAGGACGAAAGCCAGTTGCTGTCGATCGGCAGGCCGTCGACGCTCGCGTTGGACAACCCGAAGCCGAATATCTCCTGGAATGGGGTGCGCGGGAAGGTGAGCACGAGCGCCCAGAAGTTAGTCCGTCCGGTCAGGGTGGTCAGCCCGGCGGTGCCCTGCCCGCGGGCGAGCCAGGTGGTGATCACGCCGGCCAGCGTCATGACGGCAATGGACACGATGACCATGGCCGTCCCGAAGAACTTCCGCACCCGGGCGTCCACCATGAACAGGCTCAGGCCGGCCACCAGCAGGCCGGCCACCAGAGCGGCCAGCGCCGTCCTGGTGTGCGTGAGGAGCAGGGCCGCGAGGGCGAATCCGATACCGGTCAGGGCGAGCCGGCCGCTGAGCTGCCGGCCCAGCCAGAGCAGGGTCGTCAGGCCAACCGTGACCGCGGCCCACTGAGCGATCCCGGTGGGCAGCACCGGCCACAGGTCGTCAGTGAGCCGCCCCTGGTAGCCGAAGGCTTTGTGCGGGGACGCCAGGATGCCGAGGAACACGGTGCCGATCGCCGCGTAGAGGAAGCCGAGATGGGCTCGGAAGAACAGCATGTCACGCCGGCCCCACCACGGCGTCGTCAGCCAGAGCGCGGCCACGAACTCAGCGAGCCGGGAGGTACGGAACAGGGCGCCGAGGTGGCGGGAGGCGAAGGCCGTGATCAGCGTGTCCACTACGAGCAGGCCGAGGAGGCACAGGTAGACGTTCGGGCGGAACTTGAGCTTGGGGTTAATGGTGAGCAGGATCAGCAGCGCGATCGGCAGCGCCGCCTGCGCGACGCCCTTCCCGACGTGGCTGGGGATATTCACGACCGAGTACCCGGGGAAGAAGGTCAGGGTGTTGAAGCAGAGCAGCGAGTAGGCGATCGCGAACCTGCGCCGGAACGACCGCTCCTGCTTCTCGGGGAGATCCTGGGTGAGGGCGCGCGGGTAACGGCGCAATGCGGTGGTTGACACGCTCATCTGGCTCGGTCATCCCAACATGGTTCGCGGAACTCATCTAGGAGAGCGCCGGGCACACGGTGTTGATACGCCAGCACGCCCAGCCCTGAGCACGCCACCCTTACGCCCGGCTCGTCCGGCGCAGCAGCTCGTCGATCTCGCCGGCGGCGAGCAGTTCCTTGATCCGCCGCAGCCGGACGTACCGCGACGAGATGAAGTCCTCGTAGTTTAGTCCGTGCGTGGTGTAGCTGCGTAGCAGCTCGGCTACCCCGTCGCGCACCCGCCACTGCATCTTCAGGTCGCCGAAGACGTCGGTGAGCTTGCTGAAGTCGACCCGGTAGTCACGCAGGTCGGGCCCCGCGTGGGCGGCCAGCGTCACTTCCGAGCCGGGAACGATGTCGCGCACCATCTCGGCGATGTCGCGGACCTGGACGTTGTCCTCCGCCCGGCCGACGTTGAACGCCTCGTCGTGTACCTTCTCCCGGGGGGCCTCGCAGATGGCGAGGAACGCCCGGCTGATGTCCTCGATGTGCACGAGCGGCCGCCAGGGCGTGCCGTCGCTCTCCAGTCGCACCTTCCCGGTGGTCAGGGCGACCGCCGTGAGGTTGTTCACCACGATGTCCAGCCGGAGCCGGGTGGATGCGCCGTAGGCGGTCGCGTTCCGCAGGTAAGTGGGGCTGAAGCCGTCGTCCGCGAGCTTCGCTAGCTCCCGCTCGGCGAGCACCTTGGTTTCCCCGTACGGGGTCACCGGGTTGAACTCCGCGTCCTCGGCCACGGCCGTCGATCCCGCGGCCCCGTAAAGGCTGCACGACGACGAGAACAGGAACCGCGGGACGCCTGCCTCCTTCGCCGTCCTCGCCAGCTGCAGCGTCCCGTCCAGGTTCACCGAGAACGTGGCCGCCGGGTTCAGGTCCCCGACCGGGTCGTTGGACAGCGCGGCCAGGCAGATCACCGCGTCGTAGCCGGCCAGCTGGGCCACGGTGACGTCTCGCATGTCGACGCGCGCCGAGCCAGCGGCGTCCGCAGGGGCCGGACCTAGATCGCACCCGTCATACAAGCCGAGGTCGAGGCCGTGCACCTGATGCCCGGCGGCCAGAAAGAACGGAACAAGTACCGCACCGATGTAACCGCCGTCGCCGGCTACGAGGACCTTCATCGTGCTCCCCCCGGGCTGGTCTGAGCATCTGGGCCGCCTGACGGCGTCCCTGCTAGGAGAAAATACCTGACCTTGTGCGGACAAGTATCAGACGGGACGGTCGGAAGATCCTCTGTTACAGCGGGAGCGATGAGGGGCCGGTCGCTTCCGATCCGCTCTGGGGAAGAATGGAGAACGGCAGAATGAACGCGGTGCCTCGGCTCACGATCGGGCTCCCGGTGTACAACGGCGAACGGTACGTCGCCGAGTCCATCGAGTCACTGCTTGGCCAGAGCTACACCGATTTCGAGCTGATCATCTCGGACAACGCATCGACCGATGACACCCCGTGCATCTGCGAGCGCTACGCGAAGCAGGATCCGCGGATCCGGTACTACCGCCAGCCCAAGAACGTCGGCCTGGCGCCCAACCACAACTTCTGCGTCGACCAGGCGAGGGGCGAGTTGTTCAAGTGGGCGTCGGGTGACGACCTTTATCACCGCGATCTGCTGCTGCGCTGCGTTGAGGTGCTTGACGAGCGTCCGGAGGTGGTCCTCGTCCACTCCTACACGGCGATGATCGACGAGGACAGCAAGATGTACCAGGCGAACGCGTACCCGCTGGGCACGTCGGCACCGCGTCCGTCGGACCGGTTCGGAAGCATGCTGCACGACAACGGGGGTGACGACGACGGCGGCGTGATACGTAAGGCGGTCCTGCTGCGGATCGCGAGGAAAAACAGTTACCACCACGCCGACCGGACCACCGTCACCGAACTCGCCTTGCACGGCCCGTTCTACCAGGTGCCCGAGTGGATGTACTTCCGCCGCGACCACCCTGACCGCGCGGAACGCGCGCACGCCGGCGTCCGGGCGCGCTGCGCCAACATGGATCCCCGGCGCGCGAACCCGTGGCGGCACCCGCTGCCGCGCTTGCTCGCCGAGTACCTCTGGGCCTACCTCAGGATGATCCAGCAGGCACCCCTGACGCCAGCGGAGCGCCGTACGTGCTACCGGCATCTCGTCACCTGGATGGCCAAGCGGTCCAAGCCGCATCACCTGGTGACCTTCGAGCCGCCGGTCGCTGAGTCCCAGCCGAGCATCGACATCGATGCGGTCGTCCCGGGGCGCGAGGTCCGGCTGCCATGAACGCGCGCCGGCCGCGGGTCGGCCTGTTCGGTCTCCTGGGCTCAGGGAACATCGGCAACGACGCCTCCGTCGAGGCGATCATGAGGTACCTGCGAACCGAGTATCCAGACGCCACCATCGACGCCATGTGCAAGGGCTGGAAACGGATGCGCGACCGGTACGGCATCGTGACCACGCCGCTCCAGTGGCAGCAAAAACACCTGCGCCCAGGGTTGTCCGGGCAGGCTCTGACGGCGCTCGGCAAGGTCATCGACGGCTTTCGCACCGCTGGCTGGGTTCGCGGGCACGACGTCGTGATCATCCCGGGGATGGGAATCCTGGATCCCACGCTCCCGCTCAGTCCGTGGAGCACCCCGTACGCGGTGTACCTGCTCGCCGCGGCGGGAAGGCTCTTTGGCGCCAAGGTCGCGCTTGTCGCGGTAGGCGCGGACAAGGCCAGCGCGAAGACTACCCAGTCGCTGTACAACCGAACGGCCAGGCTGGCCGCCTACGTATCCTTCCGGGACGAGAGCTCACGCGAGACCCTGCAAGGCGAGGGCGTCGATGTCTCCGCCTTTAGCGTCCACCCCGACCTCGTGTGGACCATCCCTGTCACGCGGGAGCAACCCGAGGACCCGAAACTTGT
>JBEKKH010000631.1:0-4776 GCA_050010815.1 Streptosporangiaceae bacterium | reverse complement strand
GGGTGAAGTGCCGGAAAAAATTTCCGGCCACGGGAGCCCGGGAGGGCTGAGAGGGAGGCCGAGGGCCTCCGACCGTCGTACCTGATCCGGGTAATGCCGGCGAAGGGAGCGCTCCTTGGCCGTGACCAGCGATGTCGTCGTGGCGGGCGGCGGTGTCATCGGAACCGCGATCGCGTGGCGGGCCGCGGCGGCCGGCCTCGGCGTCGTCCTCGTCGACCCCGATCATGGCGAGGCCGCGTCTAACGTGGCGGCCGGCATGCTCGCGCCGGTGTCCGAGAGCCTGTTCGGCGAGGATGCGCTGCTCCGGGTCAACCTGCTGGCCGTCACCAGGTTCGGTGAGTTCGCGGCCGAACTGGAGGGCCTCACCGGTCACGACATCGGCCTGCGCCGCGAGGGCACGCTCGCCATCGCCTATGACCACGGTGACCTCGCGGCTCTGACGCGGCTGACCGCCTTCCGCCGTTCGGCCGGGCTCAGCGCGGAGGAGCTCGACAGCCGGGCCTGCCGCCAGCTGGAGCCCTTCCTCACCCCCGACGTGCACGGCGGCGTGCTGTTCGCGGGCGACTGGTCGGTGGACAACCGGCGGTACGCGGCGGCGCTGCGGGCGGCCATGAGGGCCGCGAAGGTACGGCTCATCCGCGACCGCGTGACGCAGGCGCGGGTCCGGGACGGCCGGGTCCGCGGGGTCCGGCTCGCGGGCGGCGAGGACATCGACTCGGCCATGGTCGTGGTCGCGGCCGGATGCTGGTCGGGTGCGATAACCGGGCTGCCCGGCCCGCTGCGGTCCGCGGTCCGGCCGGTCAAGGGCCAGCTGCTGCGCTTGCGTCACCCCGCCGGGATCCCGTCCGTCATCAGCCATACGCTCCGGGCCACGGTCCGCGGCGCGGATGTTTACCTGGTGCCGCGCGCGGACGGCGAGGTGATCGTGGGGGCCACGTCCGAAGAGCGCGGCCCCGACCGGACGGTCACCGCCGGAGCCGTTCATGATCTGCTGCGCGACGCGATGAGCGTGCTCCCTGTGACCAGTGAGCTGATCCTCGCCGAGACCTGCGCCGGCCTGCGGCCGGGAACTCCCGACAACGGCCCGATCGTCGGCGGCTGCGGGATCGACGGGCTCATGCTGGCCACCGGGCACTACCGCAACGGCATCTTGCTGTCGCCGGTTACCGCCGACGCCATCGTGGCCTGGCTCACCGGCGCGCGACCCGCGGCGGAATGGGAACCGTTCACGCCGGAGCGGTTCACCGCGAGAGCGCCGGTGGCCAGGGTCTCGACGGCGGAGCCCGCCGCCGCTGGCGGTGACTCGCGGTGAACATCCAGGTCAGGCTCAACGGCGAGCCGCAGGAGCTGCCGGACGGGTCCACCCTGGACGCCGCCGTCACCGCGCTGACGACGGCCGTGACTGGCATTGCGGCCGCGGTCAACGGTGACGTGGTGCCCAGGGGCTCGTGGACCGTCACCCGGCTCCGCGACGGCGATCAGGTCGAGGTGGTCACGGCCGTACAGGGAGGTTGACTTGAGCGATACGGATCTGCTGAGCCAGACGGCGGCCGGGCCGGAGCCATGGGCGCTGGCCGGCAGGCCGCTGAGTTCGCGGCTCATACTCGGGACCGGGGGAGTGCCGAGCCTGGAGGTGCTGCGGCGGATACTGCACGCCTCGGGCACCGCCCTGACCACCGTGGCTTTGCGGCGCGTCTCGCCCGCCGGGGACGGGGCGGGCTCGCTGCTCGCCGTGCTGCGGGAGGCCGGGGTGAGCATCCTGCCGAACACCGCGGGCTGTCACACCGCGAGCGAGGCGATGATGGTCGCCCGGCTCGGGCGGGAGGCGCTCGGCACGGAGTGGGTCAAGCTGGAGGTGGTGGCCGACGACCGCACCTTGCTGCCGGACCCGGTGGAGCTGATCGACGCGGCCCGGATGCTGGTGCGCGACGGGTTCGTGGTGCTCCCGTACACCAACGACGACCCGGTCGTGGCCCGGCATCTCGAGCGGGCCGGCTGCGCGGCGATCATGCCGCTCGGCGCGCCCATCGGATCCGGCCTCGGCGTGCGCAACCCGCACAACATCGCGATGATCGTCGAGCAAGCCGGCGTTCCCGTCATCCTCGACGCCGGGATCGGGACGGCCAGCGACGCCGCCCTGGCCATGGAGCTTGGCTGCGACGCGGTCCTGATCGCCTCGGCCATTACCCGCGCGGCCGAGCCCGAGCAGATGGCGACCGCGATGCGCCTGGCGGTGGCGGCCGGATACGCCGCCCGGACGGCGGGCCGGATCCCGCGCCGCTGGCACGCCCGGGCGTCCAGCCCGGTGGACGGACGGCCGGAGCTGTGAGTACCGGCCCGGTAGGACGACCCCCGCGCGTGCTGACCATTGCCTCCTCTGACTCGGGAGGCGGAGCCGGCATCCAGGCCGATCTCAAGGCGTTCGCTCGCTGCGGCACGCACGGCATGTCGGCGATCGTGGCGCTCACCGCGCAGAACACCGTGGGGGTAAGCGCCATCCACGAAGTCCCGCCGGACTTCGTGCGGGCGCAGATCGACGCCGTCCTGGACGATATCGGAGCGGACGCCGCGAAGACCGGCATGCTGTTCTCCGCGCCGCTGATCGAGGCGGTGGCGGCCGCGCTGGCCGGGCGGGACCTGCCGCTGGTCGTGGATCCGGTCATGGTGGCCAGCTCGGGGAGCACGCTGCTGCTCCCCGACGCGGTCGGGACCATGGTCACCCGCCTGTTCCCGCTGGCGACGGTGGTGACCCCCAACCTGCCGGAAGCTCAGGCGCTGACCCAGACCGCGACCGAGGACCGGGCCGAACTGGCCGAGCGCCTGGTCGCGATGGGCGCGCGGGCCGCCCTGGTCACCGGGGGGCACGGGGCCGAGCCGGTGGACCACCTCTACGACGGGTCGCGGCACCTGGCCATCCCGGTCGCCCGGCACCCGGTGGCCGCGACCCACGGGGCCGGCTGCACCCATTCGGCTGCGCTCGCGGCCGCGCTGGCGGCCGGCCTGCCGCTGGCCGCGGCGGCCCGCTACGCTGCCGGGGTGGCGGGCGAGGCGGTGGCCCACGGGCTCGCCGCGCTTGGCGCGGGCGACGGGCCGGTCCACGCCCTGTCGCACTACGTATTCACCGGCACGATGGAGAAAGCGCGATGAGTGACAGGTTCAGCGACGAGCTGTGGGAAGGCGTGACCGGGATCTACGCGGCGATCTTGGCCCATCCCTTCCTGACCGGGCTGACTGACGGCAGCCTGCCGCCGGACGCGTTCGCCTTCTACGTCGTCCAGGACGCGCTGTACCTGCGGCGGTACGGGCAGGCCCTGGCGGCCGTGGGGAGCCGGGCGCCGGCGCCCGCGGACACCGCGATGTTCGCCCGGCACGCGGCAGGAGCGCTCGAGGTCGAGCAGACCCTGCACGGGTCGCTCCTGGCCGACCTCGGCATCGATCCGGCCAGGGCCGCGCAGGCCGAGCCCGCGCCCGCGAACCTCGCGTACACGAGCTACCTGCTGGCCACGGTCGGCGTCGGCTCCTACGCCGAAGGGGTCAGCGCGGTGCTGCCGTGCTACTGGATCTACTGGGAGGTCGGCAAGGAACTGCTGCGCCGCGGCTCGCCCGATCCGCGCTACCAGCGGTGGATCGACCTGTACGGCAGCGAGGAGTTCGGTGACATCGTGCGTGAGGTCCTGGCGGTCACCGACCGGCTAGGCCCCGGTCTGACCCATGCCGAACGTGACCGCGCACACCGCCACTTCCGTACCTCCAGCCGCTACGAGTGGATGTTCTGGGATATGGGCTACCGGATGGAAAGCTGGCCTGTCTGAGCGCCGCCCTGCTGGTTTACGCGCCCTGCTGGTTTACGCGGTCTGTTCGGCGTGCAGTTGCCTGACCACTTCGAGCGCGTCGCCCACGTGCTTGTCGATGTTCATCATCGAGCTGAAGACGTGCCGGACGGTGCCGGTGCGGTCGATCACGTAGGTGACCCGGCCGGGAAGCACGCCGAGCGCTGACGGTACGCCGTAGCTCTTGCGGACCCGGCCGCCCTGGTCGGCCACGAGCGTGAACGGCAGGTTGTGCTTTCCGGCGAAAGCGGCGTGCTTGTCCGCCGAGTCGGAGCTGACCCCGATCACCTCGGCGCCGGCGTCGGTGAAGGTCTCGTAGCTGTCACGGAAGGCACAGGCCTCGGCGGTGCAGCCGCTGGTGTTGTCCTTGGGGTAGAAGTACAGGACGACCACCCGGTCGCCGAGCCGGTCGGAAAGCCGCACCTCGTCCCCGGATTGGGACGGGAGGGTAAAGTCAGGGGCTTTGTCTCCGACTCCGATGCCGCGTGCCATGCTGTGCCTGCCTTTGTCGTCTTCCCGCGCAAGATCACGGGCCCGTGCGTAAGGGTATGACTAACGGCGAAATCTCGTCCGCGACACCTCGGCCCGCTTGAGGTGCGGAGTGATCCCCGCACCCCGCTGCGCGGCGAGATCGCCTAAGCTCGGCGCTCATGCCGAGGTTGCTGCTCGTTCATCACACGCCGTCGCCCGCCCTGCAGGAAATGTTCGAGGCGGCGGTCAGCGGAGCGCGAACCGATGAGATCGAGGACGTCGAGGTGGTCATCCGCCCTGCCCTGACGGCTGCGGCGGCTGACGTGCTCACCGCGGATGGTTTTTTGCTCGGCACGCCCGCCAATATTGGCTATATGTCTGGCGCGCTCAAGCACTTCTTCGATGGCATTTACTATCCGTGCCTGGAGGCGACGCGGCGGCGTCCCTACGGCCTGTACGTGCACGGCGGCATGGA
>JBEKKH010000630.1:0-4780 GCA_050010815.1 Streptosporangiaceae bacterium | reverse complement strand
GAAGCCGGGCACGCCGAGTTCACCGTCACCGAGATGCTCCCCGACCCCGGCCAGCTCTGGCTCACCGACCGACAGGGCCGGCGCTACAGCTCCGAGCTGAGGTTCATCGCCTACGACAACATAAGCGGGGATCACCCGAGGGTGAGGACGGGCAGGCAATGACGCAGGGTGGGGAACTGCCGGCGGCAGCGGCCGCGGCTTCGCCGGCGGCCGGGGCCGGGCACCGGGTCCGGCTGGCGGGGACGACGTGGAGCGTGTGGCGGGATATCTGCGTGCGCGGCGCTGGTTTCCCCGCGGACATGGTGCTGGCCCTGTGCGATGAGCCGCTGGCGCGCAGCGCGGACCTGGCTTGCGACCCGGCCGGGCGGCTGGCGTATGACAAGGTGTTTGCCGATGCTGCCGGGCGGCTGTCCCGCGGCATTGCCGGGACCCACGCCGACCCTCGCTTCCAGGAGGCGCTGATCTGGCAGAATCCCGAGCTGGCGCAGTTCCTGCAAGATCACGGCATCAGCCAGGGGGCGGCACGACGCAAGAAGGACCGCGAACGGGAGCTGGTGATCGCGAACTACCTGCAGCGGTACTGCCTGAAAAACGACACGATCGGGTTCTTCGGACCGGTCGGCTGGGCGACCGCCGGGCACGGCCCGGCTGGCCTGGTGGTGATGCCCGGGGACCAGCTGCTGGCTCGCCGGACGACGTATTTCGAGGTGTGGGCGATCGATAAGGTAGCGGCCGAGATCGCCCGGCAGGGGCGTGCGCTGGGCTGGCTGCGGCCCAGACGGCCCCGGTCGGTATTCCTGGACGGGAACGTGCTGTACCGCCCGCATCGTCAGCCGGTCACCCTCACCGAGGCGGAGGTCCAGGTCCTGCAGGCGTGTGATGGCAGCCGCACGATCAGCGACGTGCTCGAGACAGCCGGCCCCCCGGAGGCTCGCGGGCTGCTGACCCGGCTGGCTGAGCTGGGGGCGGTGCGGCTGGACCTGGAGGGCCCGGCGGATGCCTGGCCGGAGCGGCTGCTGCGGGAGCAGCTGGAGCTGATCGCTGACCCGGTGGCCCGGGCGGCGGCGCTGGAGCCGGTGGAGCGGCTGGTCAGGGCGCGGGACGCGGTGGCCGCCACGGGCGGGGACCCGGCGGGGCTGGCGCGGGCGATGGCAGCCCTGGCCGAGACGTTCGAGCAGGTCACCGGGTCACCCGCGACCCGCAGGGCGGGCGCGAACTACGCCGGGCGGACCCTGGTGTACCAGGACGCGGTGCGGGACGTGCGGGTGGAGCTGGGCCAGGCGGTGACCGGGGCGCTGGCCGCGCCGCTCGGCCTGGTGCTGGACAGCGCTCGCTGGCTGGTCAACGACATCACCGACCGGTACCGCGGGTACGTCGCGGAGCTGCTGGACCGCGAGAGCGCCCGGGTCGGCGGCGGCCCGGTCCCGCTGCAGCGGCTGCTCACCGTGGCATCACCCTTCCTGTACACCCACGGCCGCCAGGGGGTAGGCGAGTTCGCGGCGAGCGTGGCTGAGCTGCAGCGGCGCTGGGCGCAGGTGCTCGGGCCGCCGCAGTCGGCCAGCAGGCACCAGGTCAGCGCGGACGCGATCGCCGCCAGGGCCGCCGAGTGCTTCCCCGCGCGTCCGGTCGACTGGAGCGGCGCCCGGCAGCACTCACCGGACATCATGATCGCCGCGGCCTCCCCCGCCGAGGTGGAGCGCGGCAACTTCCTGCTGGTCCTGGGTGAAATACACCTGACCCTCAACACCCTGGAGGGCCGGTGCTTTGTCGAGCAGCATCCCGATCCGGCCAGGCTCGTCGCCGCCGAGCGGGCCGACCGCGGCCCGGAACGGATCGTCCTCATCCAGGCGAAAGACCACCCGAACGTGACATCCCGTCTTAGCCCGCCCTCAGCCGTACTGGCGCCGGGCCAGCTCTACTGGTCTGCCGCCATCACCGACTCACTCGACCCCCCGGAATCGGACACGGTCATGCCCGGCGCCGCGATGACCGTGATCCGCCGCGGTGAGGACCTGGTCGTCCGGCTCGCGCCGTCGGCCACCGAACTGGACTTCTTCGAGGTCATCGGGGACGCGATGGCCGAAGTCTTCGTCAATGCGTTCCAGCCGGTGGCTAGGTCCGTGCACCGGCCGCGGATCACGATCGACCGGTTCGTGCTGAGCCGGGAGCAGTGGACCTTCCAGGTCGCGGACTCGGGCTGGGCGTTCGCCCGGGACGAGCAGGAACGGTATCGTCTCGCGCGGTGCTGGCGGCAGGACCACCAGCTGCCTGAGCGCGTGTTCTACCGCGTTCCGGTCGAGCTCAAGCCCATGGCCGCCGATTTCCGCAGCATCGTGCTGGTCAACCTGTTCGCCAGGCACATCCGCCGGACCCGAGCCGCCGGCCAGGCCGAGTTCACCGTCTCCGAGATGCTCCCCGCCCCCGGCCAGCTCTGGCTCACCGACCGACAGGGCCGGCGCTACAGCTCCGAGCTGAGGATCATCGCCTACGACAACCTAGGTGGGTTATCGGCGCGAACCCTACCTCGCCTGGCGGTCACGCTCCTGGCAGCGCAGGGCGCGCAGCACATCGTCCCGGCCTTCGCTGAGCAGGCGGTTAAGCGCCGCCGGCGGCTCGGCCGATGCGATGTACGCGTCGGTCGCGGCCACCGTCTCCGCCGACGGGTCGAAGCTCGCGTACAGGCCGGACACGAAGTCCTGCGCCGTCAGCGAGGGCCAGTCCCGCCATGCGTCGCCTACCATGGCGAAGAACCGCTCCCGATACGGCCCCGTCAGCTCCGGCTGGTCCGCGTCGGTGAACCCGCCGAGCACGGCGCGGAACGTGGCCATCGGCAGGTCCGCGCCTGCGAGCAACTCCCAGGCGGCGAGTTTCGCGTCGGCGCTCGGCACCGCGGCCCGGCAGGCCGCCGCGTTACGCTCGCCGGCGTCGGTGGCGTCCCTGGCCAGCTCGGCCGCGATCTCGGCCTCACCCGCCATCCCGCGGGAGACTAGCCGCCCGAGCAGCGACCACCGCAGGCCTGTGTCCACGGAAAGCCCTTCGAGCACTGCCGACCCGTCGAGCAGGGCCCCGAGGAACGCCAGGTCGTGGGCGGAGGTAGCGGCCCCGGTGAACGCCCCAAAATAGGCCAGCTGGCTGTCCGACCCCGCCGGTGCCGACTCGGCCAGCTTGCGCAGTGACCGCGCCATCAGCTCTAGCCCGGCTACCCGCCACGCCGGGTCCGCGAACTTGCGCGCCGCCTGCCCCGCCTGCCGGAGCAGCGCTTGCACCACGCTGATGTCCGCCACCGACGACACCCCGGACAGTACCAGCTGAACGTAGTCGCGGGTCGCCATCTCGCCGTCCCGGCACATGTCCCATGCGGCCGCCCAGCACAATGCCGCTGGCAAGGATTGGCCGAACGTCCCGATCGAGGAAACGAGGGTGCGCAGCGAGTGGTCGTCCAGCCGTATCTTCGCGTACGACAGGTCGTCGTCGTTAACCAGCACCAGGTCGGGCCGCGGCACGCCGATGAGGTCCGGTATCGCCGTCACGGCCCCGGCGATGTCGACCTCGATTCGTTCCGCCTGGGTCAGCCTGCCGTCGATGAGTGAGTACAGCCCGATCGCGATCCGGTGCGAGCGCAGCACCGGGTGCGTGGCAGCGGCCTCCTGCAGCACCTCGAAGGAGGTGAACCGGCCCGAGTCGTCGAAGGTGTACGCGGGCCGCAGCGTGTTTACGCCCGCGGTCTGGATCCACTGCTGTGACCAGGAAGCCAGGTCGCGGCCCGAGGCCTCCTCAAGCGCTGCCAGCAGGTCGGCCTGCGTCGCGTTTCCCCAGGCATGCGCGGCGAAGTACTTGCGGACCCCGGCCAGGAAGTTCTCCCTGCCCACGTAGGCCACGAGCTGCTTGAGCACCGAGGCGCCCTTGGCGTAGGTAATGCCGTCGAAGTTCACCTCGACCGCGCGGATGTCCGGGATGTCGGCCGCGATCGGGTGGGTCGAAGGCATCTGGTCCTGCCGGTATGCCCACGTCTTATACGCCTGGGCGAACCTGGTCCACGCCGCAGTCCAGCGGGTGGCCTCGGCCTGCGCCACCGCTGCGGCCCAGGTGGCGAACGACTCATTCAGCCACAGGTCGTCCCACCAGCGCATGGTGACCAGGTCGCCGAACCACATGTGCGCCAGCTCGTGCAAGATCGCCTCGCCGCGCAGCTCCCGGATGTTATCCGTCACCCGCGACCGGAATACGAAGTCCTCGAGGATCGTCACCGCGCCGGCGTTCTCCATCGCGCCTGCCTTGAACTCCGGCACGAAGAGCTGGTCGTACTTACCGAAGGGGTACTTGACACCGAACGAGGAGTGGAAGAAATCGAAGCCCTGCTTGGTGGTGGTGAAGATCTCCTCCGGGTCCAGGTACTCCGCCAGCGACTGGCGGCAGTAGATGCCCAGCGGGATGCCGTCGTGCTCATCCCGCACCACGTGGTACGGGCCAGCCGAGACGTGGGTGATGTACGTCGGCATCGGGGGAGTGGCGGGGAACCGCCACCGGCGCGAGATGGACCCGGCAGCCGTTTCGCCGTCCTCCGGAGCCATATTGGACACGACCTGCCAACCGGCCGGCGCCGTGACGGACAGCTCGTACGACGCCTTCATATCAGGCTGGTCGAAGCACGCATAGACGCGCTGCGCGTCGGATGTCTCCAGGTTCGAGTACAGGTAGACGTTCCCGTCCGCAGGGTCGGCGAACCGGTGTAGCCCCTCGCCGCTGCGCGAATAGGCGCACTCGGCCTCGACGACCAGCA
>JBEKKH010000629.1:0-4780 GCA_050010815.1 Streptosporangiaceae bacterium | reverse complement strand
CCTGCGTGCCCGGCCGGATGGGTATGGGTGTGGCACCGTGCACCTTCTTTGGTGCACGGTGCCACACCCACACCCCAGGCCGGTTCCGGACCAGCGCGCCGGAGGGCGGCCCGGGGCTGGCCGGGGCGGGACGAGCCAGGCTCGCGCCGGCCGGGCACCGGCGCGGGGCCGCCTGGGTCTCGTCGCCCGTCTCGCCGCGGGCCGGGCAGGTCCTGACCGGTGGCGGCAACGACCCCCGCTACAGCTTGACCGTTGCCTCGATCGTCAAGCGCCGGCGGGTGCCTTCACAGTCGGCATACGGCACCGGGGCAACCACAATGGACCTTTGGTGTCGCTCCAGAGCGGGAGCGCCCGGCACGGGTGTGCCGGGCAAGGCGGGTGGTGTTCGTGGGATGCTCATCCTTCGCCGGGCGTGACCTTTACCGGTTCCGGGTAACCGGCGAACGCTGGTTGCTGAGGCACTGCGTTGCCATGAAGTAACAGCCGGGAGGCGGTAGCTCACGATGAGCTTCTCGGACTTTCGTCCGGCGCCGAACCAAGGCGGCCGGCCCGACCTGTACGAGCTGGAGAACCGGGCGATGGATCCGGACGGGCTGGTACTGGAGGAGATGCGGCAGCTGGCCCCGTGGGCCGGCCGGACGCTGGTCGACCTGGGCTGCGGCAGCGGATACTGGCTGCCCGGCTACGCCGCAGAAGCGCGCGAGGTCATCGGGGTCGAGCCGGACCCGGCGCTGCTGGCGGCGGCCCGGGCACGGGACCGGCGGGCGCGGGTCCTGGCCGGGTCGGCCGAGCACATCCCGCTGGCCGACGCCAGCGTCGACGTGGTGCACGCCAGGTTCGCGTACTTCTGGCCACCGCGGTGCCAGGCCGGGCTGACCGAGGTGCTGCGGGCGCTGCGGCCGGGCGGCACGCTGGTTGTGGTCGACAACGATCAGCGGGCTGGGGAATTCGCCGGGCTGCTGCGGGCGGCGGCCCGGCTCAGCGCGGCCCGCGGACACGGGCAAGCGCAGGGACAGGCGCAGGCGCAGGCGCAGGGACAGGCGCAGGCGCAGGGACGGGGTGACGTCACCGATGCGTGGTGGGCGGCGCGGGGAGCCGTCCGGGCGGAGGTGATGAGCCGATGGGAGTTCGGGTCGCGGGGCGACTTCGCGGCTGTGCTCGGGCTGGAATTTCCCGCCGAGGTGGCCGAGCCCTGGCTGGCGGATCATCCGGGGCAGCGGGGGCTCAGCTACGGGTACGTGCTCTTCGCGGTGCGGCGGGGGTGAGCCACGGATCGTTCGGAAGAAAAGTTTGAACGAAACGTAGCCGCCGGGTAAAAGACGTGGCCGGGAGGTGACCAGCGGGCCGCGATGTGCTGTGCTAGGGGGCGTGAGCCTCGAATCCGCCGAACTTTACAACGCGCTGCCCTCGAACTGGGCGTCCGACCCTGACCTGCTGGCCGGCCTGAGGGTCGACGACGACGACGAGCACGACGATCCAATCCTGCGCTACGCGGACGGCCGCGCGGTCGAGACCTGGCGCGAGGACTATCCGTACGACGAGAGAATGACGCGGCACGAGTACGAGAGCCTGAAACGCCCGCTTCAGATCGAGCTCGTCCGGTTCCAGAACTGGGTGAAGTCCACCGGGCAGCGCATCATCCTGGTGTTCGAGGGGCGCGACGCGGCCGGCAAGGGCGGCACCATCAAGCGCTTCACCGAGCACCTGAACCCGCGCGGCGCGACCGTGGTGGCGCTAGCCAAGCCGAGCGAGCGGGAACAGAGCCAGTGGTACCTGCAGCGTTACGTGCCGCACCTGCCCGCGGCCAGGGAGATCGTCTTGTTCGACCGGTCCTGGTACAACCGCGCGGGCGTGGAGCGGGTGATGGGCTTCTGCACGGACGCCGAATACACCGAGTTCATGCGGGAAGCGCCGGACTTCGAGCGGATGCTAGTCCGGTCCGGCCTGCACCTGACCAAGTTCTGGTTCTCGGTGACGCCGGCCGAGCAGCGGACCCGGTTCATCATCCGGCGGGTCGACCCGGTCCGGCAGTGGAAGCTGAGCCCGATGGACATCGAGTCGCTGGACAAGTGGGAGGCCTACACCGAGGCCAAGGAGGCGATGTTCCATTTCACCGACACCGCCGAGGCACCGTGGACGGTGGTCAAGAGCAACGACAAGAAACGGGCCAGGCTCGAGGCGATCAAGCACGTGCTGGCGAAGTTCGACTACGACGGCAAGAACGAGAAGGTCATCGGGGAGCCGGACGAGGCCATCATCGGGCCGCCGTCCGTGCTGTCCGAGCACAACCCGGACCGGGTCTACCCCGAGCTGTGAGGGGGCGTTGTGACGTATACGGAGATCGGCTCGATGCAGGAGCTGCGGGACCTGCTGGGGGTACCGGGCGTGCGGGCGGCGACCAAGGAACGCACCCGGCTGCACGCCCAGGACCGGGAGTGGCTGGCGACGTCGCCGTTCTGCGTGATCGCCACGGCTGATGCCGACGGCCACTGCGACGCCTCACCCAAGGGCGACCCGGCCGGGCGCCTGGTCTACGTCCTGGACGACACCACCATCGCCATCGCCGAACGGCCAGGCAACCGGCGGGCCGACGGGTACGGCAACATCTTGTCCAACCCGCACGTGGGGATCATCTCGCTCATTCCCGGCCGGAACGAGACGCTGCGAATCAACGGCCGGGCCCGGCTGCTGCGGGACGCGCCGTTCTTCGAGGAGATGACGGTGCGCGGGCACCGGCCAGTGCTGGCGCTGCTCGTCGAGATCGACACGATCTTCTTCCACTGTGCGAAGGCGTTCATGCGTTCGGAGTTGTGGCGGCCGGAGAGCTGGCGCCCCGAGGTGCTTCCCTCGCACGCCACGCTGGTGAAGGCCGTGCAGGACACGCCGGAAACCCTGGCCGAGCTTGAGGAGTACTACTCTCCCGCGAACTACACCAAGCAGCTTTACCGGCCGGCGGGTAGCGCTGGCTCCTAGCTTTTAGTGCTGGGCCTGGCGCTGCCGCCAGGCGGCGACCCGGGTGCGGTTCTGGCAGGTCACCGAGCAGAACCGGCGTTGCCCGGCGGGTGAGGCGTCGATGAAGGCGTCGGCGCAGCGGCGGCCGGAGCAGACCCCGACCCGGTCCGGGCCGTGGGCGGCCAGCTGGTGGCGCAGCGTCAGGGCCGCGGCGGCGAGCAGGGCCAGGCGGGCGTCGGCCACCCGCCAGGTCGCGCCCGGATGGCCGTCGGCCAGGTCCAGGGCGGGAGTGACCGCGGTCTCGGCCAGCAGCCTGGCCACCAGGTCCACCCGCTCGCCCAGGTCCGCGGCGGCAAACACGCGATGCAGGCGGTCGGCGACCTGGCTCAGCGCGCGGTCGGTCAGCGCCGCGGGCGGACAGGACCGGACCCCGGAACCCGCCAGCAACGCGGCCAGCAGCTCGGTGTCCGGGTAGGGCGCCTGATCTTCACCCGCCGCGGCCCGAGGGACCGTGCCCCACTCGTTGACCAGCCAGATGAGGACGTCGGGAGACAGCGGATCGACCAGCATGGCCGTAGTGTAACGCGAAATTCGCGGTTAAGACGTTTACGCGTTCGTCTCGATGGTAGTAACGTGTTAACTAATTTTAAAGCGTTACTGGAGGTGTCACGGTGATAAGGCAACAGCGGGTGAGCATCCTCGGGGTACCGACCTCGGCGGGTTCGCACAATCCCGGGCAGGACAAGGCCCCGGCCGCCTGGCGGGCCGCGGGGCTGATCGAGGGGCTGCGCCAGGCCGGGCTGGACGTCGAGGATCGCGGTGACCTGCCTGCGGCACCGTTCCGCCCGGTTCGGCCGGACGACGGGCTTCGTGATACCGAACGCGTCGTCGCGGTGGCTCAGACCGTCGCGGCCGAGGTGGCCGCGATCCGGGCCGACGGGCGACTGCCCCTCGTCCTGGGCGGCGACTGCACGATCACGCTCGGAGTGCTGGCCGGGTCTGGCCCGACGGGGCTGGTGTACTTCGACGGCGACGCGGATCTGTCCACCCCCGAGCACACCGATTCCGCGGTGGCCGACACGATGGGCATGACCCACATGCTCGGCGGCGGCTCGCCCCGGCTGGCCGGCCTGGGCTCCCGCCGTCCGTTGCTGCGGCCGGATCAGGTGGTGCTGTTCGGGTTCGACCCGGCCGAGCTGGATACCAGCCAGTGGACCGAACTGGTCAGCCGGCATCTCTACGCCGCTCCCGCCCCGGCGGTACGGACCGATCCGGCCGGACAGGCCCGCAACGCCGTCGCCTACCTGGAACGGCGGACGGACTCCTACCTGGTGCACCTGGACGTGGACGTGCTGCACACCGGGCTGTTCCCGCTGGCGAACTTCCCGCACTTCGCCGGGCTCACGCTGGACCAGGTCAGCGCCGCCCTAGCCGCGTTCACCCGCGGCGAGAAGTTCGGCGGGCTGGTCATCACCGAGGTCAATCCGGACCACGACCCCGATGGCCGGCTCCTCGCCGCGCTGGCCCAGGTGGTCACGGACGCGCTGGCCGCCGGTTAGTTCGCTCCACGAGCTGGGTCAGCACAATGATGGTGAAACCCGCGAAGAAGACTGCCTCCATGACACCGCCCAGGACGTTGAGCAGGTAGGCCGCGCCGAGAAGCGGGTAGGCGACGACGGCTGCCATCGTCACGCCCCGGTAAACCCGGGCGGGGGCTCCCTGCTCGCCGCGTGTCCGGGCGAAGGCGAGCAGGAGAGCAACCGTGATGCCGCCAAATTCCAGCAGGCCGGCCGCAATGTGCGCGTACTGCTGGAAAGGAAGCTGGAAA
>JBEKKH010000628.1:0-4784 GCA_050010815.1 Streptosporangiaceae bacterium | reverse complement strand
CGTGGGTCTCGTGCATCGCGCGCACGTAATCCGGCACGCGGGCCGGCGTGGTGCCGAACCACCGCATCGGCTCGGCCATCCGGCGGAATTCCGGCCGCAGGTCGTTCTCGCTGTGCCCGTGACCGAGGTTCCTGGTCACCGCGGCCGACTTGTCGCTGTACAGCGCGCCGATCGGGCTCTGCGTGACGCTGAAGATGGAGCCATGCACAAACTGAGGGTGGTAGCCGTCGGTCTCGTTCTCGGCCAGGAGCTTCCAGTTCGCCCGGGTGCGGTGCTTGAGCCAGCCCGCGGTCAGCTCGACCTCGCCATCCGGGGACAGCCGCGCCAGCCGGTCAAGCTCGCCCGCCGCCTCGCCGAGGTGCTCGGCCAGGCTCGGGCCATCCGCGGCCATGCTGGCGAACACGAAGCCCTGGTGGGAGTCGATCCGCGGCACCGCGGCCAGCGACAGCTCGGCCTCGATGGTGCCCCGGCCGCCGTAGCCCTGGCTGAACGGGAAACCGATCAGTTCGCCGGTGTTGCGGTAGGTCCAGCCGTGGTACGGGCAGCGGAAGGACTTGGCGTTGCCCCGGTCGGCCGCGCAGACCAGGTTGGCCCGGTGTGCGCACCGGTTCAGCAGCAGGTGGACGGCGCCGTCGGCGCCCCTGGTCATGATGACGTCCTGCAGGCCGATGCGCTTGCGCACGTAGTCGCCCGGCTCCGAGACCTCGCTGGCGTGCCCGACGTAGACCCAGGTGCGGTACCAGATCCGGGTCAGCTCATCGGCGAAGATCCGCGGGTCGGTGTAGAGCGAGCCATGGACCCGGTCCGGCTCGATCAGCCCCTGGTAGTCCGGCAGGAGATCCGTCATGCGCTACCTCCCTGCTCCCACCTCAGCCCCGCCGGTGCCATCGACTTCCTTTAATTGATATTAGAATAGCCTGAGGGGCGGGGGGCTAGCGGCCACGGAAGACGGGCTTGCGGCGCGCGGCGAAGGCGGCGATGCCCTCCGCGAAGTCGTCGGTATCCATCAGCCTGGCCTCGCGTCGGCCGCGGCCACGACGCGGTCGCAGGCCAGGGCCAGCGCGGCGCCCGCCCCGACCGCGTAGCCCTCGACCGCGGCCAGCACCGGTTTGGGCCCGTTCCAGATGGCCCTGATCACACGCTGGACGGCTTGGGTACGCGGCCTGATGCCGTCGGCCCCCTGCCGGCGCATGGTGGAGATGTCACCGCCCGAGCAGAACGTCCCGCCCGCCCCGGTCACGATGATGACCCGCACCGCGTCGTCCGCCATCGCGCCTTCGATCGCCTCGGCGAGCACGACCCGCAGCTCGAGGTCGATCGCGTTCCGCGTGCCTGGGCGGTTCAAGGTCAGCACCCGGACCCGGTCGTGATCAGCGGTCAGGACGCAGCGTTCGGCCTCGCTGGCTCCGGGTGCGGTTCCGGCGGCGGTCACTCGGGCCCTCCTGGTGGTGCCTCGTGCCGGGCACGAACGGCGGTCCGTTCGGCCCATGTCCGTCCTTGTCGCCAAGGGCTTTTTAACTTAAGTTATCCCACGCGAGCTCGCCGACGCCGGCCACCGATGTCCGGGCTCGCGTGCCGCACGAGAGGACAGCCACCATGCCCATGAGCCAGCTCGATTACAAGTCGGCTGACGGCACGAAGATCGTCGCCTACCGGTGGGACCCGGAGGATGCCGCGCCGCGGGCCGCGGTGCAGCTGACCCACGGGATGGGCGAGCACGCCCGGCGTTACGATCACGTAGCGCGGGCCGTGAACGACGCCGGTTTCGTGGTCTACGCCCAGGATCATCGTGGTCACGGCGCCAGCGGGGACCCCGATGCGTACGGCAACCTGGGTGCCGGCGGCTGGGCCGCCCTGGTCGACGACATCGGCCTGCTCTCGGCCAAGATCCGCGTGGACCACCCGGACCTGCCGCTGATCCTGCTCGGGCACAGCATGGGATCGTTCGCCGTCCAGCAGTACCTGCTCGATCACAGCGCCGACGTCGATGCCGCGGTGCTGACCGGGACCGCGGCGATCGACCTGCTCGAGCCCGGGCTTGACCTGGACCAGCCGCTGGACCTGGCCATGTTCAACGCGGCGTTCCAGCCCGCACGCACGGACTACGACTGGCTCTCGCGCGACGAGGCCATCGTGGACGCCTACATCGCCGACCCGGGCTGCGGCTTCGGGATCGATACCGAATCGGCCAAGGGCATGTTCTTCGGCGCGCGGCGCCTCGCCGACCCGGCCCAGCTCGCCGCGATGAGGTCCGACCTGCCGCTCTACGTCGCGGCCGGGGAGGCCGACCCGCTCAACGGCGGCCTCGCGCTGCTGACCCCGCTGACCGACCGGTACCAGGCCGCGGGCCTGACCGACCTGACGATCCGCACCTATCCCGGCGCCCGGCACGAGATCCTGAACGAGACCAACCGGGCCGAGGTCATCGCCGCCCTGAACAGCTGGCTCGACCGGGTGGTGCCCAGCGTGTGAAAGGGCTTGCTGGTGGTGCCCGTGTGATTATTACGAACGTGTTACTGGTGCAGTTAATTCAAGCTTTGAAAAAAACGCCGGGTAAGTGTTGACGCGCGGCAGGAGCGGAGTTACGTTCGCTTACGCCAAATAGAAAGCTTTCCTTATAAATACGGAAGGAAGCTGGCCGCGCATGCACAGATGGCTAGAAAAAGTCGCCCGGCGGGCTGCGATTGCGGTGGCCGTGGCTGCGCTTCCGGTGCTCGCCCTGACCGCCCCCGCGGCGAGCGCCCAGGCTACGACGACCGCCTCGGCTACGGCCACCGCCAGGCCCGCGGCGCCAGATGCCGTACCCCCGCCGCCGTCCGGCTGGACGACCCAGTTCAGCGACGACTTCAACGGGTCCTCGGGCTCGGGCATCGACTCGCAGTGGCAGTATGACACCGGCCCGGGCTCGAGCTTCGGTACCGGTGAGATCGAGACCATGACGAACTCGACGAGCAACGTCCACCTCGACGGCAACGGAGACCTCGACATCACCGCGCTCGGCTCCGGCAGCAACTGGACGTCGGGCCGGGTTCAGACGACGTCCGCCAACGTCGGCGCGCCGGCCGGCGGCGAGCTGGAAGTTACCGCCTCCATCGAGCAGCCCAACCCGGCAAACGGGCTCGGCTACTGGCCGGCCTTCTGGATGCTCGGCCCCGGCCAGTGGCCGGAAAACGGCGAGATCGACATCATGGAGGACGTCAACGCGCTGTCCGAACTCTCCGGCACCGTGCACTGCGGTACCGACCCGGGCGGACCCTGCAACGAGACGGACGGCATCGGCAGCGGGCTGCGCGCCTGCTCAGGCTGCCAGACCGGTTACCACACCTACACGATGATCGAGAACCGGACGAACGCCTCGGACGAGTCGATCACCTTCTACCTCGACGGCAACGAGTACTTCTCGGTGTCCGAGAGCCAGATCGGCACCTCGACCTGGCAGGCCGCGTTCGACCACAACATGTCCGTCATCTTCGACCTCGCGATGGGCGGCGGGTATCCGAACGGCGTGTGCAACTGCACCTCTCCCAGCGGGTCCACCACCTCGGGCGGCACGATGAGCGTCCAGTACGTGGCGGCCTACACCACGTCCGGCTCCGGCGGCGGAGGTGGCGGCGGCGGCGGCGGGACCACCGGCCCGATCGTCGGCTACGGCGGCCTGTGCGTGGACGTGCGCGGGGCCAACAGCGCGAACTTCACCCCGGTCCAGGTGTATACCTGCAACGGGACCAACGCCCAGCAGTGGACGGTCGTCCAGGCCGGCAGCACGTTGCAAGCCCTGGGCAAATGCATGGACATCAACAGCGGCGGCACCGCCGACGGGACCACGGTGGACCTGTACAGCTGTAATGACACCGCCGCGCAGGTCTTCATCCCGCAATCCAACGGGTCGCTCTATAACCCGCAATCCAATAAGTGCCTCGACGATCCGAACTTCTCGACGACGCCAGGTACCCAGTTGCAGATCTGGGACTGCAACGGTGGCGCCAACCAGCACTGGTCGCTGCCCTGATCGGTGCGGCATTGCCGCGTGCAGGAGCCGGCGGGGGCGCCGGGGCGGGTGCAAGGGCTAGGCCGCCCAGAGCTCTACGGCCTAGCCCTTGCCGGGGTTGAAGATCTCGAGCGGGTCCAGCGCACGGCGCACCGCCGACTGCAGGGCGAGAGAGCCGGGGTCGAGCTCGCGGCGCATGCCGTCCCGCTTGAGGATCCCGACGCCGTGCTCGCCGGTGACGGTGCCGCCCAGGGCGATCGCCGCGTCCAGGAGCTGCTCGAACGCGGCCTGAGCCGCAAGGCGGGCCGCTGCGTCGCCCGGCGGGGTGATGATGAGCGGGTGCAGGTTGCCGTCGCCGGCGTGGGCGATGGTCGCGATGTGCACGCCATGGCGGGCCGCGATCGCACCGACCTGCGCCAGCATCGCGGGGACCTGGGACCGCGGCACGCAGACGTCTTCTGTGAGCACCGGTCCGAGCCGCTCAAGCGCCGGGTAAGCCAGCAGCCGGGCCTCGAACAGCGCCTCGGCCTCGGTGGCGTCGGTCGACTGCTCCACCCATATCGCGCCCGCGCCGGCCATGGCCGCGGCGATCGCGTCCGCCTCGGCCGCGCCCGATTCCCCGGGCGTGTCCACCCGGGCTAGCAGCAGTGCGGCCGCGTCCGTGCCGATGCCCAGGTGCTTCCAGTCCTCCACGGCCTGCAGGCAGAACCGGTCAAGCAGCTCGAGCACGGCCGGGGTCAGTCCGCGCCGGGTGATCTGCGCGACGGCCTCTCCGGAGGCGACAGGTCGCCGAACG
>JBEKKH010000627.1:0-4791 GCA_050010815.1 Streptosporangiaceae bacterium | reverse complement strand
CTGGACGACTTCATCATCGACACGGCCCTGCGGAACCCCGGCTACCCCGGGCATCCCGGGCACTCCGGGGCGGTGCTCCGCTACTTCGACCATGTGCTGCCGCTGCGGGACGGCGTCGCCGACCTGCCGCTGGGGGTGCTGCTGGCCCAGCAGCACTACCGGCTCGCCGACTGGCACGAGGCGGCGACCCAGCTCAACTGGCGGCGGTTTTTCGACATCGACACGCTCATCGCGGTCCGGGTCGAGGATCCCGACGTGTTCAACGCCACCCACCAGGTGCTGCTGCGGCTGATCGATGAGGGGCTGATCGACGGCCTGCGGGTGGACCACCCGGACGGGCTGGCCGACCCGGCGGGCTATCTGGACCGGCTGGCGTCGGCCACCGGCGGCGCCTGGGTCGTGGTGGAGAAGATCCTGGCTTACGACGAGGAACTGCCCGGCTGGTCCTGCGCGGGCACCACCGGTTACGACACCCTCAACCTGGTCGGCGGCCTGTTCGTGGACCCCGCCGGGGAAGAGCCGCTGACCCAGGAGTACACCCGCTTCACCGGCAGCAGGCAGAGTTTCTCCGAGGTGGAGCGGGACGCCAAGCAGTCCATCGCCGGCGGTACCTTCACCGCCGAGCTGGCCCGGCTGACCCGGCTGTTCGCCCGGGCGGACTTCCCGGCGCTGGCCACCTTCAGCGCCGCCGACCTGCACGACGTGCTGGTGGCCCTGCTGGCCGAATTCGGCGTGTACCGGGCCTACGTGACCCCGGGTCAGCCGCCGCCCGGTGCCGCCTCCGCCGTACTCCGGGCGGCCGCCTCGGCCGCCCGTGAGCACCTGGAAGAAGGCCTGCACTCGGCCCTGGATGCCGTCTGCGCGGCCGTGCTCGGCCGGAGCGGCACCGCAGCCGACGCAGCGCAGCAGGCGGCTCGGGACGAGCTGGTCGTCCGCTTCGGCCAGACCACGGGCCCGGTGCTGGCCAAGGGGGTCGAGGACACCGCGTTCTACCGCTGGTCGCGGCTGGCCGCGCTGAACGAGGTCGGCGGGAACCCGGAGGTTTTCGGTGTCAGCCCGGCGGAGTTCCACCACCAGGCCGGCCGGCTGGCCGCCCGCTGGCCGGCCACCTTGACCACGCTGTCCACGCACGACACCAAGCGGCAGGAGGATGTGCGGGCCCGGCTGGCCGTGCTGGCCGAATGGCCGGCCGAATGGGCGCATCAGGTCGCCGAGTGGCACGGCCTGGCCCGGTGGCTCACCGACGGCGCCGCGTCGCAGGCCACCGAGCGGGCACCCGAGCCTGACCTGGAGTACCTGATGTGGCAGACCCTGGTCGGCGCCTGGCCGGTCGGCGGTGAGCGCCTGGCCGGATACCTCGGGAAGGCGATGCACGAGGCCAAGACGCGGACGTCCTGGACTGTGCCGCGGCCCGGGTACGAGTCGGCCGTGCTCGGTCTGGCCGAGGCGGTGTCTGGCGACCCGGAACTGACCGCCGCGGTGGCCGGCTTCGTGGCCCGGATCGCCCCGGACGCCCGGGTGAACTCCCTCGGCGCCAAGCTGGTGCAGCTCACCATGCCGGGGGTGGCCGACGTCTACCAGGGCTGCGAGCTCACCGGCTTGTCGCTGGTGGACCCGGACAACCGGCGGCCCGTCGACTATCAGCGGCGCTGCCGCCTGCTGACCGCGCTCGAAGCCGGCCCGGACGCCGCGGTCGGCCTGGACGCGGAGAAACTGCTGGTGACCTCCCGGGCGCTGCGGCTGCGCCGGGACCATCCGGAGTGGTTCTCCGGCGGCTACGTCCCGCTGGCCTGCGAGGGCCCGGCCGCCGAGCACGCGGTCGCCTTCCTGCGCGGCGACCACGCGGTCACCGTGATCACCCGGCTGCCCGCCGGGCTCCGGCGGCGCGGCGGCTGGGCCGACACCGTGCTGCCGCTGCCCGAGGTGCACTGGCGGGACGTGCTGACCGGGGTGAGGCACGCCGGGACGCGGCCGCCGCTGGACGAGCTGACCCGGCGGCTGCCGGTGGCCCTGCTCATCCCGGACCGGGTCTACGACACCGGGCACCGGACCACCGCCGGGGAATACGGGGTCCATCCCGGGGAGCAGGACCGGCTGGCCGGCGGGAGCGGCCGGTGACCACGTTCAGCGTCTGGACCCCGACGGCGGGACGGGTCGAGGTCGAGGTGGCCGGACAGCGTTACCCGATGAGCCAGGAAAGCGCCGGCGCCGGCGGCCAGGAAAGGGCCGGTCCCGACGCCGGATGGTGGAACGCGGACGTGCCCGACGTGGCGGCCGGGATCGACTACGGGTTCCGGCTGGACGGCGGCGAGCTGCTGCCCGACCCGCGGTCGCTCCGGCAGCCGTTCGGGATCACCGGCCTGAGCCGCACATACGATCATTCCGCCTTCCGCTGGACGGACCGGAGCTGGCGCGGCGGCCCGCTGCACGGGTCGGTGCTCTACGAGCTGCACGTCGGCACGTTCACCGCGGAGGGCACGTTCGACGCGGCCATCGGCCGGCTCGATCACCTCCGTGACCTCGGCGTGCAAACGGTGGAGCTGATGCCGGTGGCGGCGTTTCCCGGTGAGCACGGCTGGGGTTACGACGGCATCAACCTGTGGGCGGTGCACGAGCCGTACGGCGGCCCGGACGGGCTGAAGCGGTTCGTGGACGCCTGCCATGCGCGCGGCCTGGCCGTGCTGCTCGACGTGGTGTACAACCACGTGGGCATCGGCAACCGGCTTGGCGACTTCGGTCCGTACTTCACCGCGGCGCACCAGACGCCCTGGGGTCCCGCGGTGAACCTGGACCAGCCCGGCTCGGATGAGGTCAGGTCCTTCCTGATCGGCAATGCGCTGATGTGGCTGCGGGACTACCATTTCGACGGGCTCCGGCTGGACGCCGTGCACGCGCTGGAAGACCACCGGGCCCTGCACTTCCTGGAGGAGCTCGCCACCGAGGTGCAGGCCCTAGCGGCCCGGCTCAACCGCGAACTGGTGCTGGTGGCCGAGTCCGACACCAACGATCCCCTGATGGTCACCTCCAGGGAAGCGGGCGGCCAGGGGCTCACCGCGCAGTGGAGCGACGACTTTCATCATGCCGTGCACGCGGCCATCACCGGCGAACGGCAGGGCTACTACTGCGACTTCGGGTCGCTGGCCACGCTGGCCAAGACCTACACCAAGGTGTTCTTCCACGACGGCAGCTGGTCCGAGTTCCGCGGCCGGACGCACGGGCGGCAGGTCGACGTGTTCCGCCTCCCGGCCCACCGCTTCCTCGGCTACCTGCAAAATCACGACCAGGTCGGCAACCGGGCCACCGGTGACCGGATCTCGGCGACGCTGCCGGCCGACCTGGTCAAGGTCGGGGCCGGCCTGGTGCTGACCTCGCCCTTTACGCCCATGCTGTTCATGGGCGAGGAGTGGGGCGCCGATACCCCGTGGCAGTACTTCACCGACCACATCGAACCCTGGCTGGCCGAGGCCGTGGCCGAGGGCCGCAAGGCCGAGTTCAACTCGCACGGCTGGGGCGAGGAGGTGGAGGTGCCCGACCCGCAGGACAAGCAGACCTTCCTGCGCTCCAAGCTGGACTGGACCCAGCTCGACCGCGACCCGCACCTCGGCATCCTGGCCTGGTACCAGGAGCTGATCGCGCTGCGCCGGGCCCGGCCTGAGCTTACCGACCCGCGGCTGGACCGGGTGCACGCCGACTTCGACGAGGACGCGCGGTGGATCATGGTCAGCCGGGGACGGCTGCGGATTGTGGCGAATATCGGCCCGCAGGCCGTCCAGCTGCCGCTCGGGCAGCGCGGCATCGGGGTGCTCACCGCGTCGAGCTCCGGCGTCGCGATCAACCAGGACACGGTCGCGGTGCCTCCCGCCGCCTTCGCCGTCATCGAGACCCGAGCCCTTCGCCCCGACCCGGAGTTATGAGTTAGGCCCGGCTCAGGGCGGGCAGCTCGGCGGCGCTCGTCCTGGCCGGCTCCGGGTCCGGCCGCCGGGTCTGCCGGTCCGGGTGCCGCCAGGGGGCCGCGCCGAGGACCGTCACGCCCAGCAGTATCAGCAGCGGTGCCGTGTTCGGGTCGGTGGACAGGCCCGACCAGAACTGGCCGAGGCCCTGACCCGTCACCCAGAAGGCCAGCGACGCGGCGATACCGCCCAGGACGGCCGCCCGCCTGGTGCGGCGGCCCGCCAGGACCCCGAGCCCGACGAGGGCCTGCAGGACCATCAGGTCCAGGACGAGCGAAACGCCGTCGTAGGGCGCCAGGGCGGACAGGTGGTGGTCCAGGCCGGCCAGCCATCCCGGTGCCCCGGACGCGTTCATGTTCAGGGCCATGGACAGGGACGCGTTGGTGTCGCGGCCCGGTAGCAGCTGAAGCATGGCCCCGCCGAGCCAGGCCGCGGCCCAGGCCGCCGCCGCCCACCGGGCCGGGCGCTGACCGGACGGGCCGCGGTCCCGGCGCGGCCACACGGTCAAGGCCACGACCGCGTACATCAGCGCCGACCCGGGTGCCCCGGTGAGCAGGCTGGCACCGCCGCCGAACAGGCCGCCCAGGCCCTCGCCCAGGTACCAGACGGACAACGCCCAGCCCACCGAGGCCGCCAGCGCCCACCGGACGGTCCGCCTGTGCAGCAGGCCGGCGCCCAGCGCCAGCTGGATCAGGCCGAAGATGACGTCCGCGGCGGCCGGGGAGCGCGCGATGATGCTGGCCGCCTCGTGCACGGGCCAGGAGACGAACCCCGGCTGACCGCTCCCGGCGGGCGCGATCACCTGCCGGGCGAACGCGGATGTCAGCATGGCGGGCTGGAA
>JBEKKH010000626.1:0-4832 GCA_050010815.1 Streptosporangiaceae bacterium | reverse complement strand
TCACCTTAGCGGCGTCGCTTCCGGCGCGGGCCAGCAGGTTGTACGCCGTTGCCGAGTCGCTGGCCGGCAGCGACGTGGAATCGCTGAAGGCCGACCCTGCGAGCCCCACCACCCCGCCCAGGGCCACAAGCATTGTTACCCAGGAAAGCAGAACCAGGATTTTATGGTGTATGCACCAGCGTGCCAGTCCACCCATGACGAGAGTACCCTTCTAAAGCTCAATGAATCGGTGTTACCAACTCTCCAGGGGATGCGGCCGTCGCGCGTCAACCCAGCGCGGTCACTTCGGCATACCGCGAACGCAGTACGTCACGCCCTCGGAAATAGCACGCCGAGAGTCGGCCCTCTCGGGCCAATGGCCTTGCCTTAAGACGTGATGTGGTAATGTAACCGTTTTGTGGCTCATGATGGTACTGAGGGTTTGTCGCCGGACGGGTGGCTGCCGGACCGGATCTCGATCGGGGTTCTGACCAGGGCGTTCCCGCCAGAGCTGGTTGATGAGGTCGTCGGGGCGACCGGGACGCGGGAGCAGCGGCGCCGGCTGCTGCCGGCCCGGCTGATGGTGTACTTCGTGCTGGCGCTGTGGCTGTTCCGGGGCCGGAACTGCGGGTACGGGCAGGTGATGGCCAAGCTGGCCGACGGCCTGTACCACCAGCGGCGCGGCGCGGACCTGCTGGCCGGGCAGCTGGACCCCGGCGGCTGGGTCGATGCCGGCGAGGGCCGCCGGTGGAAGCAGCCGAACATCTCCTCCCTGTCGCGGGGCCGCGGAAAGCTCGGCGCGGACCCGGTGCGGATGCTGTTCGAGCACGCGGCGGGGCCGACGGGCGCGGATGGGGCGCCGGGCGTGTTCTGCTGCGGGCTGCGAGTGGTCTCGATGGACGGGTCCACGACCGACGTGCCGGACAGCAAGGAGAATGACGCGTTCTTCGGGCGGCCGTCGAACCAGTCCCGGGACGGCGCGCTTCCGCAGGTCCGGTGGGTGGCGGCGGCCGAGTCGGGGACCGGGAGCCTGCTCGGGGCGGCGATGGACTCGTACCGGACCGCGGAACAGCCGCTGGCCCGGGATCTGCTGGGATGCTTCGGCCCGGGCATGCTCGTGCTCGCGGACCGCAAGTTCCTGTCCTGGTCCCTGGCGCGCGCCTTCCTCGCCACAGGGGCGCATATCCTGTGGCGCGCCTCGGCGTCCTTCACGCTGAAGCCGGTGAAAGCCCTGGCCGACGGCACCTATCTCGCCGAGCTGAAGCCGCCCCGCAGGAGCGACGGCCCCGTCCTGACGGTGCGGGTCATCGAGTACACCGTGCACACCGCCGCCCAAGGCGGCACCGAGGAGACTTCGGAAGTGTTCGCGCTGGTCACGGACCTGCTCGACGTGGAGGAGTACCCGGCGCTGGACCTGGCGTGCTGCTATCCGGACCGGTGGGGATGCGAGACCGTCATCGGCCATCACAAGACGGACATGGGCGAGGGCCAGCCCGTCCTGCGGTCCAAGGACCCCGAGGGCGTGATGCAGGAAATGTGGGCGCTGTTCGCCGTCTACCAGGCCATCTGCAGGATCGTCGGGATCGCGGTGAACGCGGCGGGCATCCCGCCGGCACGGATCAGCTTCCCGCACGCCCTAGCCGCCGCGACGGAATCCGTCGCGGTTTTTTCCCCCTGACCAGCCAGAACTCGCCATCGCCACGTTCCTGCTGAAAATCCTCATGCCCGGATTCTTCGTCCGCGACCGCCCCGACCGAGCTAGCCCCAGGAAATCCAAGAAAGCCGGCGACTTCCCCGCTCGCAAGCCCGGCGAGCCCAGCGTCACCAACGTCGTGCGGAAAATCGAGTTCCACTTGCTCTACCCCTGGCAGATCGCCTAAAGCAAGGCCATTGGCTCCGGGCCCACCCGAAACGGGCGTAGCGCATAGCCGCCTTACGCGGCTGCCGTGTTCGCTGACTGTGCGTTCTGCGCCATACGAATCGAACACCCTGCCGCCCGTCGCTGGCCTGGTGCGCATTCTCGACTTTCGTCAGCCTGCTGGCCGGTTTGTCAGCCTGCTGGCCGGTTTACCGCTCATGCAGAGATGAGTACGTATGATCGACTGTCGTTATTTCCCACCAGCGCGGCTAGTCAGACGGAAGATGACTCGGGCCTTGTCACTGCCGCGCCCCTGAGGATGGCGGCGCCGCCTTACCTGAAGCCATATCGGTCACTTGGCAAACCAGGCTACCCCTTGCCGACTATACGCTAGGGCGCTGCTGGCTCATACACGAATCGAACGGGCTCAATCACCGGCTTCGGTGAAACGTCGGCATCGAGGAACCGATGAGCCTTAAGGCATGTCACTACTCGACTTATGGTCTACCAGGAGTAACACTTGTAGGATGTCATGGATACCGGCACTTGTGACCGGCGGCCTTGCCTTCCTGGCCGCCGTCGTCACAGCTCTATTTAGTTGGCATAGCCAGCACAGGACCGCTAAAGAAAACGAGACGCGCGATAATAAACTAACTGACACGAGTAAAAGACTCGCGATACTTAACGCTCAGCTAACCAGTGAAGCGGACGAGGAAAAGGCGAGACGCGCTTACCAATACGAAGCGCGGCAACGTCTCTACATGCAAATACAGCCGCTATTGTTCCAGCTGAGTGAGCTTTGCGAAAGTTCCTATGACCGCATTGTCGCACTACAGCAACCACGGGTATTCCGTCGCCTTGAAAAACCAGGTTCATACGTAATGCTAAGTACGATTCATCGCCTGGCGAGTCCTCTAGTCGTTATCCGGCAGATTCAACGGCATCTAACAGCTGTCGACCTGGGAGTCGACTCAACAGTGCGCGGACAATACTTGGTGGCAAAGGAGATCGCGCGCGTGCTGACCAGTGGCGAGGAACTCGCGGAGACGGAGCCTAAGCTTAGTTACATTTGGAAAACTGAGGCCGAACGCCAACATATCGGCTTGGGTGAACTGGAACTCCTTATTACGCTCCTAACCGTCAGAGACACTGATGGCGCCACCCGTTGGATGGACTACTCTGAGCTTCAGGATAGCTACCGAGAAGACGAGAAAGCGAGGCGGATAATAAACCGTATACAGATGCGCCTACTCGGAGCTAACCCGCTAAGAAAGCCCATTGTATGGCGAACGCTCGTTGCGGAAGCCTATCTTCAGTGGGCACTAATAGGCATGGTAGGGGGCGAGCTGAGCAAACCAAAGTCATGGGAGCCTCCCGATGCAGCCACTAGATTCAACTGGGACACGCGTATCGAGTTCCCGTTGCCGAGCGGGGCTGACGCCGAAAAAACTCGACACGCAGCACTGACCTATGTCGTCACGCGCCTCAACGAAAGGCTTGACTTGAACAAACAGACGCGGCGTCTCTAGCTTCCTGGAGTGTCATCGTGAACGTCGAGGAACTCCACGTCCGGTTCCCCCGGCCCATAAGTCAAGGGCATGTCGTCATCTTCCACGGCTCCGCCGGGTATCGGGTCGCTGTAATCCTGGGCGTTCGAATCTTCAAGGAAGCCGCCTTCCCGGAGTTCCTGTTCCTGCTCCTCGTGCACCCAGATTTCTGTTCCCGCAGGAATAGTCGCCCCGTCTTTTGTACGCCAGGACTTCCTCAATCTCACAGGTTTGCTTTGTCTAATACTCATGGCGTACTCTCCGGTACCTAGCGCGTCCATTTGATACAAGTTTGCCCTAACCCTGACCACGAGGTCCAGCCACCGGACTTGCCCTACTTCTGCGGCCCTTACAGCGCTTCCGCTGCCCTCGATGTTGGGTGGTCCGTTGGCAACACTTCCCGACCCGTCAGTAGCACGCATGATATACCAGTGGCTAAAATCAGCATCCAGACCAATCACATGCCCCATTGGCCATATACGCCATCAGGCGTCTTTCGGCTACAGCGCACTCACGACTTGACACATCCGAACTTACGCTCATGCCGCATTCCGCGCGTCTGCCTGGTCAGTCGGGCTGGCGGGCGGTCATGGCGGCGGGCGGATCTGCCTGCGTGAGGGTGCCACCACTCTGCTGGGCTAGCTCCCGTGGCGGGCGCGCAGTGTTCGCTGCGGCCGCTCGGCCAGGTCAGCCGGGGAAGGGGCGCCCGCGCCCGCGGGAGCCATGCTGTCTGCGGCCGGGCGGCAACGCAAAGGGAACCATGCAGGGGGATGCCGCGTCCAAGGGGCCAGCAGTTCCCGGCACGCAGGAGCAGTGATGCAGAAGCGGATCCCCGTCAGCGCGGCGCTGACCGGACTCGCGCTCACCGGGGTGCTGTGCGCCTGCGGCAGCGCCGCCCAGCACAGCGCGTCCGCAGGGGCGGGCGCGGGCATGCCGTCATCGGCGGCCACGCCCGCCGGGGCGCCCACCCCTGGCCGTAGCAGCTCCCCGGCGCCGGTCTCCGCGGCGCCGGTCATCTTCGCGGTCCGGCTCGGTCCCGGCTTCCAGCCCGGCACGCTGCGGATATCACCCGGCCAGCACTTCGTCGTGACCGTGGACTCCTCGGTCAAGGCCAGCGGCCCCGACGTGCCCGGCTCGTGCCCGGGCACCACTGCCCGGATCGACGGCGGCATGCTGACCATGCGGTGCACGTCCGGCGTCTTCTACTACACCGCGCAGCGTCCCGGCACCGCCGAGCTGATGGCCACGGTGCGGCCCCGCTGCGCCCGGGGCAGCATGTGCCCGCAGTGGATCGCCGAAGCCACCCTCAAGATCACGATCCTGTGACCGTGCAGTCAACGCTGACTGCGAGCGGGGCTCAGTCAGGTCTGGCTGCTGCCCGTCTCAAGCCATCGGTAAGACAGGTGCGGCGAACGCCCCACGGCTCGTGGGTCAAAGGGTAGCGCCCG
>JBEKKH010000625.1:0-4835 GCA_050010815.1 Streptosporangiaceae bacterium | reverse complement strand
GGGAAGGAATCGTCGGGTCCGGCGGCGTTCTCGGCCAGGCCGTGCAGGGCGGCGCCGCCGGGGGCGAGGTCCAGGGTGTGGCCGGTGGCGAACGCGCCGCCCGGGCCGGGGGAGGCACCGGGGGCGCGGCGGGCCGAGCCGGGCTGGCCGGGACCCCGGCGCCGGCCCTGGGAACGGCGGGCGACCCCCTTGGGCAGACGGGTCGTCTTCGCGGCGCCGGTTTCCTTCCCGGTGCCGGGTTCTTTCGCGGTGCCGGGTTCTTTCGCGGTGCCGGGTTCGTCGTCTTCGTCGTCCTCGCCAGGGCCGGACCCGTCAACCCATTCCTCGGGCTCGATCTCGGACAGCCACGCCACCCACTGGTCTTCGGTGAGCCAGTCCTCACGGGAGGGCGGCAGCTCGCGCCACCCCTCGGGTACCTCTCCCAGGTCTCCCGGCTCGCCAGCGTGCCCGGCGGGATCGTCGTCCCGCCCGGGGTCTGGGGAAGCCGGTCCGTGGGACACGCGCCACCGTCCGTTCGGAAGAAATGAGGTCGAGCACCGCTTCGACGCTTTATATCAAACATACTAGCGAATAACGCGGCTTGTGGCAACTAAACCGCTGGCTCAGTGGCAGTATTCGAACAAAGTTACCTGTGTGCGTGATGTGACGCTGGGGTGATGGATGCACGGACATGAAAAAGCCCCGAACCCAACCTGGGTCCGGGGCTATAAACGTCGGACGACATCACGAAATGCTTGCTCGATATGGGTTATCGGGCACCTCCAACAACGCTCAAGGCCGACCTTGAGCACTCTTGGAGGTGGCGGGAATCGAACCCGCGTCCTTCAGTACCTCACCAGGGCTTCTCCGGGCGCAGCTTGCTCTGCTTTTCTCAGCCCCGGCGATCACGCAAGCGAGACGCCGACAGGCTCAGTCACTGTTTGATGTCCCAGCTGGCCCCGCGACCGGGTCAGACGGTAATCCTCCTAGCTGATGCCAGGCACCGGGTCGAAGGCGTCCCCGGACTGACAGACCTCTTTAACTCGTCTTAAGCGGCGAGAGCGAGGTCAGTGCGCGTTGAGTTGGCACTTATTGGTTTGCGGCCACAGGATTAACGAGGTCACAACCGCAACCCTCGGCCCGCTTCCCCTGGTTCGACCACCGAAGTCGAAACCGATCACCCCCTATTGAGTTGTCTGGCCGGCACGGCTAAGCCATACCGCCGTACCCGACCGTACACTCACAACGGGCGATAGCCAACTTTGATTCCCGCCGAACGGGCGGTCAGGGCCGGAGCACGGGATGGTTCTCGCGGCCGGAGCACGGCGGCCGGAACGCGGAGTGGCCCCTGCGGGCGCTGGCTGTGGCCGAAACGCGCCCGCAGGGGCAGACCGGCAGGGTCAGAGCCGGCCTGGCGGCCGGGCCTCCCCCGAGACGAGACCCGGGACCCTCACGTTGACTGGGCCGCAACCCCCAAGCGGACCTCAGTCATAAGTAAAGACGCTGTTAGTGACCGAATGGTTGCTCAGGGTGAGATTTACCCGTTCAGCGCGGACAGGAAGGCGCCAGCTAGGGCCGCGGCGGACAGCTTCGCGGTCCGGCCCGTCTCGATCACCGTGAAGGCGATATCGCCGCGGTAGCCGACGAACCAGCTCATCCAGCCCGAACTCGAATGGACCAAACCCACCTGGCCGTACACCTGAGCACCGGACACGCTGGCGGCGTGGGCCGCGCCTGAGCTGACCGCATCGCGCATGAGGTTGCGCAGGGCGGCCATGGATGCCGGATCGAGCGTGGACTCCGGCTTGCTGGCCGGGTCGGGCACATCCTGGGTGACCTGCGGCATGTGCCAGCTGCCCGCATCGACGGCCGCGGCTGCCACCGCCATCGACAGCGGGCTGACCCGGACGCTGCCCTGACCGATCGTTTCGGCGGCGAGATCGGCATATCCGGTGGCCGAGGGCACCGAACCGGAGAAGGCAGGCACGGGCAGCTGCGACCAGTCCGATCCGATCCCGAAAGTGGTCACCACCTGGTCGAACTGGGCGTAGGAGAGCCGTTCGGACAGGCCCACGAAGGCGGTGCCGCAGTCGTCGGCGAAATCAGCGCTGAACGGCTTCTCTGCACTGGTCCCGTCGCTGGTGAACGTCTGTCCTCCGACTGACAGAGAGTTCTCGCACGACACCGCCTGGGCTGGCGTCAGCCCGTCGCTGAGCAGCGCGGCCGCCGACACGATGGTGAACGCGGTACCCGGCGTCAGCTTCGCGGCCAGCGGGCCCGCGGCGGGCAGCGGGCCCGACGCCTGACGCCGGGCCACCGCCAGGACCTTGCCGGTCGACGCCTGGACGGCCACGATCTCGCCGGAGTTGGACGAACCGTCGAGCGCCCTCAGCGCTGCACTCTGGACAGACGCCTGAATCGTGGTGCGCACCGGTGTGCCGGGAACGCCGGGCCAGCGCGCAAGCACCGCGGTCTGCGCGCCGGCTGGATTCACCGCGACCACCTCGGTCGTGGGCGTGCCGAGCAGCTGATGCTGATAGGTCTGCTCGAGCCCGGACAGCCCGACCGTGGTGCCGGGCAGGTAGAAAGCGCCGTTCGCCCGCAGCACGGGGTTGACCTCACTGCCCACCTCGCCGACCAGGCCGCTCGCCTCGGCCTGGAACAGCCGCTCCGACACCCGCTGCACCACCAGGCCAGGCACCAGGCGTAGCTGGGCGCGCATGCTGGCGTACGTGACGGGGTCGAGCGTGGCGAGCCGGAAGAACTGGTCGGGCGGGGCCGCCGCGATCTGGCCGAGCACCTGCCCCGCCTGAAGCCCGGTCCGGGCGGCGAAGAGCCGGGCGGTCGCCGCCTCGCTGGCCAGGCGGCCGGGCCACACTCCCACCTCGTACGCCGGCGCCGACAGCTCGAGCGGATTCCCCTCCGCGTCAAGGACCGCCGCCCGGGTCGCGAACTCGGTCACCATGGCCAGTCGTTCGCCCGGGCCCAGGCTCGGGTAGATGACGCTGGGCGCCCACTCGACCTTCCAGCCGCCGCCGACCCGGCGCAGGCCGAACCGGCCGTGATAGGTCCAGATGTGTTCCTCGCCGGCCAGGCTGACCGACGCCGTGAAGGACGCCTGCGCGGTACTGCCGTGCTGGACGATCGAGCTCATGGTGAGGAAGAGCTGGGTGGCGTCGACCTGCCCGAAGGAGCTTTTCAGCGCGGCGGTGACGGTGGCCGGCGCGGCCGTGGTCAGTGCCCCCGCGGCCGCGTACTGCTGCTGCTGCCAGTCGAGCAGGAACGCCTGGACGGTGGGCTCCGCGGACAGCTCGGTACCGAAACCGGTAGCCAGCCCGATGGCCAGCACGCCGACCGCGACGATGACGGCCGCGGCCAGCTTCGATCGCCTGGCCCGCTGGCGTCCGGGCGAGGGCTTACGGCCGGGCCGAGCCGTGGCCCGGGTCGTTACGTGACGGGTCGGCCTCGTCGCGGCGGGGGTCAGCTGGGTGGGGCCGGCCACGCGCGAGCCGGGAGGCCCGGCGACACGAATGCCCGGGGGGACCGGGGGGTTAGCGAGGCCCGGGGGAACTGGAGGGTTAGCGAGGCCTGGAGGAACTGGGGGGTTAGCGAGATCCGGGGGAACTGGAGGGTTGGCGGGGCCGGGAGGGAGGATGTCGCGTGGCCTAGGCGCCGAAGGGCGCCGGGGCCTGGCGTGGCCACGGCGCTCGCCCGGGGGAAAGGACACGATTCGCCTGCCCGTCACCTGCGCCGCTTCAGCGCCCGGTCCATTTCCCTGGCCGCATCACGCTTGGCCAGGTCCTGGCGCTTGTCGTAGGTCCGCTTACCGCGGGCGAGACCGAGTTCCACCTTGACGTTCCCATCCCTGAAGTAAAGCGACAGCGGGACCAGGGTCAAACCTTGCTCGGCGATCTTGCTGGCCAGGCGGTCGATCTCCTTGCGATGCAGCAGGAGCTTCCTGATCCGCCGGGGTGTGTGATTGGTCCAGGTGCCCCCGATGTACTCGGGGATGTGCACGTTGTGCAGCCACACCTCGTCGCCGGTGATCTGCGCGAACCCGTCGGCCAGCGAGGCACGGCCCTCGCGCAGCGATTTCACCTCGGTTCCGGTCAGAACCAGGCCAGCCTCGAAGGTGTCCTCGACGTGATAGTCGTGGTATGCACGGCGATTACGGGCGATGACCTTCTGCCCTTGCTCCCGAGCCACGTCTCTCCCATCTCGGATCGGCCCATCACCAGCACGGCACCCACTCAGACACGCAGATAGCGACGCAGCGTCAGGAACGACGTCGCGCCGCACAGCACGACTCCTACCACCATCGAGAACACGATCACCTCGATCAGGTCACCGACGGACAAACCTACATTGAAGGAGAAGTACTGTTCCAGGCTATCTAGCATCAGGGACTTGACCGCCACCAGTAGCCCCGCGGCGATCGCCCAGCCGATCAGGCCGGCAATCGCCCCTTCCAGCAGGAAGGGCAACTGGATGTAGAAGTTCGACGCGCCGACCAGGCGCATGATGGCAGTTTCCCGGCGGCGGTTGAACGCGGACAGCCTGATCGTGTTGGCCACCAGCAAGATGGCGGCCACGATCAAGATCAGCGCGATGATGATCACCGCGTTCCTGGCCCCGTCGAGCAGCCGGTAGAACTTGTCCAGGATCGTCATCTCGTCGACCACGGTCTCCACCCCGGCCGCGCCCGTCACCGCGCTGGCCACGATGTTGTAGTCGGCCTCGGGATTCTTCAGCTTCACCTCGAACGAGTCCGGGATGTCGCGTTCCTGGGTGTCCTGGACGAGGGCGGGCTCGTTTGAGAAGTACTGCCTGAACTCGGTGTAGGCCTGGTCTTGTGA
>JBEKKH010000624.1:0-4862 GCA_050010815.1 Streptosporangiaceae bacterium | reverse complement strand
GGGGTGCCGTTCTCCTGGCGCGGGGTAACGCTCCAGGCCGCCGGCGCGTCCGCGGTCCGGGTCCGGCTGGTCAGCGTGGGCGACAGCGCGGTCTCGGTGGCGATCGCGGACACCAGCGGCGCCCCGGTCGCCGCGGTCGGGTCGCTGGCCATCCGCCCCCTGGACGCCGGCCAGCTGACCGCCGCCGCGCGGGCTCCCCTGTACGGGGTGGAGTGGCACCCGGCGCCGGTCACCGGGACGGAGGTGCCCTGGGGCCGCTGGGCCGAGGTGGCGCAGGACGGCCAGGTGCCGGGCGTGGTGGTGCTCGACTGCGTCCCGCCGGGCGGTGCGGTGCTGCCGGCCGTCCGTTCCGTGGTGCACACGGTGCTTGAGGTGGTGCAGCGCTGGCTGGCCGAAGACCGTTTCGCCGGGTCACGGCTGGCGGTGCTGACCCACGACGGCGTGGCGGCCGGTGGCGGCCGGGTGGATGTCGCGCAGGCGCCGGTCTGGGGGCTGGTGCGGGCCGCCCAGTCCGAGAACCCCGGGCGGTTCACGCTGCTGGACTGCGACGACACCGATGCCTCCGGCGCGATCCTGCCGCGCGCGCTCGGCTCGGAGCAGCCCGAGCTGGCGCTGAGGTCGGGCCAGGTCCTGGTCCCGCGGCTGACCCGCATCCAGCCCGGCGACCAGGACCCGGACGTCGACCCCGAGACCACGGTGCTGATCACCGGGGGCACCGGCGGGCTGGGCGCGGTGATCGCGCGCTACCTGGTAGCCGAGCGCGGAGTGCGGCACCTGGTACTGGCCAGCCGGCGCGGCGGCCAGGCACCCGGCGCCACCGACCTGACCCGCGAGCTGGCCGAGCTCGGTGCCCACGTCCGGCTGGTGGCCTGCGATATTTCCGAACGGACCGTGGTATCCGCCCTCCTCACCACGATCACCGCCGAGCGGCCGCTGTCCATGGTGGTGCACGCCGCGGGCATCGGGGACAACGGCCTGGTCGGCGCGCTGACGCCGGAACGGATCGACCGGGTGCTGGCCGCCAAGGCCGACGGCGCGTGGCACCTGCACGAGCTGACCCGGGAGATGGACCTGACCTCGTTCGTGCTGCTCTCCTCGGTGGGCGGTCTGATGCTGACCGCCGGGCAGGGCAACTACGCCGCGGCCAACGTCTTCCTGGACGCCCTGGCCGCCCATCGTCACGCCGAGGGACTCCCCGCCACCTCGATGGCGTACGGCTTCTGGGACGTCGGGGCCGGCCTGGGCCAGTACCTGACCGAGGTGGATCGCCATCGGATGGCCGCCCGCGGCCTGCCGGTGCTCTCCGCGCAGGCGGGACTCGAACTGTTCGAGCTGGCCCTGCGCAGCGGCCGGCCGCTGGTGGTCCCGGTCCGGGTGGACCTCGCTGCGGTGCGAGCCCGGACCGACGAGGTCCCCGTCCTGCTGCGCGCCCTGGCCCCCGCCGCCGGCCGGACCGTCCCGGCGACTCCCGTCACCGGGCTGCGCGAACAGCTCGCCGGGCTGAGCGCCGGTGAGCGGCGGCGGATGATCCTGCAGCTGGTCCGGGTCCGGGTCGCCGCCGTCCTCGGACACGACTCGGCCGCGGTGATCGAGCCCGGCCGGGCGTTCTCCGAGCTCGGCTTCGACTCACTCGCCGCCACCGAGCTCAGGAACCAGCTCAACGCGGCCACCGGCCTGCGGCTGCCCGCGACCTTGGTGTTCGACCATCCGAGCGCCGAGGATGTCGCCGCCTGCATCGACGCCGAGCTGGCCACCGGGCTGGCCCCCGAGCTGGCCACTGACGGGGGCCAGGAGCCGGTGTCCGGCGAGGACCAGATCCGTCAGGCGCTGCGCAGCATCCCCACCAGCCGGCTGCGCGACGCCGGGCTGATGGACAGCCTGCTTGAGCTCGCGGACGACCGGGTGACCTCACCCGACCCCGGGCAGGCCGACGCCGACGTCGACCAGGCGGAAACCGGTGACGATGAGCTGCGGCACGAAGCCGTGCTGCTGCGCGCGACCAACCGGCGGCTGTCCGCCCGGCTGCACGAGCCGATCGCCATCGTCGGCATGGCCTGCCGCTATCCGGGCGGGGTGACGAGCCCGGAGGACCTGTGGCGGCTGGTGACCTCCGGCACCGACGCCATCTCCCCGTTCCCGGTGGACCGCGGCTGGAACCTGGCCATGCTGCGCGACCCCGAGGCCACGCACCCCGACGGGTACTACGCCAGGGAGGGAGGATTCGTGGACTCCGCGGCGGACTTCGACGCCGGGTTCTTCGGGATCTCCCCGCGCGAGGCGCTGGCCATGGACCCGCACCAGCGGCTGGCCCTGGAGCTGTCGTGGGAGGCGATGGAACGGGCCGGCATCGATCCGACGTCGCTCAAGAACAGCCAGACCGGGATCTTCGCCGGCGTGATGTACCACGACTACCCGGGCAGCGACGGGAACGGCAGCGTCGTGTCCGGCCGGGTGGCCTACAAGCTGGGCCTGGAGGGGCCCGCCATCTCGGTGGACACGGCCTGCTCGTCCTCGCTGGTGGCGCTGCACCTGGCGGTGCAGGCCCTGCGCCAGGGCGAGTGCGGGCTGGCGGTGGCGGGCGGCGTCACCGTGCTGGCCACACCGGGAGTCTTCGTCGAGTTCGGCCGGCAGCGTGGCTTGGCGCCCGATGGCCGGTGCAAGTCGTTCGCCTCGGCCGCGGACGGCACCAGCTTCTCCGAGGGCGCGGGCTTCCTGGTCGTGGAGCGGCTGTCGGACGCCATCGCGGGCGGCCACCCCGTGCTGGCCGTGGTCCGCGGCTCGGCGGTCAACCAGGACGGGGCCAGCAACGGCCTGACCGCGCCGAACGGTCCCTCCCAGCGCCGGGTGATCAGGCAGGCGCTGGCGAACGCGCGCATGTCCGCCGACCAGGTCGACACGGTGGAGGCGCACGGCACGGGCACCACCCTGGGTGACCCGATCGAGGCCCAGGCCCTGCTGGCGACCTACGGACAGGACCGGGCCGAGCCGCTGTGGCTCGGCTCGGTCAAGTCGAACATCGGGCACACCCAGGCCGCCGCCGGCGTGGCCGGCGTGATCAAGATGGTCATGGCCATCCGGCACGGGATCTTGCCCGCGACCCTGCATGTCGACGAGCCGTCCGTCCGGGTGGACTGGTCGGCGGGCGCGGTGCGGCTGCTGACCGAGAACCGCGACTGGCCCCACACCGGCCGCCCGCGCCGGGCCGGCATCTCCTCGTTCGGGATCAGCGGCACCAACGCGCACGTGCTCGTCGAGCAGGCACCTGCGTCCGTTCCGCCGGTTCAGGCCAGGTCCACCCCGGCACCGGTGGAGGGCGGGTCCACCCCGGCCCCGGTGGTGCCCTGGGTCCTGTCCGCGCGGGAGCCCGATGCCCTGCGCGCCCAGGCCGGGCGGCTGCGGGCTCGGCTGGCGGACGGCGAGCCGCACCCGGTGGACGTGGCGTACTCGCTGGCCACCACCCGGGCGGCGCTCGAGGTTCGCGCCAGCGTGGCCGGCGCGCGCCGCGAGGACCTGATGGCCGCCCTGGCCGCCGTGGCCAGCGGCGAGTCGCCCGCCTGCCGGACGTCGGAAGGCCTGCTCGCGATGCTGTTCTCGGGCCAGGGATCCCAGCGCCCGGGCATGGGCCGGGAACTGGCCGAACGGTTCGGCCTCTTCGCCGAGGCGCTGGACACCGTGTGCGCGGGGCTGGACGAGCACCTGGACCGGTCGCTCCGCGAGGTGATGTGGGGCGATGATGAAGAGATCCTGAACGACACGGGGTTTGCCCAGCCGGCCCTGTTCGCGGTCGAGGTGGCCCTGTTCCGGCTGCTTGAGTCGTGGGGCGTGCGGCCCGACTACGTGGCCGGCCATTCGATCGGTGAGGTCGCGGCGGCGCACGTGGCCGGGGTGTTCTCCCTCGCCGATGCCTGTGCGCTGGTGGCCGCGCGTGGCCGGCTGATGGCCGCGCTGCCGCCGGGAGGCGCGATGATGGCGATCCAGGCCACCGAGGCCGAGGTCTTGCCCCTCCTGGTCGACGGCGTGTCCATCGCCGCGATCAACGGACCGTCCTCCGTGGTGGTGTCCGGCGGCGAGGACGCCGTCGCGGGGATCGCCGCCTCGTTCGCCGAGCGGCGGACCCGGCGGCTGCGCGTGTCGCACGCGTTCCACTCGCCCCTGATGGAGCCGATGCTGGCCGATTTCGCCGCGGTCGTCGAGAGGCTCTCGCCGCAGGCCCCGACGATCCCCGTGGTGTCCAACCTCACCGGCACGCTGGCCACGGAGGAACAGCTGCGTTCGGCGGACTACTGGGTCAGCCACGTCCGCCAGGCGGTGCGGTTCGCCGACGGCGTGGCCACGCTGCTGGCCAAGCGCGTGACGCGGTTCCTGGAGATCGGGCCCGACAGCGCGCTCTCTTCCCTGGTGGCCGACGCCGGCCTGGCGGTGCCGGTCCTGCGCCGGGGCCAGCCCGAGGAAGCCACCACCGTGGCCGCCGTGGCCCGGCTGCACGCTCACGGCACGCCCGTCGACTGGGAGGCGTTCTTCGCCGGGATGGGGGCGCGCCGGATCGACCTGCCCACCTACGCCTTCCAGCGGCGGCGTTACTGGCTGACCCCCAGCGCCGTGCCGGGGGCCGCGGCCGGTGACGGGTTGACCACGACCGGCCATCCCCTGCTGTCCGGCGCGGTCGAGCTGGCCTCCGCCGAGGGTTTCCTGTGCACCGGGCGGCTCTCCGCGCTGTCCCACCCCTGGCTGGCCGATCACACCGTGCAGGGCAACGTGCTCGTTCCTGGCACCGCGCTGCTCGAACTGGCGATCAGGGCCGGTGACGAGGTTGGCTGCGATGTCGTCGAGGAACTGACCCTGGGCGCGCCGCTGGTGCTACC
>JBEKKH010000623.1:0-5390 GCA_050010815.1 Streptosporangiaceae bacterium | reverse complement strand
GCCGCACGGGTCCGGCAGGTATGACCATGCACACGCTGCCGCGCAGGCTCGGTGCCGTCGTCGTCGTGGCGGTCGTCGTCGCCTTCCTGTCCATCAAGCTGAACACCTTCCGCGACTACCAGATCGCCGAGGTCGCGGTCGAGGTGACGGCGGTGGCCGGCCTCACCTTGCTGACCGGGCTCAGCGGCCAGATTTCCCTGGGCCACGGCGCGTTCATGGCCATCGGCGGTTACACCGCGGCGCTGCTGCTGCTGCATCTCAACTGGCCCTTTGTCGCGGTGCTGGTGCTGGCCGCGGTGGTGGCCGCGGCCGCCGGGGCGGTGGTGGGCGCCGCCGCGGCCCGGCTGCGCGGCCCGTATCTGGCCGGCGCGACCCTCATGCTGGGCGTCGCGCTGCCGTCCCTGGCGTACGCCTACCCGGGACTGTTCGGCGGGGATCAGGGCCTGAACGTGGCCTTCACCGCGCCCGGCTTCCTCGGTGCGACCTTCCCGCTGACCAGGTGGCAGGCCTGGGTCAGCTCCGCGGTGGCGCTGATCACCGTGGTCCTGCTGGCCAACCTGTACTACAGCCGGATCGGCCGCAACTGGCGGGCCGTGCGCGACGATGAGGTGGCGGCCGCGCTCGACGGCGTGAACGTCGCCGCGGCCCGCATCCTGGCCTTCGTCGTGAGCGCGGCCTGTGCCGGGCTGGCCGGCGCCCTGCTCGCCATCGTCACCGGGATAGTCGCACCCGGTGCCTTCACGATCACGCTGTCCATCGCGCTGCTGACCGCGGCCGTGATCGGTGGCCTCGGCAGCCTGCCCGGGGCGCTGTGGGGGACTCTCGTGATCGTTCTCGCGCCCACCTACGTCACGGACGTGGCCACCAGCCACGGCCTTTCCAGCTCCGTCGGATCCAATATCCCGGTGGCGGCCTACGGCGTGATCCTCATCCTCGTCATGCTCCTCTTCCCGGAGGGGATCCAGGGCGGGCTGCGACGGCTTCTTGCCCTGTTCACAGGTCCTAACCCGAGTACTCCGAGAAACCCGAAGCACCGGACCTGGCGTCCCGGACCCGCGCTTCCGGTCACGACGTCGGCCGACCAGGCCCGTACTAGCCACCATGTCCTGCTAGCCCGGGGGGACGAACCAGAAAGCCCCCCGGATCCGCCAGAAAAGGAAGGTACTTCATGATCAGACCTACCCGGCTTCGCTGGCAGGCCGCGGCCATCATGACCGTGACCGCGCTCGCCGTCGCCGCGTGCTCGTCGTCGGGTTCCAGCTCGGCCCCGGCCTCGGGCAGTTCCACCGCCGCCCTGACCGCGTCCGCGCCCGGGATCACCTCGACCCAGATCACCATCGGCAGCCATCAGCCGCTGACCGGGCCCGCCGCACCCGGTTACGACGAGATCGCGCCCGCGTCCGCCGCGTACTTCAGCTACATCAACGCGAACGGCGGCGTGTACGGGCGCAAGATCGTCTACAAGTACCTCAACGACGGCTACGACCCCACGACCACGGCCTCGGTCGTCCGCCAGCTGGTGCTGCAGGACAACGTGTACGCCATGTTCGACGGCCTGGGCACGCCCACCCACCTGGCCGCGGTGCAGTTCCTGAACTCCGAGAAGGTCCCCGACGTGTTCGTCGCGTCCGGGTGCGAGTGCTGGAATGAGCCGGCGACAGAGCCGGAGACGTTCGGCTGGCAGCTCGACTACGTGCGCGAGGGGAAGATCCTCGGGCAGTACGTGAAGCAGCACTTCGCCGGCAAGAAGGTCGCCTTCTTCTACCAGGACGACGAGTTCGGCCTGGACGGGGTCAAGGGCCTGGAAGACGAGCTCCCGGCCTCGATGGTGGTCAGCAAGCAGAGCTACGTCGACACCAATGTGAACATCGCGCCGCAGGTCGCCGCGCTGCGCGCCTCCGGCGCCCAGGTGGTCATCTCGTTCTCCATCCCGGCCTTTACCGCGCTGCTCAAGCTGAACACCCTCAAGCTCGGCTTCAGCCCGCAGCTGGTGGTCAGCGACGTGGGCTCGGACCCGATCACCCTGTCCGGGCTGCTGGAGTCGTTCGCGAAGCAGGGCGGCGCGACCGTCAACGGCAACGCGCTCACCAACGGGATGATCACCGACTCCTACCTGCCGGCGCTATCCACCAGCGACAGCTGGTACACGCTGTTCAAGAAGGTGCACGACCAGTACGACGCGAAGGCGCCGCTGGACGGCAACGTGTTCTTCGGCATGGCCGTTGCCTACACGTTCGTGCAGGCGATGCTGAAGGCGGGCCGGAACCCGACCCGGGCGAGCCTGCTGTCAGCGATCGAGGGCGGCCTGCCGCAGGGGCCGATGATCTCCCCGTTCGCTTACTCCTCGGGCGACCACGCGGGCGCTACCGGCGCTTACATCGGCATCATCAAGAATGGTGTCGTGACGCAGCAGGGACCGATCCAGGTCACCGACACCACTTCGTCAGGTCCCATCACCACCTACACGGGAACCGAACAGCAGGCGCCAGCCAGTGGCATCCCCTCTCCCTGACACTGCGCCCCGGCCATCCCGCACCAAATGAGGCAGGGATAAGCCGATATGCCAGCCGATGCCAGCCCGCCCCCCCAACCCCGCGGGGGCGGGCAGCCCCCCCGTCCACGGGGGGGCCGGGGGGCCGGAGAGTCCCCCCGTTCACGGGGGCCCAGGGGGGTACGGGGGGGCGGGCAGCTCTCCCGTGATCGGGGGGTTCCGGGGGGTCGCTCCTCCGGGTCAACACCTCCCCCCGGGCCAGCACCCCGTCTCCTCACTGCCGCCGAGGAACTGTTCGGCGAGCGCAGCTATCACCAGACGACGGTCGCCGACATCTGCGCCCGGGCCGGGATGGCCACAGGCAGCTTCTACTCCTACTTCGAGTCCAAGGCGGAGATCTTCGCCGCCGTGGTGCGGGCCATCAACACCGACCTGAGACGGTCGATGAAGGCAGCTCTGGAGCATGCTGACGGCGGCCAGCGGGCCATGGAGCGCGCCTCCTTCCGGGCGTACTTCGACATGCTGTCCAAGCGTCCCTGGATCGATCGCATCGTCCGCGAGTCCGAGTTCATCGACGCGGCGCTGTTCCGCGAGTACTACGAGAACCTGACCCGGGGTTATGCGCGCGGCGTCCGGGCCGCCCAGCTGGCCCGCGAGGTCGACGCCCGCTACGACCCGGAGGTCGTCGCCTTCGCCTACACGGGCATCGGCAACTTCGTCGGCATGCGCTGGACCGAGTGGACGGCGGGCGGTCGCGTGCCCGAGGACGTCGTTGACGACGTCCTTGAACTGCTAAGAAGAGGGCTGCCCCCAGAGTCGGCCGACCCCGCCGACCCCGCCGGCCCCGTCGACCCCGCCGGCCCGTAAAACTCGCGCGGTTGAACGCACGTCCTGTGGATAACCCTGTGGACGCGATGGGGACGATACTGTGTGTTGCTGGGGAAACCCTGCGTGATGGCCTGTGGATTAATTTACGGCATGGCGGCGGGCGGAAGCTGGGCCGCGTCGGCCGGAGCCCACCTCAGCGGCCTGGAGCCGAGCGTGTTGAGCTCGGCCAGCTGCATGGCGCACCAGGGCGAGACGGGCTGCCGGCCGGCCCGTACCGCATCGCAGAAGTCGCCCCAGTTCACCCACCTGACCTCGGCGACCTCGGCCGGGTCAGGTTCTGGCGGGTCATCGGAGTACGCCGCGTAGACCGGGCATACCTCGTTCTCCAGCACCCCGTTGTCCATCCGCGCCTGGTAGCGGAACCTGGGCAGCACCAGCATGAGCTTCGCCGAGTCGATCCCGAGCTCCTCCTGCAGCCGCCGCTGCACGCTGCCGGAGATGGGCTCACCGGGCTGCGGGTGCCCGCAGCACGTGTTGGTCCACACCCCGGGCCAGGTGTGCTTGGACTCAGCTCGCCTGGTCAGCAGGAACTCGCCGTCCCCGTTGAACAAGTAGCAGGAGAAAGCCAGGTGCAGCGGCGTCTGGGCATGATGCACGACAGCCTTGGCTGCGGTGCCGCTGGCGTAACCGGTCTCATCGAGAAGGACGACGCTTTCCACGTGCTCCAGCCTGACGCTCGTCGGAGGGGGCAGTCTCGAATATTACCTGGTCACGGTGCGTACATGGGTCCCGCCGGAACTGGTACTCCTCGCCCTGTTGGCCCGTCCGAGCGTCGTCGGATTGCCAGGTTGAGCGGAGCGTGGACCGGCCCGCCCAACGATCGGGCGCGCACAAGGTCTTCGGAAAAGGACCGAAGACCCTCGTCTAGCGTGCGCCGCGCGGAGTGTACTAGAGGACAGATGGCTTTGATAAGCACGCCGCCATCACCGTGGCTGCCGTTCACAAGTTCCACCGCCGGAGGTCTGGCTGGACGAGCGCGGTGGCCGACCACGTACCTGCTAGGGCAAAGGCTTTACACCATGACCAGTAACGCGATCAAGTCGGCCGATATCCGCGAGGTAGCGGTGATCGGGCTTGGCCTGATGGGCTCGGGCATCGCCGAGCTAGTCGCCCGCAGCGGCCGCCGCGTGGCCGCGATCGAGATCAACCAGAGTTTCCTGGACCAGGGCATGGCCCGGCTGCACGCCTCCCTGGACAAGGCGGTCAGCCGGGGCAAGCTCACCGATACCGCACGTGCGGAGATACTGGCCCGGGTCCGGCCCATCGATGACATCGCGGCCGGAGTGGCCAGCGCCGACTTGGTGATCGAGGCCATACCAGAACGCATGGACCTCAAGAGAACTCTGTACGCCCAGCTGGACGAGGCCTGCCGGGCCGATGATGCGATCCTGGCCACCAATACCTCCTCGCTGTCGGTCACCCAGATCGCGGGCGGCACGCGGTATCCGGCCCGGGTGGCGGGGCTGCACTTCTTCAATCCCGCGCCGGTCATGAAGCTGGTCGAGGTGATCTCCACCGTACTCACCTCGCCGGACACCAGCCAGGCGCTGGCCCTGCTGGCCCGTGACCTGGGCAAGACTCCCGTCCAGGTCAGTGACCGGGCCGGGTTCATCGTCAATGCGCTGCTGGTGCCCTATCTCAACCACGCGGTCCGGCTGCTGGAAACCGCGCAGGCCACCCGCGAGGACATCGACACGGCGGCCACGGCGGGGCTCGGCCTGCCGATGGGTCCGCTGACCCTGCTCGACCTGATCGGCCTGGACACGTCGCTGTCGGTCCTGGAGGTGCTCCAGGCTGAATTCGGCGGCACCCGCTACGCGCCGGCGCCGCTGCTGCGCAAGCTATGCGATGCCCGGCTGTTCGGCCGCAAGAGCGGACGCGGGTTCTATGACTACCGGCACAGCACCCCCGCGGCGGCCGCCGAGGACCAGCACCTGGTGCCTGTTCCCGCCGAGGTCGCGCTGATCAGGGACCCCGACGGGCTGCTGGACGAGCTGGCCAGCCAGATCAC
>JBEKKH010000622.1:0-4879 GCA_050010815.1 Streptosporangiaceae bacterium | reverse complement strand
GCGGCATGCGCGGTCCGGTATCGGCCCGGCGGGTCTTCGAGGCCGCGGCCGCCGGTGACGAGCGGGCGATGGCCGTGGTGGCGGAGGAGTCTCGCCTGGTGGCCAAGACGATCTGCGCCATCATCACCGTGGTCGATCCCGACCTGATCGTCCTGGGCGGCGGCATCGGGCGCGCGCCGGGCTTCGCCGAGGCCGTCAGCGCCGAGCTCGAGGCGATCGCGCCCGTCATGCCGACGATCAGGGTCAGCGCGCTCGGCACCGACGCGGTGGTCGATGGCTGTCTGTGCGCGGGCACCGAACTCGCCTGGGGCCAGGTAATGAACGTGCGGCCCCCCGCGCCCTCAGCTGGCGCCGACCAGCGCCTGGCTGGCGCCGACCAGCGCCTGGCTGGCGCCGACCAGCGCCTGGCTGGCGCCGACCAGCGCCTGGAGTCCGCCAGGACCCGCGAGCCGGTCCAGCCACTCTGAGTATGTACAGCCACCCGTGTCCCTTGTCTCCAGTTCGTCTTATTTATCGAGGGTGGATTTGGCGGTGGATCCGGGCTTGGCGGTGGATCGGGTGCACGGGGCTGCCCCGGATCCGCCCCGCAGCCCGGATACACCACAATCCTTGCCGGGCAGGTTGCACCACCCGGCACGGGCGCCGCATAGCTACCACGGGTCCCACCGGGATCCGTCCTGGGCCCGGGGAGCCAGCTCCCCGGGCCCAGGGAGCTGGCTGCCCTGCTCCGCAGGCAGGCGCTCGCCGGCCTCTGGCGTCACAGCGCGCGTTCCCGTCACTTGCGTGCCCGAGCGGATGGGTGTGGGTGCTGCACCGTGCACATTCTTCGGTGCACGGTGCCACACCCACACCCAAACCCCAGGCCGGTTCCGGGCCAGCGAGCCGGAGGGCGGCCCGGGGCCGGCGGGACGAGCCAGGCTCTCGCCGGCCGGGCACCGGAGCGGGCCGGGCACCGGAGCGGGCCGCCTGGGTCTCGTGGCCCGTCTAGCCGCGGGCCGGGCAGTATCCTGACCGGTCGCGGTACCAACCCCCGCTGCAGCTTGATCGTTGCCTCGATGGTCAAGCGGCGGCGCGCGTTTTCACAGTCGGCATACGGCACGGGAATGCACCGGCTCCGCCACGGAGCCCGGATCCAACCTATTTTGCTCACTGCAGGCACACAGGTTTTGTTACGTCACACACGGACCAGGGGACTTTAGCGAAATCCAGCGGAGTACCCAGCGTCGCGCGGGCGCGGTGCCGTGGTCGCGGGGCTCACTTAGATCGCTCGCATCCGGTTGTTGCGGGGGTCGTGGGTGAGCTCGGCGAGGCCGAGGGCCTCGAGCAGCGGGGGCAGGTACATACCGAACCGGCCGCGGTAACCGCTGCGCAGGCCGTACCAGCCGCCGACGGGGTTATCGGCGGACCGGCCCCAGGCCTCGACCGTGCCCTCGGCGGCGGGCTTCTTCTCGTCGGCCGCCCCGAGCGGGACCCAGTCGTCGCACTTGACCAGCCAGGCGTGCAGGTCCTCGACGGCGCTGAGGTGATACTTCAACGTGGTGGAGCCGACCTGGCAGACCAGCGCGGGCGGGCTGGCCTGCTCGTCTTGGTACATGGTGTAACCGGAGGTTCCCGGCGGGGTCTTGAGCTCCCACGGGTCATCCTTGGCGCCAGCTGCCATCAGTTGTCCCCTTTCGCGATGGCCGCCGCGAAGTGCGGCAGCAGCGTCTGCCAGCCGACCCGATTGCGGTCGCGCCACCGATCCGCCGACGGGCCTAGCCGTTCCCAGCCATGGTGCTCGATCTCGATGCGGGTAGCGGCGACTCCCTGGGCCAGGAAGCGGATCTCGACCTCGGTGGCCTGGGCCGGATCGGTGCCGAGGTACCACCGATAGGACAGCCGGGCCGGCGGCTGCCACACCGTGACCTCGCCCCACTCGTGCTCGACGCCGTCCGTGCTCCGCTCGTAGATGCGGCCGCCCACGCCGCCCTGCAGAACGACCAGACCAGGCCGCCCGGTCACAGTGTGATCCGGTGGCCACCAGGTGCCGATGTCGGCGGTCCAGACCTTGAACGCGTGCCCGGCCGAGCAGGCTACGTCCAAGGTAATGCGCAGCGGATCCGTCATTCCGGCTCGTTAACCTCGGTATGCCCGGCGCTCCCGGGATTCCCGGCGCTCCCGGGATTCCCGGTGTGCTCGGCATTCCCGGTGTTCTCGGTGTTCTCGGCCAGCAGGCGGAACCGCCGGGCGGCGTCACCCCAGACACGCTCCAGATAGGCCTGGACCGCGTGCATCCCCTGGTCTTGCAGGTGGTAGATGCGGCGCGTGCCCTGCGCCTGCTCTGCCACCAGGCCAGCTTCTTTCAGCAGACGCAGGTGCCGGGAGACGGCCGGACGGCTGATCGGCAGCGCCTCGGCTATCTCCCTGACCGGCTTGTCGCCGTCGCTGAGCAGGCGCAGTATGTCGCGCCGGTGCGGATCACCGAGGGCCTCGAAGGGATCCCCATGCGCTTCGAGCATCGGCTCAGGCTCTCCCGGTCCCCCGAAGTCGGTAACAGTCAGGCTACCGTAACACGATGGTTACCGACATGCCAGCTGGGCCCGCAGATCTTAACCGCACCTGAACTACTTCGAGGGCATGTTCTCGGGGGCGGCCGGGCATGCTCTAGAGAGAGATCCTTGCTCGGGCGCGGTCCGCCTCCCTGCGGCGGACATGCGGATGGCATGGGAAGGGTCCGCGTCGATAAGGCAACCCTGCCGCCTTATCAACGCGGACCCTGCTTCTTTTCCCTGAGCTCATCAGCTCCCGACCGCGGTGGCCTCGGCGAGGATGCCAATCATCGCGGCGACGGCCTCCTGGGCGTCGGGACCGGCCGCGCAGACGGTTACCTGCTGGCCGGTGGCCGCGCCGAGCCCCATCACGGCGAGCACGCTTTTGGCGTCGGCCCGGCTCGCGCCGACGGTCAGCTCGACAGCGGAGGCGAACTTCGCCGCCGCCACGGCCAGCGCGCCGGCCGGCCGGGCGTGCAGGTCACCGGCCAGCGTCACCGTGGCCTCACAGCTTTCTGGCATGACGTGCCTCCTCGGCCGCGCGCACTACCGCCTCGACATCCCCCCCGGCCGTGGCGGTGACCGTGGCCGCGACGGCGCCCTCCACGAACGGGGCGTCCGCGACGGCAATGAGACCGGGCCGCATCGCCGGCTCGGCCAGCAGCGCGCGGACGGTGAGCACCGAGCTGCCGAGGTCGGGCAGGATCACGACGCCGGCCCCGGCGTCAGCGAGCGCCAGGGCGCGCTCGACCTTGTCCACGCTGGTCCCGATGCGGCCGTCTTCCGTTCCGCCGGCGGTGGCGATGATCACCGTCCCGCCGGCGATCTGGCCGGCGAGTTCGGCGGTGCCCTCGGCCAGCGCGGCGCTGTGCGAGACGAGCACGATCCCAACCTTTGGTCTATCGCTCATGCTTTATCCTGAATGTGTTGGACGTTACCGAGAGGACTCCATGATTCGCTCTGTGGAGCGAGCGGCCGCGATTCTCCAAGTACTCGGGTCTGGAACACCCCGGCTGGGCGTAACGGAGATCGCCGGTCGGCTCGGTTTGCCCAAGCCGACGGTCTATGGGCTGCTGCGCACGCTGGTGAGCCACGACCTGGTGAGTCAGGATCCGGATACCGGTAAGTACAGCCTGGGGGCCGGCGTCCTGCAGCTTGGCAACGCCTTCCTGGACGGCTCCGAGCTGCGCGCCCGGTCGCTGCTGTGGGCCGAGGCGCTGGCCCAGCGGGCGAACGAGGCGGTCTGGGTGGCAACCCTGTCCGGCTCCCGGGTCATCGTGCTCCATCATGTGTTCAGGCCCGACAACACGGTGCAGATCCTCGAGGTCGGCGCGGCCATCCCGTGGCATGCCTGCGCGCTCGGCCACGCGATCGTCGCGCACCTGCCCGCGGCCGAAGCCGCGCGCACGATGTCCGGCGAGCTGACCCCGCTGACCGGCCGGACCAAGACCACCCGGGCGTCCCTGGGGCAGGCGCTGGCCCAGGTTCGCAGGCAGGGCTACGCGGTGGAAGACCAGGAGGCTACCGTCGGCGACGCGGGGATAGCGGCGCACATCGTGAACCGGGCGGGGTCCGTGGCCGGCTCGATCGGCCTGGTCGGCCCGGCCGAGCGACTGCTGGAGTCGATCGCTACGCAGGAACTCACCCGCGCGGTGGTGGAGTCCGCCCGGTCCGTATCCCGGGATCTCGGCGCGAGCCGCGGCGGATCCCCGCTGTCGGTGCTTGGCTGAGGTAACAGCGGCCGGGGTCACAGCGGCCGGGGTCACAGCGCCGGCACCAGTTCCCACACCTGCTCCACGGTCGAGGCGCGCATCGCGTCTGCGGCCAGCGCCGCGCACGCCTGCGCGTCCAGGTCCGCGAGCCAGGACCGGACCCGCTGCACCCGCGCGGCTGGGACGCTGAGCGTGTCCACCCCGAGGCCGACGAGCAGCGGCAGGACCAGCGGGTCGGCCGCCGAGTCCCCGCACACCGAGACACCGATGCCCGCCGCCCGGCCTGCCGCCGCGACCCGTGCGACCAGGGCCAGTACCCGCGGGTGGGCGGCTAGAGCGGGCCTGGCCGCCGGATCACGACGGTCGAGCCCGAGCACCTGGCCGGTCAGGTCGTTGGTCCCGATCGAGAAGAAGTCGACGGCGGGGGCGAACGTCCCGGCCGCGGCGGCGGTGCCGGGCAGCTCCACCATGATCCCGAGCCGCGGCCGGGCGACTCCGAGCGCGGCGGCGACGGCGGCCAGGACGTCACGCACCCGGCTCACCTCGGCGAGCGAGCTGACCATCGGCACCAGGACCGCCAGGCGGGTATCGCGACCGGTCTCGAGCACCGCCTGGAGCTGGTCGGACAGCGCCGTGCGG
>JBEKKH010000621.1:0-4879 GCA_050010815.1 Streptosporangiaceae bacterium | reverse complement strand
CGACGCCATCCGGTCGTACCTCGATAAGTACGGCATGCGCTGCGTCGGCGAGATCGACATCACCAGGCCGCGTTGGACCGAACGCCCCACCACGCTCGTGCCGCTGATCCTCGGCAACATCAAGAACTTCGAGCCGGGCGCCGGCCAGCGGCGCTTCGAGCAAGGCCGGCGGGAGGCCCGGACGAAGGAGCAGGAACTGCTGACCCGCTTGCTGGCCTTGCCGGACGGGCCGCGCAAGGCCGAGGAGGCCAAGCGGATGATCGACCGGATCCGGACCTTCGCCGGCTACCGGGAGTATCCGAAGTACGGCATGATCAGCCGCTACTTCGTCTACAAGCAGGCCTTGCTGAACGACTCCGAGCGCCTCGTGCAAACCCGCGTCCTGCGTGACCGGGAAGACATCTTCTTCCTCAGGTTCTCCGAGCTCCACGACGTCGTGCGCACGAACCAGGTGGATGAACGGTTCATCCGGCAGCGCAGGGACGCTCAGCTGTCGTATGAAGCGCTCACGCCCCCTCGGGTGCTCACCTCCGATGGCGAGACCGTCACCGGGACGTACCGGCGCGCCGATGTCCCGGCCGGCGCGCTGACCGGCCTGCCCGTTTCCGCGGGGACCGTCGAGGGACGGGCTCGCGTCATCGGCGACATGGCCGAGGCCGACCTCGAAGCGGGTGACATCCTGGTCACCGCCTACACGGACCCCAGCTGGACGCCTGCGTTCGTCGCGATCAAGGGCCTGGTGACGGAGGTGGGAGGCCTGATGACCCATGGCGCGGTGATCGCACGGGAGTACGGCTTGCCGGCCGTCGTGGGGGTAGAGCATGCCACCCGGCTGATCCGGGATGGGCAGCGGATCCGCGTGCACGGAACGGACGGGTACATCGAGATCCTGCCTGAGGCGGCCCTCGCCGGGGCCGCGGACGATAATTCCGCTGGCTAAAAGGCGCCCTCAGGATTGGCTGATGCCAGGTTCCTGAGGGCGCCCCGCAGTGCGTCTTCGGGCTTGCTAGAGAGCAACCCCTGAAGTCGTCTGACGATTAATGAACATCGCGAGCCTCCTTCCTGATACAGAGGACATGTCTTGCCGCGGCGCGCCCATCGTAAGGCGGCAGGCTGACATGCGGCAACGCATTTACCGGCGGCCAAGATCGTTACGCGCTCGCCGGCCGCCTCACGTTGCGCCTGGTGCCCCAGCCGGGCGACGTAACGCCAGAGCCGGGGCCTCCTCCTGGCCGAAGGTGATCACGATCTCCCTGCCGTTGGCATAGCTGACCACGGGCCGCTGGAGCATGTCACTCACCCTGCGGGCGACCCCCTGGAACAGCTCCACCTGGCCCGGCGTGTCGGCGCTCACCCTGAACCGCGCGCTGGCGGCGAGCATCCTGGCCACGTAGGGGGCGAAGTTCGCCTCGCCCCGGGCCTTCTCCTCCGCGCTGAGAGCGGTTTGCCGGTACCCGGGCTGCGCGCCGAGCGGGTTAGTCATCGCTGATCTCCTTCTGAGCGCCAGCCTCTCAGCATGCCATCCAGGTGCGCAGCGGTCGCGTCGGGCGAGAAAATCCGGTCCGGGACACTGCCGGCCGGCGAGGGCCAATGCCGGCCGGCGAGGGCCAATGCCGGCCGGCCAGGTGCTGTCAGCCCGACACGGTCGAACGGCTGTACGAGCACTCCTGGATGTTGATCATGGTTACCGGTAGAGTCACCCCGTGGGGATGCTTACCGATGGCACAGAGGCTAGTGCGTCCGATGTGGCCTCTGTGAGGCCATCCTATCTCGAATCTAGGTTCGAGGTTGACTGGGGGGAATCAGGGTCACGCATTACCGGACATCCGTCGATGGCCGAGCTGACCTGTCTGGAGATTTGCGCTGGCGGTGGCGGCCAGTCACTTGGCCTGGAGCAAGCGGGGTTCTCCCATGTCGCGGCCGTTGAAATCGACACCAATGCCTGCGCAACATTGCGGCTTAATCGCCCTGAGTGGAATATAGTCGAACGCGACATTCATCGCTTCGAAGCCGTCGAATTTAAGGGTGTCGATCTGCTGGCTGGCGGAGTGCCGTGCCCGCCATTTTCGATAGCCGGCAAGCAGCTCGGTGCTGACGACGAGCGCGACCTCTTTCCGCGGGCGCTTCATCTTGTCGAGGAATGTGAACCAACAGCTATAATGCTGGAGAATGTGCGCGGGCTATCTACTGCCCGGTTCGCCAGTTACCGTGAGCAAGTTCTCGCGCGACTGCACAAACTAGGCTATGAGACTGACTGGCGGGTACTTAATGCATGCGATTTCGGCGTGCCCCAATTGCGTCCTCGTTTTATTCTTGTTGCCATGAAGGCATCCGCTTTCAAATATTTTGCCTGGCCGAACGTAATCAAGACACCCCCCACTGTCGGCGAAGTCCTCTACCCGTACATGGCAGCAAGCGGTTGGGACGGCGCGGCGGCCTGGGCCGAGAAAGCCAATGGTATTGGCCCTACCCTCGTGGGCGGATCGCGCAAGCATGGCGGGCCTGATCTTGGTCCCACGCGTGCTAGGAATGAATGGCTTAAGCTCCATGTCGATGGTAAGGGCCTAGCCGATGCGCCGCCTAAGTCAACTGACCCGGTTGATCATCTGCCGCGCCTGACAGTTCCGATGGCGGCGGTTGTCCAGGGCTTCCCTGTTTCCTGGCGATTCTCCGGGCGCAAGACGGCAGCATATCGCCAGATCGGTAACGCTTTCCCGCCGCCGGTAGCACGAGCCGTAGGCGAAAGTATCCGATCTGCGATCTTGACGGCACGCGAGGAATCAGTGATTAAACCAGGTTGCCTGCTGCGTGCGGTTTAATGTGCGAGCCCAGGGGCCGTGGCGCTTAGCATGGTATTAGGATACACATGTGGTACTTCTATAATGACTCACCAAGATCCGCTGCCCTATGGCGGTTACGACGACGCCGATCGTGAACTAGACGACGCCGATCGTGAACTAGACGGTGACGATCCTGAACTAACTGCGGTCGAAGCCGAGCTGCACCGGCTTGATCCGGTCGGCGTACAGGTCGCCGGGGTGCTGCGCGACACGCTTGACCAGATCTACGACGGCCAGCACACCGGACGCTGGACCTACAACCAACTCTATAAGACCGAGAAAACTCACGTGGGGACGCTTGTCGAAATAAACTTGCAGCGGCAGTTCGGTTTTTCTGATGGCACTGCGACCGACTACCGGATAGCCGGCGTCGAGGTCGACTGCAAGTACTCGATGACTTACGGAGGATGGGAGCTTCCACCTGAAGCCATCGGCCACATTTGTCTCCTTATAACAGCAAACGATCAGCGGAGTTCTTGGGTCGCTGGGCTTATTCGCGTCGAAAATTCTTTCCTTCGCGCCCGGGCTAATCGTGATGCTAAGCGTCAACTCGCCGCCGCCAGCCACATTCACATACGCAAACTCTGGCCAGGTAACCAGCGACTCGCCGAGAATCTGTTTCTAGGTCTTGACCCTGATATCCGGGCTAGGATCTTCAATGCGCGGGCAGATCGAGGCATTCAACATGGTCAGGCCAGGACAAATGAGCTCTTCCGTCTGGTGCAGCGTCGCATTATCCGACGCGCCGAGCTGGCCACCGTTGCTCAACAAGATGATTTTATGAAACGCGCCCGCGGAAACGGCGGTTCAAGGACTTCACTGAGACCCGAGGGCATCCTGGTACTAGGACATCAAGATAATGACCCGCTCGTCGCGTCGGCCCTGGGCCTCCCCGTCCCAAGGAAGGGCGAGTTCGTCTCGGGAAGGGTCGTTCCTGCGCGCGGTGACCGGGCCGATCCAGTGGCCATCATCGATGGCGTACATTGGGCGCTTGCACGGCCAGGGGACCCTGTTTCTGCCGCGCCAGTAATTCCTAGGTGAGGACGAGTCGGATCGTGGTGCTGCCGCGGATCTTGGTGCCCCGCAAAGGAATTCTCGCGGGGCTGCACTAGTGTTGACGCCGTGACATCCACGGAGCAGACCCGCGCCCTGGTGACCGAGATGTTCGAGCGTTGGGAGCAGGCCGGCGACACCGGCCCGTTCCTGGCGGCGCTGGCTGACGATCTTTGCTGGACGGTGACCGGCAGTTCCCCGATCGCCGGCGACCAGATCCACGAGGTGATCGGCTTCTACGACAGCGAGAAAGTCTCCGCTCTGCTCGCCCCCTGAGCTGCCGAACGAACAATCGTGCATGTCCCGCGTCTCGTGCGAGCCGCCCCGGCGTGCGCCTACTGGGCGGCGATCGCGGCCAGCACGTCCAGCCGGGCGGCCCGGCGGGCGGGCCAGCTGGCGGCGAGCAGCCCGAGCAGGGCGGCGAGCAGCAGGAAAATCACCAGCCGGGATGCGGGCACGACGGTGTCGGTGATGCCCTGCTGTTTCAGCGAAGACACCAGCGCGAGGCCCATCCCGGTGCCGACGATGATCCCGATGATGGCGCCGAAGATGGCCAGGATCACCGCTTCTGACCGGATCATCGTGCGGACCTGGCGGCGTTTCATGCCGACCGCCCGCAGCAGGCCGATCTCGCGGGTGCGCTCGAACACCGAGAGCATGAGGGTGTTGACGATGCCGATGAGCGCGATGAGCACTGCCAGGGCGAGCAGGGCGTAGACGAGCCCGAGCAACTCGTTGACGGCGGCGGCCTGGGTTTGCTCGAACTGAGCCCGAGTCTGGACCTGGGCGTTCGGGAAGACGGCGAGGGCGCTAGTGACGGCGTTGTTCACGGCGGCGCTGCCGTTGGTTGCCACGAGGAGCGCGGCTGGCGGCTGGCTGCTGAAGTGGGCGGTGAAGAACCCGGCGCTGACCAGGTAGCCGCCGATCAGGGTGTTGGCCTGGTAGATACCGCCGATGTGCAGGGTGGAGTGACCAGTCCGGGCGAA
>JBEKKH010000620.1:0-5591 GCA_050010815.1 Streptosporangiaceae bacterium | reverse complement strand
CGCGAGCAGCTGGAACAGCGGGCTGTCGGGGGAGGCGGCTTCACGACGCAGTTGAGCCGGCAGCGCCCGCACGAACCGGCGCATGATCTCGTCCACCGGCAGCGCTAGCTGAGCCGGATCGTAGCCAGCCTCCTCGACAGCCGCGCGCCACGAGGCACCATCGTCGGTGCCCGCCGAGATGCCGAGCAGGTATTTCCCGTCCAGTTCCCTGGTCAGGAGCGTCAGCTCCAGTATTTCCAGCACGTGGGCAAGATCATCACCAGGCACCCCGGAACTCGCGTATGTGTCGATGACGTCCCGCAGTGTCTTCTGGCATACCGAGTTGAGCCGCCGTTCCTCGGCCGGGCCGATTAGCCCGTCACGAACTCTCGGGAGGAGGGCCTTACCTGCGGCTTTCCCGATTAATGAGACGGCGGACTCAGGTACAGGCACAAGAGGCTCCCCTCCGCTATGTGAGGGTCATAGAGTAATCCGGCAGAATTACTCATGCAGCCCCGACCGCGCGATCAGCGAGAATCAGCGGGTCGCCGCGTCCGCGGACTGTCCTGGCCCCCGGCCAGCCGCGGACACCGAGCAGCCGCTCCGCCGCGCCGGCGGCCCTGATGAGATGTTCCGGATCGGCCACCGGGCAGGAGATGACAGATGATCCGCCATCAAAATGAGCCTCGCGAGAAGCGCCAGACAGTCTCCTCGGCAGGGTCCCGGCAAAGTAGATGTAACGGTGGGTGATCAGTGGGGCTCCCGGGTTGGCCACGTTGCGTGACTGGCTTCCGGGGTGCTTTCCGGTCCCCGGCCGGGGCGGGGTAGCCGCTGTCCGGCTGCCGGGAGCCTGGCGCGGCGGATGGCTGCTCGCGGGGTCCGGGATGCCGGCGGGATGAAAGAGGAGAATCTGGCGGATTGCGGCGTGCCGTGCCGGTGGTGAGCAACGGAGCCCCGGTAGGACAGGGATTGCTATGGTCTCCGTCCGTAAGGTGGCTCCGTTGCCCGTCCAGTCTGTCACTGCTGCTCAAGTGCTCGCGTCTGATCCTGTGGCCGCCGGGGCGGCCGGCTCGCTGTGGCAGTGGCTGGGGCAGCTGCCGGACCCGCGGGACCGGCGGGGCGTGCGGTTCACCCTGCCGTGCGTGATCGCGGTGGCGATGGCGGCGCGGCTGGCCGGGTGCGACTCGTTCACCGCGACCGGGGAGTGGGCTGCGGGCCGCCCGCAGCGGGTGCTGAAGGCGCTGGGCTGCCCGCTGCACAAGCGGGCCGGGGTGTACGTCGCCCCGTCGGAGAAGACGGTGCGGCGGATCTCGGGCCTGGTTGATCATGACCTGGCCGATGACCTGCTGTGCGGGTGGGCGGCCGGGCTGGCCGCCGGGTGCGGGGTCCTGTCCGCGGCGCAGCTGCAGGAACGGCGCCGCGGCAAGGCCCGCAAGGCCAGGGCCAGGGCACGCAAGGCCGCCAGGCGGGAGCGGGCAGCGCGCGGCAGGTCGGGCAAGCAGGCCCGCAAAGCCGCCAGGCGGGAGCGGAAGGCCGCCGCCGCCGCGATCGCGGCCAGCGCGGCGGCCGCCGCCGGCGGCCGCGCGAAACTCCCGGCCGGCTCCGCCTGGGGCCGCGTCCCGGTTCCCGCGGGGCACCCGGTGCTGCCCGCCGCGGCTTACGGCGACCCCCGCCACGTTCCCGCGCTGCGCGGACTGGGCGCCGACGGCAAGGCGTCCCGCGGCGCCAGGGTCAAAGGCCGGGAAGCGCCTCAGCACCTGGGGTTCTTCTGGCACGGCACCCGGCTCAACGCTGCCCAGCGCGCCGTGGACAGGAAAACGAACGAGACCACCGTCATCGGCCCGGTCATCGACGCGATGGACCTGACCGGGGTGTGCCTGACCGTGGATGCGCTGCATTCCCTGGCGGACCTGGGCACGCGGGTGCTGGCCCGCGGCGGCCACGTCATCTTCGTGATCAAAGGGAACCAGCCCCGCACCTACCAGGCCCTGGACGGCATCGCCTGGGAGCAGGTCCCCGTCACCGCGGCCACCTTCGAAGCTGACCGCGGCCGCGTCGAGACCCGCAGCATCCAGGTCGCCGCCGCGCCCGCAGGCCTGAAGTACCCCGCCATGGAGCAAGCCGCCCTCATCGAGCGGTACACCACCTTCAAAAACAGCAAAGGCAAGGCCGTCACCCGCAGCGAGACCGTGCTGATCCTCACCACCGCCAGCCCGGAGCAGGCCCCGCCAGCGGACCTGCTCGCCCTTAACCGCGGCCACTGGGCCGCCACCGAGGCAACTCACTACATCAGGGACGCCGACCTGAAAGAGGACTCCTCCCGGGCGCGCGCACCAGGCGCAGCCCGCTTCATGGCCACTGTCGGTAACGTCACCCTCAACCTGCTCCGTATACACGGCGTCACCAACATCGCCGCCGAACGCCGCCGACTCAACGGATCCGACCGCCAGGTCCTCAGCCGAATGGGCCTCTCAACAGGCTAAATAACTTTGCCGGGACCCTGGTCTCCTCGGTAGACGGCCATACCTATCGGCGGGTACGCGTGCGGGCGCGCGAAGACTCAGGTTGCTCTCGGTGACCGTCTCCCTTTCAGCCCACGTCCCTGCTAGCAGAGTTCACGGCTGCCGACTGACTACGTGGGCATGGCCAAGGATCCCGCACCTACCCATGACACTCGACCCTGTCCGCGGCAGAAGCGGATGTCGGAGCGAGTTATTCGCGAAGCCGCCTGATTTCAGTGATGAGCCGCATGATGTCATCCGGTGCGCGGGCGATGAACTCGATAATCGAGTCCAGCCGCGCGTCTGGTGATGTCAGCCGCTCGTGCCCGGTTCGCACGTCAAGGTAGATCTCATGGTCGGCGGCCTCGTCGTCCCCGAACCGGATGAAGCTGCACCCGCCGATAGGGGCGCGTGTTTCCAGTTCGGCGATCCATGGCGGCGGCGCAGCGCCCAGGGCTGTCAGGGCGCGTTGCTCCATCTCGGCAAGATCCGCGTCCGGCATGGGATCAGACATGATCGTCATCATCTCGCAGGGCCTGGCCCTCTAGCGCTCCGTGGCAGGAGCGGATGGCAGTCTCAGCTGAGGACAGCCAGCATGTCGTCGAGTGCTTGCCGGCGTTCGGGATGCTCCAGGGCGTATCCCTGCGCTGCGTGATGACGGTGATCAGGGGTCTCCAGGACGGCCAGGCCGGCGGCGTTCTCGCGGATCCCGCGGTGGTGAGCCTCTCCAGTCAGCCACTGGCTGACGGATTCGCCGCGCGCCCGGCAAGAGGCAACCGCACGGCGCGCAGCGGCAAGAGCGGCCACGGCTTGCGCGCGTGAGGCCCGCTGGAGCAGCCCTGCTCCGAGGAAAGCCATAATCGCATCACGCCTGCGATCCCCGCCGATCGGAACAGCGCGCTTTCCAGGCAGATCGCCCAGCTTCACACAGCCCAGCCAACCCTGCGCAGCCAACCCGATCAGCGGCAGATGAGTGTGTCCGGTCGGGTGCATTTTTTTGAGGGGTGGGTCATTGCCGGGTGTTTCGGTCATGCGGTGAGTCCGAGGGCGGGGATGCTGTCCGGGTCGTAGCGGGTCAGGTGCTTCTCGTTGCAGTAGCGTTTTTTGTAGTAGTTCATGTAGTCGTCGAGGTCGCCGTTGATGACGACAGCGCGGACTTTGAGGATGGCTTCGGCTCCGTCGGGGGACCATCTGGCTCCGGTAATTCCGAATCTGTCTTCGACGACGAAGCGGCAGGCGCCCTCAATGATGCCGGTGGCGATCGGCCAGCCGTTCGCCAGAGCCGTGTCGTACTTCATGTGCATGTGGTTGTTCGTCAGGTAAGTGACGGCCTTGTCCACGTCGGTGACGTCGAGGTGCCGGGTGCCGGCCTTGGCGCGGGTCCTGGCAGCGACGGATGCCAGGGTGGCGGCGACGGCCTTGGCGCGGCCGTGCAGGACCCGCAGTTTCTGCCCGTCGGCCCACTCGCGGGCGGCCCGGGGGTCGCCGGGGTGCAGCGCGGCGGCGGCCTTGCCCAGGTAGCCGGCGACGTGGAGGAAATCTATGAGCACCGGCACTTTGAGGCCCCTGGCCCTGGCGTGGTTGCCGATGGCGGTGATCTGCTGCTTGTTCCCGTCGACGAGGAACACCCGCTGCCGGACCCGCAGCGGGTCGCGGCGGTCGCCTTCGTCGTAGGCGGCGCCGATCATGTCCTCGATGGTCCCGGTGATCGACGCCGCGACCCACTTGTCGCGTGCGACAGGCCCAGGGTGCTCCTTGCGGCGCGCTGCCGGGGCGGCGATGTCCCCGGGCTCGCGGACGGCGGGGGTGAAGTCGGCGACCGCGATGACCTCGGCCATCTTCTTGATACCCGGATGGGCGGCATCGGTCTGGCCGTCGCCCTTGCGGTACTCCGGGCGCATCGCGATGCCCTTGCCGTCGGCCTGGAACATGATCACGTCGCCGGCCGGCAGGCTCAGGTCCGCGCCGGCGGCGCGCTGCTCATAGAAATCACCGGTCCAGGCCGCCAGGTCCGCGGCGATCTGGGCCAGCTGCGCCGGGCCGGTCCTCACCCCGGTCCGGGCCGCGATCACGTCGGCGGCCTGCCCGTAGCCGCCTTCGGACAGGTGATACGCCACCAGCGCCCGCATCCCCAGCGAGTACGGGTCATCGGGGAGCATCCACCGGGCATCGGCCGGGTACAGGTTCGCCTCCCGGCGGTTGCGGTACGCCAGCCGGGTCGCGCGGACCGGCCCGAAGATGGACACCACGCCCCGGTCATGGCCTTTCTCCGCAGTGCCGTGCCGGATCCCCGCCGCGCTGGTGACCTGCTCGATGCGTCCCCGCTCCTCGTCCTTGGAGTCGATGGTGAACGTAGACTCAAGCAGCTGCCGCTGCAGCTCCCGCCCCGACTCGGCGATCACCGTCTCCCGGTCCCCGTGATCCGCGGCGCCGGCGTCCCGCGCCGCCCAGGTCACCATCTTCCCGAACTGGCCCGCCGGGCCCGCCAGCGCCGCCGCCAGCTCCCCGTCCACCGGGCGTTCGCTGCCGTCCTCGCCTACCTGCGTCACCGTCACCGAGACCTTCAGCTCCACCGCTGGTCCTCCGCCTGCCGAGGGGTTAATTTCCCTCCACGATCCCGGAACCGGCCCGGAAACCGGCAGAACCCGCCACCTGGCATCCGCTGGAACCACCTTCAGCGGCCCAGCAGCACTATCACTGACCAGCGCCGATCACCATCAGTAACACCCGTTAGATCCCGTAAATCACAGGCGCTCCGCATTACAGCCCATTCAGCAACACCCCCACCGCAAGCTCACGCCCTCTGAAAATAGGCACCCACTCAAGTTGCCTGGCGGGGTCGAGGCTGACCTCTCTGCGAGTCTCCACCAGATCTCAGCCGGCCCAACCGGGGATATGAGCGTAGGCCCAGGCCAGTTCGGAGGCGACATGGGGGCATCGATCCTAAGCCCGGGCCCACGCGGCCACCTGCCACGGCTGAATTAATGAGCCCAGGTGGCAGATCCAAAGCCACTGAATGACTCATCCGGAGACACTATCTACATACATGCCAGCAGTTGCGGGTCCGCCTGAGATGTCGACCCCTTTCGGGCTTGGAGTGCGAACTGAATT
>JBEKKH010000619.1:0-4916 GCA_050010815.1 Streptosporangiaceae bacterium | reverse complement strand
GACTCCTCCAAGTTAACGGGCCGGCTCGCCGCCCGGCCCGCTGTTTCCGGAACGAATCAGGGCCGAACCAAACTTCGGGCGCCCGTACGCCATACGGACCCGGGTACGGCAATGTCAGTCGGCTGAGCTGCCTGCCGCTCCCAGGCGAAGCCCTCGGGCTGTCTAGTTCCGCGACCGGAACGTTCCCCAGTTCGGCACGATCTCGACTAGGCCGTCCTCGGCCAGGCGACGCAGCGCCTTCATGACGGTGTTCCGGGCCACGCCGTAATGCTGCGCCAGCTCGGCCACGGCCGGAAGCCGCTCGCCCGGCTCCCATTCCCCGGCGCTGCAGCGCCGGCGCAGGTCGCCCTCGACCTGGCGCGAGGGCAGCTCCGGTCCCCGTGGTGGCATGCAGACCATGATCGCAAGACCGGCTTGACCTGCGCACACTGTCTACAGTGACTGTACTGACTTATAGTGTCTACTCTATCTACACTAGAAGTGAATCGCAGACCCCGAGCAAGGCAGGCACCCATGACCAGCCTCCCCACACCCAGCGCAGCCGCACAGATCACCGGCTTCCTTCAGCAGCACCCATGGTGGTCAGCCTTCTGGGACAAGCGGCACGGCGTCTGGCGCGTCGCCGAGGACGACCCCGACTCAGCCCTGTACGCCGAAAGCGCCGACCCTGCTGAAGTACTCGGCTACATGACCGCGCACTCCTGAGACTCCGACCGCACGAGCGCCAGGCAACGCGAACCCGGGTTACAAGTAGGCCGCTGCCGTGAGTGAGCGCTGATCAAGTCGCGGTTCCCTGGAGGAAAACCTCGTCGAGGTGCCACTCCAGGAACTCCCGGCCAGGCCGGTCGGCTCGGCGTTCCGGCAGGTCGATGACCTGCCCGGCTTTGGCGTAGAACTGGTCGCCGTTGCTGAAGTCCGCCCGCAGGCGCGGGCTGACCCGCAGCCGGTGCTGCGGGTCCACGCCGAGGTACCCGCGGTCGAACAGGGTGTGGATATCGGACCTGAGCAGTAGCCCGTTGTCGAGCCGGTGCTCCCCGCCCTGGGTGACCGGGCGGATGTGGGCGGCTTGCAGGACCGGCGGGATGTGCGTGCCGCTGATAGCGCAGCGCCGGTGGTAGGAGTCCAGGACGACCGCCTTGAAGGACTGCTGGCCGAGCCGGTACGGCGCCAGCCGCGGGTCACCGAACACCGGCCCGGTCCGGTGCCAGGGCTGGCTGAAATCCAGTTCCACCGCAGCGCCGAGAGTCCGCTGCAGCACGTCCGCGAAATACCCTGCCACCGCCGGATCAGCCAGGTCGTAGCTCTTGCCCTGCACGATGTTGCGGGCGAACTGCGGCGGCGCGTCCGCAACGGCCTCGCCCGGGAAGAACCGGACGTCGCGGACGAACAGGCAGCCGATCACCGGATCCTCGCCAACCCCGATCGGGTCGCGCCGGTACCGTCCGATCCGCGCCCGCATCTCCGCCACGCTGGCGACCCCGTTAGCCTCGCCGAAGAGCTCCCACGCCTCAGAGACCCGCAGCCGCGCCGAGTCGCTGAAGAAGCCGCCGCCGACCAGCTTGTTGTGCGGGTAGTGGGTCTTGAAGAAGAACGGCTCACCCGGGGCCAGGACACGGAACTCACGGGCGCCGCTTGGCTGCCAGAAATTGACCTCTGTCACTCCTGGCCGGTCCGCCAGGAACCGGTACCAGTTACCGTCGGTCACCCCCACATACGCCCGCACAACCGCTATTGTGCACCGCCAGCCGAACCGGTCTCCAGCAATCCCGCCAACACACCGCCGCGAGCACTCGGCCTGGGTTCACGAACCAGATCCCGCGATCGAAGGACCGACGTTTTCCGTTCGATCTTTGAATTTCTTGACTAGCAGCTCAGCGCCCCGTTTCGTAACTCGCTTATCCATCCATCCCGATCGCTTCAAATGATCATGAACCGCCAATCGCTCACCATGGTTCATATCGCCGCAGACCATTGCATTCATCGAAAGGATCATGGTCAGCCCCGCGGCCTGGTGACCGGAAGGAGGCAGCCGATTGGCCGTGGTCGTCACCGTCGCCAAAGGCTACGACCTCGGCTACATCTGGAAGACCCGGGGCGAGACCGCCAGGCACGTCACCGGCGGCTACTACATCAACGCGGCCCAGGCCGGGGAGCCGCCCGGCCGGTGGTGGGACCCGGCGCCCAGGCCCTGGGCTTCACCCCCGGCCAGCTCGTCTGCTCCGCGACGGCTACACCGCCCAGACCGCCTGGGCACCCCGCCACGTCGGAAAAGAGCTGCGCCTATCCCGCCTCGGAGCCTTCGACGCCGGGCTGGGCGCCATCCGCGCCGACGCCGAAACAGCCGCCGCCCGCAAAGCAGGCGACCGTGACCGCGCCGCCCGGCACGAGACCCTGGCCGCCAGCTACCGGGCCCTGCGTGATGTGTACCAGCAGCGAGAACAAGTCCTCGCCCAAACCATGGCCGACCGGCAGGAATGGGAGCGTGCCACCGAGCAGCCCAGGCGCCTGGCCATCACCGGCGACGCCGAACTACGCCGGCGCTATCCGAGCGAGAAGTTCGAACCCCTACGCTCCGCCGAACCAGCCCCCGCCAGCGGAACCAGACGCGAGCAACCGGATCCAGCCCCTGACAGCAAAATCACCGAGATGGCGCCCGGGATCAGCGAGCTGGCCGCACAGCACCAGGCGTTCCACGCTCAGATGGGTGAACGCCAGCAGTCGCAGATGCAAGGCGAAGACCCGGCCTGGGGTGACCCCGCCAGCGCCTTCGCTGACTGGCAGGCATCCGCGATCTTGAAGCCGCCCAAGCCGGAAATCATCCCCGCAGCCAGAATCCTCCAGCTCGCCGCCGAGCATGACACCGAACCCGACCACGAAGCCGCAGACTGAGCAGACGCGTCGATCATCCAAGCGGATGGCGCTCCGGAGTGACCTGCGATCCGCCATCCGCAGTCCACCCCGCCGTCACGGCACGCAACGAATGGATGAATTGCACTCGGCTTGAACAATTTCAGATCCCTGCCGATTCGGCACGCTGGCCAGCCTGACTGATTGTGCTCGCTGTGCCGACCAGATCTACGGGTTCTGTGCGGGTGCCCCGTCGTGCAAGGCCCGTTTGAACTCGCGTGCTTCCTCAGGCCGGCGACGCATCCGCGATTAGGTCATCCAGGCGTCGGCGCGTTTCTCTAGCAGGTTCCTGCGCTCCGCGAGCGTGGCTGCGCGCTTATTCAGCGACACGAGAAACCAGTGGCAGCCCAGCCAGCGCCTTCAGGACCGTGCGTCGCTCCATTTCGCGGATCGCAGGCAAACCCCGTCGCCCGTGACGCTGCGACCAGACCGGCCGGGCGTCCATCAGCCGGCCGGCTGATTTCCGGTAAGACCGGATTGCCGGGCGGGCCGGCCGCCCGGTTAGGCTTGGACGCACGATGACACGGCCGAGCCCCGGCGGGCGGCAGGCAAGGCCGGCGGTGCCGGTGTCCTATGCCGCATTCGTGCTGCTCGGGATCGGCGCGGGGGCCAGCGGTGTGCTGCTACCGTCGCAGATGGTCGGCTACGGGGTGGACCGTACCACGATCGGGATCAGCTTCTTCACCATCTCCGCCGGGTGGGTTCTGGCTGGCATGAGCAGCGGCGCGCTGATCCACCGGTTCGGGGTCCGGATCGTCCTGATGACCGGCGGCGGCGCCTTCATGCTGTCAGGGCTGTACCTGGCCACCCGCCCGCCGTTCGCCGCGTTCGTGCTGGTGCAGGTGCTCACGGGTTACGGCGCCGGGGTCCTGGAGTCGGCGCTGAACGTCTACCTCACGTCGCTGCCCGGCGCGACGACGCTGCTCAACCGCCTGCACGCGTTCTGGGGCGCCGGCGCGCTGCTCGGGCCGCCGCTCGCCACGTGGATCCTCGGTTTCGCCTCCTGGACAGTGGTCTGGCTGGTCCTGGCCGCGGCTTCCGTCCCGCTGCTCGCAGGGTTTCTGGTGACCTACCCGGGGCAGGCAGTACCCCCCGTTACGGCGGAAGATGACCGAAGTGGTCCGGCGAGCATGCTGGGTGCGGCGCTGCGGGACCGCGGTGTCCAGCTCGGCGCGGCGATGCTGGCTGTCTACGTCGGCCTGGAAGCCAGCGTCGGCGACTGGGGCTTCAGCTACCTGGTGCAGGCGCGAGGGCTGGCGGAGTCGCTGGCCGGCTACGCGGTCAGCGGGTACTGGCTGGGGCTGACGCTCGGCCGGTTCCTGATCAGCCCGATCGCCACGCGGGCCGGCGTGACCACGGCCGGCATGATGTACGCGTGCCTGGCCGGCGTCACCGCCGCTGCCACGCTGGCCTGGCTGTCGCCGGCCGCGCTGACCTGCGTGGCTTTGGGGCTGCTCGGCTTCTTCCTCGGCCCGGTCTTCCCGACCGCCATGGCGATGACGCCGGGGCTGACGGACGCCAGCCTGGTGCCCACCGCCATCGGCGTCATGAACGCGGCGGCCGTGGCCGGCGGCTCCGCGCTGCCCTGGCTGGCGGGTACCATCGCCCAGTCCGCCGGGATGCGGGTCCTCCTGCCGTTCACCCTGGCCCTCGCCCTCGTTCAGTTCGCCGTCTGGAGACCGATCGCCAGCCGGCCCGATCCCGGCCGCGACTGAGGCGTACGGAAACGTGGCGCCGATGATGTCGTCGGCGAATGCCGTCTCGTCGTGGCGACCGAACTGGCCGCTCATCGATCCCCGGCTGCTGGCGGCAGGCACGACAGAACATTCATTCCGCACGCCTGGAACGACCGCCCTTGCCGACGCCAGGGCGAACAGCTACGGCGGATCTTGCGCGGTGACCGTGGCCGTTCCGCGACGCTCCTCGCACAGCGTCAGGATCCTGGTGTGCGATTATGCCTGATATGCCGCTGACTCCTGATGAGCTGCTGACCACCACCCGATCCGTCC
>JBEKKH010000618.1:0-5833 GCA_050010815.1 Streptosporangiaceae bacterium | reverse complement strand
CCAGCTGTGCCGCCTGATCCTGTGCGGCGCCCTGGGCATGGCCCCGGACCAGATCCGGGTGGTGGTGCCCGACGTGGGCGGCGGGTTCGGCGCCAAGGTCGGCATCGACCGGGACGCGATCGTCGTCGCCTGGGCGGCCAGGAAGACCGGCCGGGCGCTGCGCTGGGCCGAAACCCGCAGCGAGAACCTGGTCGGCATGACACAGGGCCGCGCCCAGCTCCAGCACGTCAAGATCGGCGGCAGCCGGGACGGCCGGATTCAGGCCTACCGGATCGACATCTTGCAGGACACCGGTGCCTATCCCAGGGCCGGCGGCTTCTTGCCCGGGCTGACCTGCCTGATGGCACCCGGGGTGTACGACATTCCCGAGGTGCAGGCTGGCTTCCGGGTGGTCGTCACCAACGCGACGCCGATACACGCCTACCGCGGCGCCGGCCGGCCGGAGGCCGCGGCCGCCATCGAGCGCGCCGTGGACTTGTTCGCCGCCGAGATCGGCATGGACCCCGCCGACGTCCGGCGGCGCAACTTCATCGCGTCAGGTGCGTTCCCCTTCCAGACCAAGACCGGCGCGCTGTACGACAGCGGCGAGTACGAAGCCGCGCTGGACAAGGTGCTGGCCGCCGCGGGCTACGCCGAGCTCCGCGCCGAGCAGCGGCGCAGGCGCGCCCGGGGCGACGTGAGGCAGCTCGGCATCGGCCTGGCCAGCTACGTGGAGATCACCGCGGCCGACGGGGGAGCCGGCGAGACCGCCAAGATCGAGGTGGCCGACGACGGCACCGCGACCGTCTACACCGGCAGCTCGGCGCACGGCCAGGGGCACCACACGGCCTGGGCCATGCTCGTGCAGGACGAGCTCGGCATCCCGATGGACCAGGTCACGGTCATCCACGGCGACACCGACTCGCTGCAGCTCGGCGGCTCCGCGGTGCACAAGGCCGCGGTCGAGGTCAAGGACGAGGCCAGGCGCCAGGCCGCGGACATGCTCGAGGCGGCCGAAGCCGACGTGGTGCTCGACACCGTGACCGGGTTCTGGCAGGTGCGCGGCGACCCCGACACCTCACTGTCCTGGGGTCAGGTGGCGGGGCACACCAGCGGCGGCAGCCTCATCGCCGACGTCAGCTTCACCGCCGACCTGCCCACCTTCCCGTTCGGCGCGCACGTGTCAGTGGTGGAAGTAGACACCGAGACCGGCCAGGTGACGCTGCTGCGGCACGTGACCGTGGATGACGCGGGCCCGGTGCTCAATCCGGTCCTCGCCGAGGGCCAGCGGCACGGCGGCATCGCCCAGGGAGCGGCGCAGGCGCTGCTCGAGGAGGTGCTCTACGACGCCGACGGCAACCCGCTGACCTCCACCCTGGCCGACTACGCGGCCATCACCGCCACCGAGCTGCCCAGCTTCGAGCTGCTGGCGAGCGAGACGCCGACCACGGTGAACCCGCTCGGCGTCAAGGGCATCGGCGAGGCGGGCACCATCGGCGCGACTCCGGCGATCCAGAATGCGGTCATCGATGCCCTCGCGCATCTCGGCATCCGGCACATCGACATGCCGGCCACGCCCCAGCGGGTGTGGACGGCTATCAACGCGGCGCAGAAAGCGGGTAACTAGTGAAGGTCGACCTGAGGGTCAACGGCCAGGACATCACCGCAGACGTAGAGGACCGCATGCTGCTGGTGCACTTCCTGCGCGACGTGGCCGACCTCACCGCGACCAACGTCGGGTGCGATACCACCTCCTGCGGCGCCTGCACGGTGCTGCTCGATGGCGAATCGGTCAAGTCCTGCACGGTGCTCGCCGCCCAGGCCAGCGGCCACGACATCACGACGGTCGAGGGACTGGCCAGCAACGGTGAGATGCACCCGGTACAGCGCGCCTTCCATACCGAGCACGGGCTGCAGTGCGGGTTCTGCACGCCGGGCATGGTGATGGCCATCGTGTCGCTGCTGAAAGAAAACCCGCACCCCACCGAGGACCAGGTCCGGACGGGCCTGGAGGGCAACCTGTGCCGGTGCACCGGCTACCACAACATCGTCAGGGCCGCGCTGGCGGCCGCGGACTCCGGGAAGGTATCTTCGTGATCCCGTCATCGTTTACCTACAAGCGGGCAGGCTCAGCCGAAGAGGCCCTGGACCTTATCGCCGAGTACGGCGAGGAGGCGAAGTTCATGGCCGGCGGCCATTCGCTGCTGCCGCTGATGAAGCTGCGGCTGGCCGCCCCCGAGGTGATCATCGACCTGAGCGGACTCAGTGAGCTGTCCTACATCACCGATCAGGGCTCCCACGTCGCGATCGGCGCGCTGACCAGGCACCACGACGTCGAACATTCCGAGCTACTCGGCCGTCAGGTGCCGCTCCTCGCGCACGCGGCGAGCCGGGTGGGCGACCCGCAGATCAGGCACCGGGGCACGATCGGCGGCTCGGTCGCGCACGCCGACCCCGCCTCTGACCTGCCCGCCGTCCTGCTCGCGCTGGACGCCACCCTGGTCGCGCGCGGCCCGGGCGGTGAACGGGAGATCGGCATCGGGGACTTCTTCCAGGGCCTGTTCGAGACCACGCTGGAGCCCGACGAGCTGCTCACCGAGATCCGGGTGCCGAAGCCCGCCTCGGCGCGCTGGTCGTTCCAGAAGTTCGCCCAGCGCGGGCTGGACTGGGCCATCGTCGGCTGCGCCGCCCAGGACGGCAAGATCGCCCTGGTCAACATGGGCGGCACCCCGCTGCGCGCCACCGCCGTGGAGTCCGCCCTGGCCGACGGCGCGTCACCCGCCGAGGCGGCCGCGCACGCCGCCGAGGGCACAAGCGCCGCCGACGACATCCGCGCCACCCGCGCCTACCGCGAGCACCTGGCCCGCGTCCTGGTCTCCCGCGCCCTCACCGAGGCAAATTCCCGCTCCTGATCCCGAACGGACCGTGGCCCCGCTCCTGCCCGGAGCGGCCGACGCAGTGGCCAGGCTCCCCGCCGATGCCGTGACAGGTACCGTTCGCACCGCTTCCAACGGTAGTGGACCCTTAGCCTGACCACGGCGATGGACTATTGGGGTTGCTGGGGTGCACCGGATCGGCCGCCGGGCGCTGCGCGTGCCGGCTTGCGGGCCCCGTCAACCTCACCCGCACCTACTCGCTCATGAATTCCAGCTGACCATCTTTACCTGGGAGTATTTTGGCTTGCGGGAGGATTGTGGGGACCGGGATGCACAAAAGACTCCCCGGAGCCAGGATCCTCCCCGATATGGGGTACCACAGCGCGCTCGCGCCTCACGGCACCCACAGGTACCGCCCCCGCGCCCGGGAATGACCGCAGCGCCACCGGCCGGTGCCAGCCGCCTGCCCGCCTGACGGCGCCTGGAGATTCTCGCCGTCAGCCACGCTGTGGGGCAACCACGTTGGACCATCCCGGGCATCGTCGCAGGGATCATCGCGGTAGGCCGACAATGGAAGGGTGCGGGTGCGCAGCGCGCTGAGAAGGACCGGCCGGTGGATCTGGTCGGTACGAAGGCTGATGCTGCTCGCGGGCGGGTTCCTCGTGCTCGCGTTCCCGGATGCGAACCTGGAGTTCCTGGCCTGGTTCGGGCTGGTGCCCGGGCTGGTGCTCATCGTCAGGTCGCCCACGGCCCGGGAGGGCGGGATCCGCGCCTGGTGGCTCGGGGCCGGGTACCTGATCGCGGCGCTGTACTGGATGGCGCCGGAGATCGGGCCCGCGGTCCTGCTGGTGGCCGCGGTGGCGGGGGTGCTGTGGGTGCCGTTCGGGGTGGCGGCCTGGAAGCTACTCCGGCCGCCGGTCAGCTGGCCGCGGGCGCTGGCCGCCCTGGTCGTGGTGCCGAGCTGCTGGCTGCTTACCGAGTGGCTGCGATCCTGGCAGGCCCTGGGCGGCCCGTGGGCCGTCTACGGCGTCAGTCAGTGGCAGCATCCGGCCGTCCTCGCCCTGGCCGCCGTGGGCGGAGTGTGGCTGATCAGCTTCGCCCTGGTATTGGCGAACGTGGCGATCGTGCTCGTCCTCAGCTCCCTGCAGCGCCCGCGCACCACCATGCGGCCAGGTCTGGCTCTCCTCGGCGTGGCCGCCGGGCTGGCCAGCCTCGGTGCCGGGCCGCTGGCGTTCGCGCTCACCCCGGCCAGCGCCGCTGTCCGGCAGGTCACCGTCGCCCTGGTCCAGCCCGGCATCATCAACAACCCGGTGCAGCGGGTGGACGCCTCGCAGCAGCTGACCGCGGAGCTCAGCCGTTCCGGGCGGCTCAGCGGGGTCAAACCCGACCTCATCGTGTGGGGCGAAAGCAGTACCGCGGTCGACCTGACCCTGGCCAAGAACCGCGCCCAGCTCCGGGCGATGGAGAACCTGTCGCGGGAAGACGGCGCCGAACTCCTGGTCAACCAGGACACCACCGTCCCGGACCAGGGCCAGGAGAAGGTGGGCGTGCTGATCAGCCCCGCGGGCGTCCAGGGCGAATACATCAAGACCCGGCTGGTGCCGTTCGGCGAGTACATCCCGTTCCGGCAGCAGCTCGGCTGGCTCACCAAGATCAGCAAGGCCGCGGCGTCCAACATGATCCCCGGCACCGGCGCCCACCTGCTGCCCGCCACCGACCGGCAGGGCCGCCCGCTGCCGATCGGCGTCCTGATCTGTTTCGAGTCCGCGTTCCCCGACATGACCAGGGTGGACACGGACCTGGGGGCGCAGCTGATCGTGTACCAGTCGGAGACCTCTACCTTCCAGGGCACCTGGGGACCGGACCAGCATGCCTCGCTCGGCGCCGTGCGCGCGGCTGAGACCGGGCGGCCCGTGGTCCAGGCCGCGCTGACCGGTGTCTCAACGGCCTTCGACGCCAGGGGCAGGACGCTGGCCTGGATGGGCCAGGCCGCGCACGGCGTGGTCATCGTCACGCTCGGGCTGCCCGCGGCCTCGGCCCGGACGCCTTACGACCGGCTTGGCGACTACGTTCCGTGGTCGGCGCTTGGCATCGCGCTAACCGCGGCGCTGATCATGTTTGCGAATTCTCGCGGTTTTCCTGGCCGGAGCCCTGGTATCGGGGGAGGGCATGAGGCACAATATGTAGCTGGACAGTCTGTGCCCCGTTGATGAGGCCGCTGGGGAAGGCGAACCTCGTCTTGAGGAGGCACGGTGTCCGCACATGGTGTTTTGTACGTTCATTCCGCGCCCCCGGCGCTGAGCCCGCACGTTGAGTGGGCCGTCGCCGGAATTGTGGGGGCGCACGTAGTCATGCCCTGGGTCGGCCAGCCCGCCGCCCCGGGTGCGCTGCGCGCTGAGCTCGCCTGGCAGGCCCGCCCGGGGACGGCGGGAGCGATTGCGTCCGCGCTGGCCGGATGGAACCGGCTCAGGTTCGAGGTGACCGAGGATGGCTCGCCCGGCTGTGACGGCGTGCGTCACTGCTACACGCCCGACCTCGGTATCTTCACCGCGGTGACCGGGGCCAGCGGTGACATCTTGGTGCCTGAGGACCGGCTCAGGGCCGCCATGGGCGTGGCCCTGCGGCTAGGTGAGTCGCTCGAGGACGAAATCGGCAGGCTGCTCGGTACCGCGTGGGATAACGAGCTCGAGCCGTTCCGCCGTGCTGCCGACGGCGCCCCCGTCCGCTGGCTCAACGCGACCGGGTGAAACCCCTGAAGACCCATCACCAGCTGGTCGAGACGGGCATGCCCTCGCTGTAGCCCGAGGCGCTCTGCACCCCGACCACCGAGCGCTCGGCGAACTCGGCCAGGTTCCTGGCCCCTGCGTAGGTGCACGAGGAGCGCAGGCCGGCCACGATCATGTCGATCAGGTCCTCCACCCCGGGGCGCACCGGATCCAGGTACATCCGCGCCGTGGAGATACCCTCTTCGAACAGCT
>JBEKKH010000617.1:0-4934 GCA_050010815.1 Streptosporangiaceae bacterium | reverse complement strand
GGGAGCGCCGGATCCGTAGAGTCTCAGATGACAGTGAGACCGCACGCTATCCGGCGTGGGACCTACATCTCGAATGGAGATTCACGATGAGCTTGACGATCGGTGACACCGCCCCGGACTTCACCGCCGAGACCACCGAGGGCACGATCAACTTCCACGACTGGATCGGCGACTCCTGGGCCGTGCTGTTCTCGCACCCGAAGGACTTCACCCCGATCTGCACGACCGAGCTCGGCTACATGGCCTCGATCAAGTCGGAGTTCGACAAGCGCGGCGTGAAGATCCTGGCGTTGTCGGTCGACCCGCTTGACAAGCACGCCGCCTGGGCCGCGGACATCGAGGAGACCCAGGGCACCGCCCCGAACTACCCGATGATCGGGGACGTCGACTTCGCCATCTCCAAGGCCTACGGGATGCTCGGCGCCGACGTCAGCGGCGACCCGGCCGACCGCACCGCCGCCGACAACCAGACCGTGCGCGGCGTCTTCGTGATCGGCCCGGACAAGAAGATCAAGATGATCATGCTGTACCCGATGACGACCGGCCGCAATTTCGACGAGATCCTGCGAGTGATCGACTCCCTGCAGCTCACCGCCAAGCACAAGGTCGCCACCCCGGCCAACTGGAAGCAGGGCGACGACGTCGTCATCGCCGGCTCGGTCTCCAACGACCAGGCCAAGGAACTGTTCGGCACCTGGGAGGAGCCCAAGCCCTACATCCGGATCGTCCCGCAGCCGTCCTGACTAGCCGCGCGTACGCCCTAGACCCGGCCGGGACGCCGGGTCTAGGGCTGCCCGCCCTGCCCCGTTGCGGCCAGTCGCGTAGCCGCCGGCATGGCGTCGGCAGGCCGTGCCGCATGCCGTCGCGGTCTTAGATCCCCCGCCAGCGGCGAACACGACGGCGAAGACGACCACGAAGACGACCACGAAGACGACCGAAGCCACCGGCCACAGCAAGATGCGCCAGTCCCAGCGTCGCTCAGGTCGTAGCTGCTCCCGGGCGGGCATCCCCTCCGCTGCGGTGAGCCGGGCGAAGATCGACAGCATCGACGCCAGATCAGGATCAGACCGGCCGAGCGCATGCTCCGCACGCCGCAGAATCCGTTCCTGGCGGAAGGTCAGTGTCATCGAATTACGCTCATAATATTGTCCTTGCGCAACTCCACTAGATTATTACAAAGGTCCAGATTGACCTCAAATAACCTATTCTAGCAGGTCAAGGCGTCGAGCAGTGGCGTCTAGGGCGCTGGACGGGGCCCTGGGCGGGGGGGCCTGGTGCCGGGGCGGCTGGTTCGCGGGCTGCCGCCGGCGGGGCTGGTGATGGCCTGGGTGCCGTCGACGAAGGCGCGGGCGAGGTCGGACAGTCGCTGGTTGCGGTTGCGGGCCTGGTCGCGCAGCACGGTGAACGCCTGGTTGACGTCGATGCCGAGCCGCTCGGCGAGCTTGCCCTTGGCCTGCTCGATGATGACCCGGCTGTTCAGCGCGGCCTGCAGCTGCTCGTTGAGGGTGTCACTGCGGCGCATGTTGCGCTCGTGCAGCAGGCTGATGGTGGCCACGTCGGCCAGCGCCTGGCCGACCTGGACGGTGTCGGCGTCGAAAGCGCCGGCGGTGCCGCGGAAGAGGTTGAGCGCGCCGATGACCTGGTCGCGCAGCCGCATCGGCAGGGCCTGCACGGCGCAGAAGCCGGCCTGCCCGGCGGCGTCGGCGAACCGGGGCCAGCGCTGGTCAGGGGTCAGGTCGGTGGCTGACACGGGCCGGCCGGACCGGAAGCAGTCCAGGCAGGGCCCCTGGTCGCTTTGCAGCTGGAACAGCTCGAGCAGCCGGGCGGCCTCGCTGGAGGCGGCCACCACGCGCAGTTCCCCGCGCGGGTCGGCCAGCAGCAGCCCGGCGGCGGAAACGTTCAGCAGCTCAGCGCTGCGCCGGGTCAGCACATGCAGGAAGTCGATGATGTCGAAATCGGCGACCATGGTGTCGGTAAGCTCGACGAAAGTCTCCGACAGCAGCTGTCCGTCCATACGCTCACTCTCCACGAAATCAGCAAGGTCCGCGGCGCGGACCGGCAACGGCGTGCTGCAGACGTCAGCGCGTGCCTCACGTCGTGTCACCCAGGGGCAGATCAGGATCGGGAAATAGCCGCAGGCGGCGCGCTACGATGTCGCGGGCGACATCGGCCAGCTGAATGTCGTTGGCATAAGCATAGGCGCGCAGTCGCACGAACGCGTCGGTGATGGTGACGCCAAGTTGCTCGGTGAGCATCCCGGTCGCCTGGTCGATCTCCGCCCGGTACGAAGCCAGGTTGACGGGCCGCTCCTGGGCGTCGAGCAGCAGCATGGTGGCGGTATCGGCGAAGACCAGCGCGTCCCCGAGCTGGAAGTCACTCAGCGGGCCGGGCCGGTCCCGGTACAGGCCAAGCACCCCGGCCCGGATCGCCCCCACCACCAGCGGGAACGCGAAGACCGCAGCCGCCCCAGCATTACTCGCGGCCGCCGCGAACGCCGGCCAGCGGCTCCCCGATTCCCCGTCGGCCAGGTCCGAGGCCAGCACCGGGCCGCTGGACACGGACGCGTCAAACAACGGTCCTTCGCCGAAGGTCAGCTGCAGGTCGGCGAGCTGCCTGCCGACCTCATCGGTTGCCTGCATCAGATGACCCGCCTGCGCATCCAGCGCGGCGCTCAGCCAGGCGCCGCTGACCTCGACCCCGGGAACCACCGCCGCGCACACATCCGCGACCGACACCCGCCCGCCCCGCGCGGCCGCCTGCTCCGCAACCAGTCCCCAGACCCGCCCACGTCGCCGGACATACGTCATATGCACCGCCAGCCACGCAGCGGCACCCAGCCCGCACGCGATTGCGCTGCCGCGCCGAGATACCCGCTCACCATGGACTCGCCTTCCCCCTCAGCAGCAATACCCGGCCCGGACCCAGCGGCTAGGGTGGTTGACCGTGTTAATGGAACCGTGAAACCACGGAACCGTTCCGGAGAAAAGTCTTAAAAATCCTCATCAGAACGGACCGTTGCGACTGTTCACGCGTCCACTGGGACGGCGTCTGCAGGCCGCGCTGCATGCCGTTGCGGCCCTAGATCCCCCGCCGGCGACGAAGACGGCAAGGAGGGTGACCGCAGCGACCGGCCACCGCAGGGCGCGCCAGGCCCCGGTCCGATAAGGTAGCAGTTGCTCCCGGGCGGGCATTCCCTCAGCTGCGGTGAGCCGGGCGAAGATCGACAGCATCGACGCCAGGTCCGGATCAGACTGGCGGAGCGCATGACCAGCGTGCCGCAGCAGCCGTTCCTGGCGGCGGGGCAGTGTCATCGGGTTTCGCTCATCAGATCGATCCTCGCGTGACTCAACTGGGTCACCGAGGTCCGGAGCGACATTTGTCAGGATTATCCTGAAATGACAGTTCCAAGCGATCAAGAACGGTACTTGTTACGACCGTACGCTCAACGGGCGGCCATCGGTAGAGGGCAGCTTCCGGCGGTCCGTTTTCCCCGGAATAATCGCCGTCAGCAGTCAGCCAGCGGAGATCACCCCGCCGGCCCGATCGGGGCGCGCCCGAGTATGGGGTTCGGCGTAGCGGCAGTGCAGCGCGATCGCGGCACTGGAGACGGCCGCCCACCCGCACCACACGGAAGCGAACCCGGAGACAGTGAGCCGGGCTATGACGATCACGGCAACGAGGTTGACGGCGCCGAAGATAACGACGTTGCGGTACCCCGACAGCAGCAGCGGCCCGCACACGGCGACGACGTAGAGAGCGACGATCAGGAGGCCGTCAGGGATCTGGATGCTGTAGGAAAGGTGGTAGGGGGCGAGCTTCACCCCGACCGGACCGCGGATCATGGCCGCGAGCAGGATCACCGCGATCACAGTTCCGGTCAACGCGAAGGGCACCATCATCGCCTTCCGCCGCCTCGTCGGCTCGAGCGCGATGACGGTCAGCGGGATGAACACGGGCAGCACCACAAAGGCGATCAGCAGGTAAGCCCACAGCGCGACATGGCCGATCCCACGCGGCACATGGCCCTGCAGCCAGAGCCAGACGAGCGCCTCGATGAACTGGTGGGCCCCGAGCAGCAGCGGAATCCACGCCACGGCGACGAACTCGCGGCGCTGGCGGACGTGGCGGACGGCGTAGATCCCGATCGCGCCGATCACCAGCCCCCCGGCGACGTCAGCCTGAGGCGAGAAACACACGCGCGGTCCTCATTCCTCGCTATCGCCCGCCGCGCATTGCCGTCGGCGTAACGGTGCCCTAATGTGGTGATTACAGGTAAAACGTTGTCTTTTGCCCGCACATGGACGCGTACCTGGCTGCCCCGGACCCGGCGGTCCTTATCCGCTCTCGCCGAGCCGAGGTTGAGATGGCAGCATATTCGTCAGCATCAGTACTGGCCGCCAATCCCGTTCCGGTTCCGCTCGCCGCGCCCGGCTGGACAGTCAAAGAGGACCTGGCCGGGCTGGATGACCAGGCGCTGCTGGGCCTGGTCCAGTCGCTGCCGCCGGCCAGCCAGCGGCAGGCGGCGGCGTGCGAGCTGCTCGTCACCCGTTACCAGGGCCTGGTCTGGTCCTGCGTACGACCCTACCGGGGCAGCCCTGTCCCGATTCAGGACCTGATGCAGGTGGCGTATCTCGGCCTGCTGAACGCGATCAGCCACTTCGATCCGGCCGCCGGCGTCAGGCTTGGCGCCTATGCGCGGCCCTGCATCAGCGGCGAGCTCAAGCGGTACTTCCGCGACAAGCGCTGGCCGATCCGCGTCGAGCGCCCGGTGCAGGAGCTCGTTCTCCTGGTCCGCGACGCGGCCGAACCGCTGGCCCAGCAACTCGGCCGCACCCCGGCCGACTCCGATCTGGCCCGGCACCTGGGCGTGGGCGGGGATGAGCTGCGGCGGGCCCGCCAGGCGCAGTTGGCCTTCCAGCCGTCCTCGCTGGACA
>JBEKKH010000616.1:0-4939 GCA_050010815.1 Streptosporangiaceae bacterium | reverse complement strand
AATCCTGGCCCGGCTGGACCGTATCGAGCTCGCGCCCGGCTTCTTGTACAGCGAAGACCTGATCGGGACCAACGCGATCGGTACCGCGATCACGCAGCAGGGTCCGTCCGTGGTGACCGGGACCGAGCATTTCGCCGATGCCCTGAGTCCGATGGCGTGCGCCGCCACCCCGGTCACCGATGGAGCGGGACAGATTATCGGCGTGATCGACCTGACCTGCGCCGCCGAGGACTTCAACCCGATGCTGCTCCCGTTCGCCAATCGCACCGCCCGGGAGATCGGCCAGCGCTTCCGGGACGGCACGAATCCGCGCAGCCCGCAGCCTGGCGGCTGGCTGAATTTGACCGATACCGAACGGGCCGTGGCTCACCTGGCCACGCAAGGCTTCACCAGCCGGGCCGTGGCGGATCGCATGCTGCTGTCCCAGCAGACCGTCCGTGACCCTCGGCCTGCAGGTGCGGGCGGCCGAGATGTCGGTCTCGCCCGGTGAGGCGGACCTGAAGTGGGAACTCACCCGGGTGGCCGAAGGCCTGATGGGCGCGCTGCAAAGCGTGCGGGAGATCTCCCACCCGGGTGGCCCGGGTGGCTCGGGTGCTGGAGCTTGGCCGCCTGACCGGGTTGGAGCCCGGCATAGCTGATGTTCGATTCCAGCTCCACGCCGGCTCCGGATACTACTCGGATCCCGGCATTCATAGCGATCTCGGCGGCCGCCTGTATCACGGCGGTCTTCCCGATTCCGGCCTCGCCGGCCATCACCAGCGCCCCGCCCTCCGCGGCGGTTTCGAAGATGAAGCGCTGGATGATCGCCAACTCCGCCTCGCGGCCGACGAGGTCCGAACGTGGCCCCATGCGAGGCATGAGGGCGACGGGATCCATCAACGCGGGTGCTCCTGAGCAGTTGAAGCTGAGGCTTACCCCTTGATCCTTGATCCTCTTCTGCACCACGGTAAAATGACCTGGTTTACCGAGGGGCTCGGGAAGGCCTTGCGCTATCAGCCGGGTGTCATTTCCTCGTAACGCGGATCCTGACGGCCGGCGTACACGACGGTAAGGGCGAATTGTGTCGTTGACGGCCCGTGGTTGGCATAGCTGTGCCGGCGGTCTCCTCGCATCCCCAGGGCGTCTCCCGGCCCGGCCTGGAAGGTCGCGCCGCCTACGGCAACCGTCACCGTGCCCATGATCACGAACAGCAGTTCCCTGGTACCGCTGGGGTGACCGTCTGAGGAGATGGTGTCACCGGGCTCGATCCGGAAGTCCCACAGCTCGGTGAATGGTGCGCGGCCGTCGTTGATCAGGAGGCGGACCTCGCTGCGCCCGCTGGCGCCCCGGATGTGGGCCTTCGCGTCGGCGCCGCGGGATATACGGCCTAGTTCTCCGGGCGGTTCCAGCATCTGGCCAATCGGCACGCCGAGGGTGGCGGAGATCTTGGCGAGGGTCGCGACGCTCGGGTTCGTTCGGCCGGTCTCGATCTGCTGGAGCATGTTCCGGCTGACGCCGCAGCGGTCGGCCAGGTCTTCTAGCCGCCAGCCTCGCTCCTGGCGCGCGGCGCGCAGGTTCGCGGCAAGCGTGCGGGCGACGATCTCAGCGGGATTGTCCATGGCACCTCAGGCGAGAAACCAAGAAAGGGTGTATGTGACACAGACTATTGGTTCTTCGTCAGTGGCGGAACCGTCAGGACAGCGGATGCCAGCACAGAAGACGCCATTTACCGGTCCGGTGCGCTGGCTGCTCACGGCCGGGTTCGTGGACTATCTCGGCGGCGGCCTGATGCTCGCCTTCTCGGCCGTGTACTTCACCACCGTGGTCGGGCTGTCCGTCCGGCGGGTCGGGCTCGGGCTGGCCATCGGGGGGTGTACGGCCCTTGTCGCGGCCGTGCCCATCGGCGCGCTCGCTGATCGATACGGAACCCGCCGGACTATGGTCATCCTGCACGTGCTGCGGGCCGGGGCCGTGACCGGCTATCTCCTGTCGCGCGGATGGTGGAGCTTCGTGGCGGCGGTCACCATCGCCGCCACCGCAGACCAGGCGGTCGCCTCCCTCAACCAGGCGCTGGTGGCCGAGCAGAGCACAGGGCCCGACCGGGTCCGCGTCCTTGCCGTCTACCGCACCATGGTCAACCTGGCGATCAGCATCGCGGCGCCCATCGCCGGGGTGGTCCTGGACAGCGCTCACAACCGATCCGGCTACGCGCCGCTGCTGCTCGCCAACGCCGCCGCTTATCTGGCCGTGGCCGGACTGCTGCTGCGCATCCCGAACCGGCGCGCCGCGCTGCGGACCGGCCGGCGGTTGCCTGCCGGCGTGCTGAGGGACAAGCGGTTGCTCACCCTGATGCTGGTCGATACCGTCATGTCCCTCTGGCTGCCGCTGATCAACGTCGGTTTCCCGCTGTGGCTGACCGGCCACACCGATGCGCCGCACGCCCTGATCGGCATCCTGTACTCCGCCGACGCCGTGACGTGCGTGCTGCTCCAAGTACCGGCCGCACGATTCGCAGCCACGGTCCCCGGGGCGCGGCGGGCCGAGGTCGCGGCCGGCGCCCTGCTCGCCGCCGGAGCCATCGGCCTGGCCGCGGCCGCCACGACGCACCGCGCCGCGACCATCGCCGTACTGGCCGCCGGCCTCGTCATGATCACTTTCGGCGAGCTCGTGACGGTGAGCGCGGCGTGGACACTGTCCTACGCGCTCGCCCCCGCCGGCCGGCGGGGACAGTACCTGTCAACATTCGGTATGGGGCGCCTGATCGGCCGTCAGATACTTGGCCCGCTCGCGATGGCCGCCGTCGTGACCAGCGGCGCAGTCGGCTGGGCGATACTCGCCACCGCCTTCGCCGCCGCCGGAGCCGCCACGCTGCGGATACCGTTCCCGGAAGACCCCGCCGCGCCCGCCACCCCAAAGGATGCCGCCGCGCCGAGGACGCCAACAGCTCAAGCGCGGCCAGGCTCACCTCACAAGATCATCACTATCCCCACAGGCCATTCTGTTAGAAGTTCTAAGCCCCGACCCGACGCCGGGAACAGAAAGGTCTGATGGCCGTCGATCATGTCAAATCTTTCCTCCACGTCGTGGGCGGGTCAGCGGATGGTCGGCAGCGTCAGGGCGCGGGCGGGGGACCGAGGATCTCGATGTCGTAGGTCGCGGCCATGGCCGCTAGCGCGGCGGGGTCGGGCGGCAGCTCGCCCGCCGGAGGCTGATCAAACGGGAACGCCGCGGGCGAGCCCGCGGCCACGGTGAACGCGTCGAAGCCAGCGGGCGTGTGGAGCGTCAGGAAACGGGCCTCGGGACTCGTCACCACGAAGGCGTGGGCCAGCTTGCGCGGCAGGAACGCGACGGCGCCCGCCCCGGCGCTCATGGCGCTGCCCTCGATTCAACCCGGTTCGCGGGCTGGCTCCCGACGTGCTCGCCAGCGCCATCCCGGCCCTCTGGATCTACCTGGCCGGCCCGGCCCTGGGAGCCATCGCCGCTGGATGGATGGCCGCCGGCCGCAGCCGGTCGCGTCTGCTGACCGGCAAGCTGCACCACGACCCCGCCATCAGCTGCTACCTGCGGTGCGCCCTTCCGCACTCGGCGGACACCGCCGGTGCTGAATCCGCTGCCCGCGCTGTCCCCGCCTGAGCGTGCAGAGTGCGGCGGCCGCGGTGGGCGGTGAGCATTGTTGGACATGATGGCAGCGGGACGTGATCCTGGGAGGGTATTCCTGACCCCGGCCGAGAGGTTCGTCATGACAGACCGTCGTATCACCGGCCCCGCGGGCCGATGAACACAGCCTTCCTCACGGATATCCGCGACACGATCATCCCGGATCGTGACGGCAGGCACGGCCCGCTGCCCCCCCTTTTGCTCAGCATGACGCTGGTGACGGGTCTGGTCGATGCCTTCAGCTACCTGGTTCTCGGGCACGTCTTCGTCGCCAACATGACGGGGAATGTCGTATTCCTGGGTTTCGCCCTGGCCGGCGCGCCCGGATTCTCGGTTCCCGCATCCCTGGCCGCCGTGGCCTTCTTCGCCCTCGGCGCCCTGATCGGCGGCAGGCTCGGATCACGGTACCGCGACCACCGCGGCCGCCTGCACAGCTCCGCCGCCGCGATCCAGGCCATGTTCCTGGGCGTCTCCGTCATCCTGGCCGCCATCGGCAGCCCGGCGACCGCCGGATACCGGTACGGCCTCATCGCCGTGCTCGGCCTCTCGATGGGTATCCAGAACGCCTCCGCCCGCACGCTCGCGGTACCCGACCTGACCACCACCGTGCTGACCCTCACCATCACCGGGATCGCCGCCGACAGCACCCTGGCCGGCGGCAGCGGGTCCAAGGCGGGCCGCCGCCTGCTCGCGGTGGTCACCATGCTCGCGGGCGCCTTCCTCGGCGCCGCGCTGATCCGGCACGCCCAGCCTTATTACTCGCTCGCCATCGCCCTGGCCGTGATCGTCCTCGGTGCCGCGGTGACCTACACGCTAGGAAAGCCGGACCCGGCCTGGGTCCGCCCAACGGGGCCTGCCCGTCCCGGGACCGCCGCACCGCCGCCGCCGGGCGGGGTGGAGACAGCACGATAGCCACGCTGGCTGACCTGCCGAAGGCGGCGCGGTAGCTATGCTTCGCCGTGCGCAGGTACGCCGCCCTGGGCCGTGGCCAGGCGATGCTGGAGGGACCGCACGAGCTCGTCCAGGTCCGGCGGGCCGGCCCACGGCAGGGCGAGCGGGGTGACGCTGGCCAGCCCGCGGTGCAGTAGGTCGGCATCGGTGCCCGGGGTGAACGGCGGTGCCGTCGCGGTCCTGGTGACCTCGAGGTGATCGGTCATGCGCCGCAGGCCGATCTCGACGATGCCGGCCGTCCCGAGGGTGGCGTCGCCTATCCCGGCCAGCCGTTCCAGCGGCACACCGGGAACGTTCAGGTTGAGCGCGAAGGCCGGGTGCCGCCGGGCGGCCAGGTCGGCGGCGATCCAGG
>JBEKKH010000615.1:0-4941 GCA_050010815.1 Streptosporangiaceae bacterium | reverse complement strand
GCAGATCTCCGGCGGCGAGACCCGGCTGCAGACCGGGACCCTGTACATGGCCCTGGACCGGCTGCGCTCGGCCAGGCTGGTCGAGCCGGACCGGGAGGAAATCGCCGACGGCCGGCTGCGCCGGTACTACCGGCTCACCGACCAGGGCGCGACGCTGCTGGGCGCCGAGACCGAACGCCGCCGGGCCAGCGCCGCCGTCGCGGCGCAGCGGCTAAGCGTGCGGCTCGCCGGAGGCACCGCGTGAACGCGGGCCGAACCGGCCAGGCCACCGGGAAGGACGGGGACAGGCCCGCCAGGGACCCGGCCGGGGCAGCCGTCCTGGAACGGCGCTACCTGCGCCTGCTGCGCTGCTACCCGCCCAGCCATCGCGAGTTCCACCGGGAGGAGATGCTCGGCGTGCTGCTGGCCACCGCCCGCCCCGCCGCTGGTGTTCATCCTCCTCGCCCTGGAACGGGCAGCCATGAATGCTTGCTCGCTGGTCTTCTCCCCCGGCCCGCGGCGAGGCCTGGCGATCGTGGGGTGGCGGCGAGCCTGCCTCATGATCGCGGGCCTGTCCGCAGGCTTCGGGTTCCCCGCGATCGTTCAGCTGGTGAACCCGGCCGCGCCGATGGGAGATCTTGCCCTCCGACTGCTGGGCGTCCCGGCGATCGCGGTCGCGGTAGCCGTCACGCGCGTGCGCAGCACCGTGGGCCGGCGGGTCGCGGGGCTGGCAGCGACCGGGCTCCTGCCCAGTCTCGCCGACGCCATCCCCCTGGCCGCCCTCGTCAGCCTGCTCACCGCCGTGCTGGTGTGGCCGGTAGCGATTGAACCATTTCCGGCCGAACGGCCTGTGGCTCTGAGCCCGGGATAACCCAAACCGGGCATCGGGTACACGGCACCTGAATTAAATAGGGTCCGCGTCTATGAGGCTGCAGGGTGGCCTCACCAACGCGGACCCTCTCATGTCACCTGCGCGGTGCCCGCAGGGAGGCTGGCCGCGCTAGAAACAAGGAACTCTGATATGAATCATGCCCGACCACTTACTAAGGACCAGCACCTGAAGAAGTTCAGTTCTGGTTAAGATTCACGGCCAGCCGGGCTGGCCCCGCAGAGCCGAACCCCGAGGAGTGCCTGTGGCCACGCTGGCTGTCATCTTTCCGCCCACGCAGGCTCCGGAGCGGCTCGGCGCGGTCGCGGCCGCCGCTGAGGCGGCCGGGCTGGCCGAGCTGTGGGTGTGGGAGGACTGCTTCTCCGAAAGCGGCATCGCCACGGCGACGGCGATCCTGGCCGCGACCAGCCACGTCCGGGTCGGGATCGGGCTGCTGCCCGTACCGCTGCGCAACGTCGCGCTGACCGCCATGGAGATCGCCACGTTGGGGCGGCTGTTCCCCGGGCGCCTGACGGCCGGCGTCGGCCACGGTGTGCTCGACTGGATGCGCCAGGTCGGCGGCCAGGTCGAGTCACCCATGACGCTGCTGCGCGAGTACACCGGGGCCCTGTACGCCCTGCTGCACGGGGAGACCGTGACGACCAGCGGCCGCTACGTCCATCTCGACGGCGTCGCCCTGGACTGGCCGCCGACCGTCGTGCCGCTGCTGCTGGTCGGCGGGATCCGGCCCCGGACCGTGCGGCTGGCCGGCGAGCTCGCCGACGGCCTGATCCTGCCAGGGGACCTCGGTCCCGGCGACGTCCGGACCGCGCTCGGCCACTTTCACAGCCTCCGGACGGCCGCTCGCCCGACTCAGGTCGTGACCTTCGTCAGCGTCCCGGCCGACGGCCCGGCCGCGACCGTCGCGGCCACCATCGCCGACTATGTCCTGGCCGGGGCGACCCACGTCGCCCTCCACGCCACCGGCCGGGACGTTGACCTGGTGCGCTTCGTCAGATTTGCCGCCCAGGAGGTCGCGCCGCTGGTGGGCGGCGGCTGACCACCTGACGGCGCAGCTGACCGCGGGACGCCTCATGGAAGCCGTGCGTGGACAGCCAGTTCCTGATCCACGCGCCGTCCGGATGGGTGTCGGGGACCACGTTGTAGATATAGTTCAGCCCGCGCGCGGCGGCCTCGGCTTCGAGGTGCTCCACGATGAAGTCGCCGACACCCCGGCCGCGCTGGCCCGGTGCCACCACGAAGGTGATCCGCGCGTCGCCCCATTCGGAGTCGAGCCAGCCGTATCCGGCGAGTTCGTCCCCGTCCGTCACCCGCCACCACTCGTTCGCGACCGGCGCTCCGGCGGCGGGCACGGCCAGGCCCACCGCCGCCACCTCGGCCGGGCCGAACGTCTCCTGCTTGCCTGCGTCCCAGCGCGGTGAGTTCTCCTTGGTCCACGTGAGCGTCACGGTTTCTCCTTCCCGCGGGATCCGGGCCGATGAGCTCGTCAGGCATGAGCCTGCTCGGCCTGCAGGATCACCGCGGCCTGGGCCCGCAGCTCGACGCGGCGGACCTTGCCGGTCGCGGTCGTCGGGTAGTCGGTCACGAACACGATCCGGCGCGGCCGCTTGAAGGAGGGCAGGCCGAGCTTGCAGAACGCGACCAGGGCCTGCTCATCAGCCAGGCACCCCGGATTGAGCTGGACGAAGGCGACGGGCTTCTCCAGGTCGTCCGTGTCGTTCGCGGCCACCACCACGGCCTGGGCCACGTCGGGGTGCGCGAGCAGGCGTGACTCGACCTCGGCGGGCGACACCCAGATACCGCTGGCCTTGAGCATGTCGCCGGTACGGCCCAGGCAGGTGTAGTAGCCGTCCGCGTCCACCACGTAGGTGTCGCCGGTGCGCAGCCACTCCCCCTGGAACACCTGACGTGAGGCGTCGTAGCGCGACCAGTACCCGGTCGCGGCCGACGCGCCCCGCACGAACAGGGTCCCCGGCGTGCCCGGTGGGACCTCCAGGCCATCTTCTCCGAGCACGCGCAGGTCATAGCCGGGCACGGCCACTCCGGTCGTTCCGGCCCGGACGCGGCCCGGCCGGTTCGACAAGAAGATGTGCAGCATCTCGGTCATGCCGATGCCGTCGAGAATGTCGACCCCGAAGTGCGAGGTCCACCGCTGGTACAAGGCGGCAGGCAAGGTCTCGCCGGCCGAGGCGGCCAGCCGGACCCCGGCTAGCGCGTCCGGTGGCAGGCCGACCCGGAGCATGTTCGAGAAGAACGTCGGGCCGGCGAAGAACAGCGTGGCGCCCAGGACCCGCGCCCGTTCGGCGATCATGTCGGGTCGTGATGGAGCGGGCTCGAGTATCGCCGTCGCGCCGGCCGAGAGCGGGAACAGCACCGAGTTTCCCAGCCCGTAGGCGAAGAACGCCTTGGCCGCGGACAGGCACCGGTCCTCGGGCATGATCCCGAGGACCTGGGTGCCATAGGTCTCGCAGACGACCTGGACCGACCCATGCCGGTGCATCGCGCCCTTGGCCGTACCGGTGGTGCCCGACGTATACAGCCAGAACGCCGGAGAATCGGCGGTCGTCGGGTAGCTCCCGTCCGGTGTATCCGGGGTCACGGGCAGGTGGCTGAGCGCGGTCGCCGGGAACCGGCCGACCGGCGCGGCCGCCGCCTCGTCGTCGGTCACCACCGCTGCCACCTCGGTCACGCCAGGAACGCTGAGCGCGCCGGCCACGGCGTCGCGGTACACGCCGCTCAGCGCGACGACCCGGGCGCGCGAGTCGATGAGGATCTCCGCGATGCCACCGGGGCGCAGCATGGTCGAGATCGGCACGGGGACCGCGCCGATCCGCATGGCCGCGAGGTAGGTGATCACGAACTCCGGTGAGTCCGCCATGACCATGACCACCCGCTGCTCGGGCTGCAGGCCGAGGCCGCGCAATCCGGCCGCGGCCCGGCGCACGCGCTCGGTCAGCTCGGCGTAGCTCAGCTCGCCCGCCGCTGTCGCCAGCGCGATCCGGTGTCCGCGGCCCGCCTCGACGTGCCGGTCGAGCAGGTACTCGCTGACGTTGAACGGCGCGGCCGAGGAAGGTCCCGGTATCACTGGGCGGCCCGGCTCAGATCAGGTGAACGTAGTCGTAGTCGAACGGCTGGCCGTTGATGCCGTTGCGCGGCGGAGCGATCCATGCCGCGATCTTGCCGCGTTCGTGGACCGGCTGCATCAAGGAACGCACATATGTCTTGTCGACATCGGTCGGCAGCCAGTCACGGCTGCGGCGCTGCCAGTCCGCCGGGGACAGCGGCTCGCCGTCGGGTGAGGCCTCGATCGCGGCGAACGCACCGACTTTGCGGTTGAAGGCGATGTGCGGCAGCTTCAGCCGCTGCTTCAGGCCCGCCTCCTCCAGGATCTTGTTCCACCGCTTGACGCCGCCCTGGCAGTCGGAGATGTACTCACGGCGCAGGTCGGTGTTCAGCCCGGTCAGCGCCAGGACCTCGGTCTGGCCGATCTGGCCGTCCTGCGACAGCGCGTCCACCAGGATCGAGTCGCTGGTCAGCCGGTGGTCGTCCCGGCGCCGGTCCTCCATCCAGCGGCCCTTGAGCCCGGCGGTGTAGTAGTTCGCCACGTTCGTCGAGGTCTCGCCGCCGAACAGGTCAAGGGAGACCGAGTAGTGGAAGTTCAGGTACTTCTGGATGACCGGCAGCGAGATCGCGCCCAGGCCGGTCACGTCGTCGGTGTCGTGCTCGCGCATCACCTCGGCGGTGCGCTGCACGACGCGGTCAATGCCGGTCGTACCCACCATCATGTGGTGCGCTTCCTCCTTGAGCATGAACTCGCAGGTGCGCGACAACGGGTCGAACGCGGACTCCTTCAGCGTGCCGAGTTGATACTTGCCGTCCCGGTCGGTGAAGTAGGTGAACATGAAGAACGAGAGCCAGTCGGGGGTCTCCTCATTGAACGCCCCCAGGATGCGGGGCGCGTCCTCGCTGCCGGAGTTACGGTGCAGGAGCTCCTCGGCCTCCTCCCGGCCCTCCCGGCCGAAGTAGGCGTGCAGCAGGTACACCATCGCCCACAGGTGCCGCCCCTCCTCCAC
>JBEKKH010000614.1:0-9856 GCA_050010815.1 Streptosporangiaceae bacterium | reverse complement strand
ACGTCGTGCCCGTTCCCTCTGCGTGCCCGATGTCACGGTCTGAGGCGATCTGTGGCAGGCGTTCACGGACAAGGCCAATAGCTTCTGAGCTGCAAACACTGTGGTCGGCACAGCATGACAAGCCAGTTCCCAAGCTGATAGTCGATGCCACATGCATGCCAGAACGTGCGGAAAACTGCGGTGTCCGGCGGTTACCCACAGGCACTGTGACTGGGCCTCTGATCTGGCCATGGGCACGTTGACCCGTTGCGTGAAAACGACCTTGCAAGCAGCGGATCACTCGACCTTGCTCGCTGATCGCTGATCCGCTGCACTGCCGAATTTGGCCTTACTGGATCAAGACGGCGCCGCTTCGCGGCGCCGCCCGGACGCGCCCGCACCGGGCGTGCGGCCTTGACGGCCGACCCGCTGCGGCGCGCCGGGCCTGCACGTGGCGGCCGATGACCTGCGCTCTACACTGCGCAGAGAAAATCTCTACACTTGTCACATGAGTGAGCCCGCACGTGACCTTCCAGTCAGCAGCCCGGCCGTCGAGCTGGCGCGCCGTGGCGTCATCACCCATCTCACTATCAACGGCAAGCGGGTAGCCGCCATTGTCCCTGAATCGGTGCTTGACGCACTACGCGCCGCCGAGGACGCCGAGGACGCAGCCGAGGCCGACGACGCCATGGAAGAGCCGGGCGAGTCCATCCCCTGGGAGCAGGTCAAGGCCGAACTTGGCCTGTAGGAGGGCACGACGTGGCCAACTCCGCCATCGACATCCGGCCGCGTGCCCGCCGTTCGCTGAATCAGCTCGATCCGGCCATACGTAGAGCCGTCGCCCAGACCATCGACGCTCTGTCCACGGACCCTCGGCCTGTGGGTCTCTGGGAATTGGTGACACCTATCGCTGGGAGACCGCGACAGATTCCCAGGCCACCACGCATTCCCGGTGACATCTACCGCTGGGCGTCACATTGAGAAGAAGGACGGCGAGCCTGCAGTGCAGGGGCTCTGGTCTCGCAAGCTTCCATCGTTTATCGTCGATTAACGATGGATGAGATGGCAGGTCCGCTTGAGCGGGCGACGGCGATGGAGTACGCGTCGTGGTTCCGGGCGCTGGCCGATGCCACGCGGGTCCAGATTGTGACGTTGCTGGCCCGGCGCGGCGAGCCCATGAGCGTCGGGGCGATCACCGCCGAGCTGGACGTCGGCCAGTCCACGGTGTCGGAGCACCTGAAGATCCTGGCCGGTGTGCGGTTTGTTCTGCTCGACCGGCAGGGGACAGCGGCTTACTACCGGATCAACGAGGCGTGCGTGTCGTGCTTCCCGTCCGCCGCTGACATCGTGATGGGCCGCCCGGTCCCCGCTGTGCCGTCCTGCCAGCCCGGTGAGGTGGAGGTATCTAGTGCCTGATGACGCTGAGCAGGTTCGCGTCTCGGTGGTGAGCCGCTACGGCCGGCTGGCCGAGGCAGCCGCCGCCGGGCAGCGGGTCACCGGCTGCGGACCCGGTGAGACCTGTTTCGGGGCCGCCGCCTACGACGACCCGGCCGGCCTTCCCGAGGAGGCGCTGCGGGCCAGCCTGGGATGCGGTAACCCTGTCGCGGTCGCGGCCCTGAGTCCCGGTGAGACCGTGCTGGACTTGGGGTCGGGCGGCGGTATCGACGTGCTGCTGTCGGCCCGGCGGGTCGGCCTCTCCGGGCGGGTCTACGGGCTGGACGGGTCTCCCGAGATGATCGGCCTGGCCCGCGCGAATGCCGCCGCCGAGGGCGCGCGGAACGCCGAGTTCCTGCACGGGAGTATCGAAGAGATCCCGCTTCCGGACGGGCACGTGGACGCGGTGATCTCTAACTGCGTGATCAACCTGTCCGCCGACAAGCCGCGCGTGCTCGCCGAGGCGTTCCGCGTGCTCCGGCCCGGCGGGCGGCTCGGCGTCAGCGATGTCATCGCCAGCGACGACACCGACCCGGACCAGCGGGCGGCGGCAGAAGAGCGAGTCGGCTGCACCACCGGGACCGTCACCGCGCAGCAGTACCGCGACCAGCTCCTGGCGGCCGGCTTCACCCGGGTGAGCATCACGCCCACGGCCGGCGCCGGCGGCGGCCTGTTCTCCGCGATCGTTCAGGCCACACGTCCCGCTGCCCCGCCCGGCGTGCTCATCCGGCCGATGCGGGCGGCCGACGCCAGCGCGGTCCTGACGATCTACCAGGCCGGGCTGGACACCGGGCAGGCCAGCTTCGAGACCACCGCACCGGCCTGGGAGGAGTTCGACGCCGCCAAGCTCCCGCTGCACCGTCATGTCGCCGCCGACGCGGCCACCGGGCAGGTACTCGGCTGGACCGCCGCGTCAGCGGTATCAAGCCGGTGCGTGTACGCGGGAGTGATCGAGCACAGCGTGTACGTCGCCCCGGCCCGGCATGGCGGCGGGATCGGCGCGGCCCTGCTCGCCGCGCTGACCGGATCGGCCGGGGCGGCCGGGATCTGGACGATTCAGAGCGGCGTGTTCCCCGAGAACGCCGCCAGCCTGCGACTGCACGAGCGGGCCGGGTTCCGGGTGGTCGGCACCCGCGAGCGGATCGGCTGCCACTACGGCCGGTGGCGCGACACGGTGCTCATCGAGCGCCGCAGCGCAACCGCCGGGGTCAGCTGACCCCCAGCTCTTTGAGCAGGGCGCGGACCCGGGCGGCGATGTCGTCGCGGATCGGGCGGACCTGCTCGACGCCCAGCCCGGCCGGGTCGGGCAGCTCCCACACCAGGTAGCGCTGGCCGGGGAACACCGGGCAGGCATCCCCGCAGCCCATCGAGATCACGATGTCCGCGGCTTCGGCCTGCCCGGCCGCCAGCGGCTTGGGTATCTCCCGTGAGATGTCCACCCCGATTTCGGCCATCGCCGCCGCCACGGCCGGGTTCACCTGGCTGGCCGGCTCTGATCCGGCCGAGGTGACCCGCACCGCGTCGCCCCCCTCCCGTGCCAGCAGTGCCGCCGCCATCTGCGACCGGCCCGCGTTGTGGGTGCACATGAACAGCACCTCGGGAACGTCCGCCATCTCCGCTGCCCCTCCCTGTCAGCTCCCGGCGGGCGGGACGACCCCGGCCGCCGCCGTCTGTCTCACGTCCGCCGCAGACCCGGCGGGCGCCGCTGGCCGGACGGCCGGGTAGAGGACCAGCACCAGGATCAGCCCCAGCCCGCCGCCGGCCACCTGCGCGACGACGAACCCCGGCACCGAGCCAGGCGCGATCCCGGCGAACGTGTCGCTGAACGCCCGGCCGATGGTGACCGCCGGGTTGGCGAACGACGTGGACGACGTAGCCCAGTACGCCGCGCCGATCCACCCGGCGACCGCGACCGGGGCGAGCGCGCCCCGGCCCGACCGGGCCAGCGCGAAGACCACCAGGACCAGGCCCGCCGTGGCGACTACCTCGCCGATCCACAGGTGCGGAGCCGAGCGGGCCGTCCGCGACGCCGAGACGGCGGACAGGGCAAACATCAGGTTGGCCAGCACGGCACCGCCGACCGCGCCCGCTGTCTGCGCCCCCATGTAGGCGAGGGCTTCCCGGCCGGGCAGCCCGGCCGGTGACCGGCGGCCGAGCGCCCAGTCCGCGGCCGACACCACCGGGTTGAGGTGCGCGCCCGACACCGGGGCCAGCACGGTGATGATCACCGCCAGGCCCGCCACTGTGGCCAGGGTGTTCTCAAGCAGTTCAAGCCCGAACTGGCCCGGCGACAGGCGCGCCGCCATGATCCCCGAGCCGATCACCACCGCCACCAGCAGCCCGGTGCCGACGAACTCCGCGAGCAGGCGGCGCGCAAGCCTGGGCATGGTTACCGGGCTGCCAGGGCGGTCGGCTGCGGGACGAGCACCGCCGACATGCGCGTCATCACGTCCGGGTTGACCCGGTAGTAAACCCAGGTGCCGCGCCGCTCGGAGCTGAGCAGACCGGCCACGCGCAAGATCTTCAGGTGGTAGCTGACCGACGGCGGCGTCATGTCGAAGGCATCGAGCAGGTCGCACACGCACGACTCGCCACCCGGATGACAGGCGATCAGCGATAGCAGGCGCAGCCGCACCGGGTCGGCCACCGCCTTGAACAACAGCGCCAGCTCCTGAGCCCCGCTTTCCGGCAGCGGCTCACACGCCAGCGGCGCGCAGCACTCTGCCCCGCCGACGACCTCGGGCGAGCAGTCCCCGCACCCGGACGAACCTTGATTAGACACATCTTTAATTTGATACCTCTTCCGGCAGAAGCGCAAACTGTCGGCGGGAGCTGATTAAAAAACTCTCTAATCAAGCTAGACAGGCCACCCGGCCGCCAGGAAGGAACGCACCATGTCTCGTGTGCAGCTCGCGCTACGCGTCGCCGACCTCGAAGGCTCGATCGCCTTCTACTCCAAGCTGTTCGGGGCCGAGCCCGCCAAGCGCCGCCCCGGCTACGCCAACTTCGCCATCACCGAGCCCCCGCTCAAGCTCGTGCTGATCGAGGGCACGGCCGACGAGCCCACCCGCATGGACCACCTGGGCGTGGAAGTCGAGACGGCCGACGAGGTAACCGCCGCCACCAGCCGCCTGGCCGCCGCCGGACTGGTGACCGCCACCGAGGAAGACACCGCCTGCTGCTACGCCGTGCAGGACAAGGTGTGGGTCACCGGCCCCGGTGCCGAACCCTGGGAGGTCTACACGGTCAAGGGTGACGCCGACACACTCGACAAGGCCCCCAGCTCCGTCTGCTGCGCCCCCGCCGACGGCCAAACGCTCGTCGCCGACATCCAGCGGCCCACCTGCTGCTGATCCTGACCGCAACCATCTCCCTGGACAAGTGGACATCGAAGTACGTGCCTACATTCGCCTACGAATTCAACGATGAGAATGCTCCGGAGCGATACCTGCCGCCGGTCAGCTTCCCGTACGGGGCGGCGCACGAATCCGAGGTTCAGTACCTCTTCGGCCTACCGACCGCTCCGATCACCGCGACGCTCACCGCCCAGCAGCAGCAGTTGGCAGCTACCGCCACGGCCCCAGGGCGAGACGGACTTCGCGACGGTGCACCACTGCGCGTTCTGGGCTTCTGTTGGATACCCGACCCGATTTGAAACGGGGCATCCCGGGCGGTGCCGGCGATCCAGGCCGGCACCGCCGGATGCCCTGACGACCAAGGACGCGGTCGCTACGCGGCAGAACCCATTCCGGACGTGATGGGACGTCCCGCGGCGACCCATGCCTGGTCCTGCGGTGGCCGGGCGTCCCGAGCTTTGGGTGGGGTAGTACGCCGGTTCATGCCGATTCCCGCATGAGGGAATTTCGGATCCCGGCTGGAAGACCTGGCCTGCCGCCAGTGGCGTGATCCCGGACCGGTCGCCCGCCTCACAGCCAGATAGAGCACGATCTTCTACGCGGTAGATCGCCGACTTGGATCCTGATCTGCCACCTCTGATGACGTTCCCGGCGGGACGTAGCCCTCGCAGGAGCAGCGCCTCCACAAGTGCTGCCAAGTCAGCCGGCGATGGCACGACGGACGGTGAAACTTAGGCACATGATCACAGCGGACGCATGTTCCCGTGTCGGGTCTGGTCCATGGCGGATTAAGAGTCATTTTTCTCCCTCCCATCGAGCATGCTCTCAGGGATAACACTTCCTACTACCCGCTACCCTGCTGACCAAACCCGTCGTCTCCACGGCCTAGTCATGCGGCGTCCGCATCATGGTGACTGTCGTGCCAGAACGGGCGGAAAACTGCGGTCGCCAGCGGTCACCCACGGGCATCGCGATCAGCTCCCGACCTGGACTGGCGCAGGTTGACCCCCTACCTGAAACGACCTTCTAAGCAACGGGTCGCGCTGTCGGTCGGGTCTTTGACAGTCAATACTCTGGCCACGCCGGTCACGCCATGCGTTGCCGAATTATGCCGTTCTTGGATCAAGGCGGCGATGCCCCCCAGAGCGGCCCGCCAGGATTACAGCAGTCGCCATCCGCATCGTGCACACGAATCATTGCCGCCGGGCTTACCTTCTCCAGTCACGCTCCAGGAGGCCCATACAGTGGCAGTCAACCCACTCCCCGTCCCACCGCAGCGCGTCTCGCTTTGTCCCCTCGTGCACAAACCCGACCTTCTCGTAAACACGCCGGGCGCGCGGATTGAAGTCGTACACCTCCAGCTCGATCCGGTGCACCCCCACCACCGTGAATGCGTAGTCGATAATAAGTCGGGTCGCCTCCGAGCCCAGCCCTCGCCCGTAGAACCGCGGTTCCTGCAAATGAATCCGGAACGCGCACGACTCGTTCGGCACGCTCAGCTCCATCAGCACGACCTCTCCAGCCCGCTCCCCGGTGGCCCGCTCTATGATTGACAGGTCCAGGCGGTCGTCGTGCTCGGCGCGTGTCGCATACCAGGCCTCCTGGCTCTCGACGGTGAACCTGGCGTCCAGACGGGTCCCCGTAAGGCGCTGCGTCTCGGGGTCTATAGCGAGCAGATATGCTGCGTCGGCAGTCTCAACAGGCTGCAACAGGACAAGTTCCCCGACCAGCGTAGGTTTGGCGGCGAAATTCGTCTTCAAAGGCATGAGCAGATCCAAGCACGCCTCCCGGACAGCGGACAATCGAGTTCTACCGAGCCCGGCCGCCGTGGACAGCACACCACTCTCATTAACGACGGAACCCTATGCCGCCGGCGGGGACCTCGGGCTCCAGGATGGACGATTGCGCCGTCAAGCCCGGCGACCCACAGCTCATCTTCGGGCTCTACGGCGGCGCCGCGAATTTATAAGCTTTGCGCCGGGTAATCCGAGGCTTTCCGCAGGCTGGCGGCCATCCTCAGCGGTGGTGCGCCATCAGGTGCGCCCGAGTGTGTCGCAGCCGAAGTCGGCCGCCGGATCCCGCCACACCGAGCGGGCATGGTTGGCCTGGCGCCGGGTGTTGTCGTACTCGATGACCAGGCGGGGGCCCTGCAGCCGGTAGTAATGCGGCTGGCCGAGCGCACTGCCGCGGCCCGACTTCAGTAATGGGCGGAGTCCTTCAGGGTAGGCGGCCTTGACGACTGAGCTCGCGTGTCCCGCGGTGAAGATGTCAGCAGCTGTCACCGCCCGGGTCTGGGTGTCGGGGTGCTCGACGGCTTCTCTCGCGCAGACCACATAGCTGAGTTCATCGGTATCCGGGGTGAGGGCGGCAGCCTTGCGGATGAGGCCAGCCTTGATGCGCGGTATGGAACACAACTGGCGCGTCCGTGGCGGCGGCGAAATGCTGCAGAAGCGCTGTCTTGCCTACTCGTCTCCGGCCCCAGACGAGCGCCGGCCGGTGTCCATTCAGGGGACGCCGGTGAGGCGGGGTTCGGGTTTCGGTTTAGCGGGGTGGTGCGGGGAGCTAGGGGTTTCCGTTGAGGGCTCGGGTTATGGCGTCAAGAGCGGCGGAATCGAGGTAGCTGCGAATGCGGCACCAGCGGGCGAGGGTTCGCGGGGTGTGCCAGTACCCGGAGACGGCCTGATGCCGTTTGGCGGCCTTGACGGCCTGTTCGGAGCAGTTGTTCGTCCACTCGACGCCGGGTTCGCGGGTGAACAGCCAGACTTGATCGGTGTAGTCGCGTAGCCAGCATCCGAGGGTGTAGCTGGGGTGGTTGCCGTCGTGCCAGTCCCGGTGCCGTGCTCGCGCAGCTTCGCCAGGAGCTCCGCGTCCGGCGCCGGATCGCCCCTGGCCAGGGCCTCCTCCACCGCCTGATGGGCTTCACGCAGGACGTCGATGACGTCGGCGGCCCATGATTGCAGGCTGCCTGGCCCCAGCTTGGTGACCGCGCGGCAGCGGCGGATGATGTGCTGGCAGCATTGCTGTACCCCGGCGAGCTGCGGCAGGAGCTGCTGGTAGGCGGAGTACCCGTCGCTGATCAAGAAGCCGGTGAAGAGCGACAGGACCGCGGTGATCGCGGCGACCTGCCGGGAGCCGAGCGCCCGCAGCCAGGTCAGCCCGCGATGCGGGGTGCGGACCACCAGCACGTGCGGCGCGCCCGCGTCTTGTTCTGCCAGCCCGGCGTGCGGATCCAGGAGATTGACCGGAGTCTCATCGGCGGCCAGTACCGGCTCGTCCCCCAGGGCGGCTTGCATCGCGTCATCGAACCCGGTGTCTTGGAGCCGGGCGGACAGCCGCTCGCTGGCCAGGTCCACGAACCCGGCCGACACAGGCATGCCGGGCAGCATGCCCATCAGGTTCGCGGCCCGCTCAGACGGCACGTTGCCGTAGGAGGACAGCAGCACCGCCGCGGTGTTGACCCCGGGCCCGTAGGACACGCTGCCCGGGTAGGACTGCCCAGGTCCTCGCGCGGCGTTCACCTTCCCGCAGCACGGGCAGGCCAGCAGCGGCAGCAGGTACTCAGTCACGAACCTGGCGATCTTCACGTCCCAGACCTGCGACCACCAGGTGCCCGCCCGCTCCGCGCTCTCCAGCCCGGCCCCGCACCGCGAGCACTCCGCAGGCGGCGTCACCTCGGTCTGCTCATCCGGGTCCGGGTCCCGCGTCAGCCCCGCGCCGGGATGACCAGCCTGGCCGCCGCGCTTGCGGTCCTTGCGCCGGTTCCGCTCCGAGGACTGCCGCTCCTTGTCCCGCTCGGCCTTGCGCCGGTACCGCTCCAGCTGAGCCGCCAGCTCAGCCCGCAGCAGCGCATTCTCAGCGTCCTTGGCCTCGATCACAGCCCGCAGCCGGGCGATCAGCGCACGCTGATCCCCGCCGCCGGCAGGCACCCCGGGCTCATCAGGCACAAGCCCCGATCATGCTCAAGCTCAACCAGAAGTTCAAGCCCCGGTATCTGATCCTGGCCGGAAAGAGGACGAGACAGCGCACGTTTCCCGGGCACCGCCGGGCCGACCCGCGCACCCGGCCCGGCCGGCTGACCGCGGACACGACCTGCGCCACGACCTGCTGGCGGCCAGCAAAGGCGCGGCTGGCCGGGCCCGGGTCAGCGCCGCTGGTAGTGCACGCCCAGCGCGCCGTCAGGCAGCGTCGTCGACGACGCCAGGTCCCAGGCGACCGATACGCCGTCCGGCAGCAGGCGCAGCCCGCCGCCCAGAAGCACCGGTACCACGACCAGCCGCAGGTCGTCCACCAGTCCGGCTGCCAGCATGGACTGGATCAGCGTCGCACTGTTGAGCACCAGGATGCCGCGGCCGGGCTCGGCCTTCAGCGTCGCGACCGCCTTACCGACGTCCCGGAAGACCCGGGTGTTCTCCCAGGTCGCCTCCGGCTCCGGCAGGGTCGTCGACACCACGCCCTTCTCGACCGAGCACAACCAGCGCCCCAGGTCGCGGGTACGCGGATTGGTCGCCGGGTCCTCGGTGATCCCGGGCCACACGGTGTGGAACCCGAGGTAGTTGCTGCGGCCCATCAAGGCGGTGCTGCAACCGCGCCAGATGCCCTCGAAATACTCACCCGTGGCCGGCTGCATGACGTGCTCGTAGAGCCAGGTGTCATGCCCGGGGCCTCCCGGCCCGCTGGAGTATCCGTCGATGGAGACAGTGCACCATGCCATCACTCGCCGTTCGCTCATGACGGGTAAGACCCCCTCAGCTCCCAGGACTCATCGCCCGGCCAGGCCGCAAATCCCTCCCAGCCCGTTACCGCAGGCAGACCGGGCAGGATGACGCAAGAGGCGGCCGGCCCGGCCGGCCCAGCAGGTACTGGCTTACCGCACCGATTACGCCCGGCTCCTGGACGCTGCGCACCAGCAGGCTCAAACAAACGCAGCACCGGCCCGGCCTTCCCGGCGGATTCCTCGCAACCACCACGCTCGACCCGCGCCCTTGTAACCCCACAGTAATGATCTTTAATATCGCGTCACGCACCCTCGATTCCCCTGAATGGACACGCCGGCCGTGCGTTCGGTCGCTCCCACCACGATTGCAGGG
>JBEKKH010000613.1:0-4967 GCA_050010815.1 Streptosporangiaceae bacterium | reverse complement strand
CGATCATGCCTCAGCCCGCCCATCCCGGCAAATCGCAGGTCACAGGCCATGTATCGAGTTCTGAAGCGGTACAGGCCGGAGGCAAGCCTCCGGTCACCACTGCGATCTCATCCAGCGTGAGCGAGATCACCGCGTGGTAAGCTCCGTTCCCGCGTGAGCCGTCATCGGCGCAGGTTCGGCGCCGCGACGGCTTCGGCGGCGGCAGGTATCCCGTAGCCGCTGGCAAGGTCTGCGATGCCGGCGTGCAGCCAGCCCCTCCCGGTCAGCGCGCCCGCCTCGACGCCGAGCTTGAGCAGTTCGGTCAGCGGCGGGGCGGTACCGAGGTAGGCGAGCATGATCATCCGCAGCGCGGCCATGCCGCACGCCCGCTCGGACCATTCGGCGCGGTCACCGAGTGCGTGACCGCCGTGCTCGTCCCACTCGTCCGGATCGATGCGCTGCCGGCACATCGGCACGTCGTGGACTGCGGACATGTTCCCCCCTTATCAGCCGGTGGGCCGCCGGCGACCGCGGCGATCTCGCCGAGGCTGAGCGGGATCATGCCCAGGCGGCGCGGGGGCCGGCGATGCACAGTGACATGCTCCCGCACGCTACGGCCGGCAACATATCGTCGGCGTATCGGAAACCGCATACGTGCTGGCAACACCCGGCTGCCTTGACTAGAGGGCATGACCTCTAGCGAGCCAGCACGACCAGCGGCCTGCCGCGCCCGGCCGGTGGCGTCCGAGTCCTCTGCGGCTGTCCCAGACATGGGAATCACCGTGTACGGATGCGGGCCGGACGAGGCCGCTGTGTTCCGGGAGCTCGCGCCTCGTTTCGGCGTTGTGCCGACTATCACCGAGGCAGCGGTGTCCGAGGCCAACATCGAGCTGGCGTCTGGAAACCGGTGCATCAGCGTCGGCCACAAAACCCCGGTTACGAACTCCACCCTGCTCGCGCTCAGCCGGGCCGGCGTCAGGTACGTCTCCACGCGAAGCATCGGATACAACCACATCGAGGTGAACTACGCGCAGAGCGTCGGCGTCTGCGTGGGTAATGTCGCCTATTCACCCGACAGCGTGGCCGACTACACGCTCATGCTGATGCTGATGGCCGTGCGGAACGCGAAATCCCTCATCCGCCGCACGGACACTCATGACTACCGGCTGCATGACGTGCGCGGGAAAGAGCTCCGCGACCTGACCGTCGGGGTCGTCGGGACGGGGCGCATCGGCTCGGCAGTCCTGGACAGGCTGCGGGGATTCAGCTGCCGGACCCTGGCCTGCGACACTCGTCCGACGGCCGCGGCCCACTACGTTCCGCTCGGCGAACTGCTAGAGCGCAGCGACATCGTCACCCTCCACACCCCGCTCACCGCGGACACGCACCATCTCCTGGATCGTCGGCGTATCGGGCAGATGAAGCACGGCGCGTTCATTATCAACACCGGGCGCGGCTCACTGCTCGACACCGAATCCCTTCTTTCAGCGCTGGAAAGCGGCCGGCTAGGCGGTGCGGCGTTGGACGTCCTCGAAGGAGAGGACGGGATCTTCTACGCCGACTGCAGAAACACACCCATCGAAAACACGCCGCTGCCGCGGCTGCAGCAACTGCCGAACGTGATCATCAGCCCGCACACCGCCTACTACACCGACCACGCCTTGAGCGACGCCGTCGAGAACACCATCATCAACTGCCTCACGTTCGAAAAGGAGAAGACAGCGTGGTAAAGCTGAAAATCGGAATCATCTTCGGCGGCTGCTCCGAAGAATATCCGGTGTCTGTCAAGTCCGCGCAAGAGGTCGCGAAACACCTCGATCCCGACAAGTACGAGCCGCTCTGGATCGGGATCACGGCCAGCGGCGCGTGGAAGCTGTGTGACGGCCCAGGCGCGAACTGGGAAAGCCGCGGTAACCGTCCGGTCGTGCTGTCACCGGACCGAAGCGTCCACGGGCTGCTCGTTCTGGAGCGGGAACGGTACGACATGGTCCGCCTGGACGTGGTGCTGCCCGTTCTGCACGGCAAGCTCGGCGAGGACGGCGCGATCCAGGGCCTGCTGGAGCTGTCGGGCGTCCCCTACGTGGGCTGCGACATCCCAAGCTCCGCGCTGTGCATGGACAAGTCCCTGGCCTACATCGTCGCCAGCAACGCGGGAATCGCCACACCGAAACACTGGGTGCTCACGGGGGACGAGAAGATCGACCAGGACAGTCTCACCTATCCCGTCTTCGTCAAGCCGGCCCGTTCGGGCTCGTCCTTCGGCGTCAGCAAGGTTTCGGGACAAGAAGAACTGCCGAGCGCGATAGAGACCGCGCGGCAGTACGACGCGAAGGTGCTGATCGAAGAGGCCGTCGTCGGCAGCGAGGTGGGCTGCGCCATCCTCGGGGAACGATTCGGACTGGTCGCAGGCGAGGTAGACCGGGTTGCTCTTTCGCACGGCTTCTTCAGAATCCATCAGGAGAGCGATCCGGAAAGCGGCTCCGAGAACTCCACGTTCGTCGTGCCCGCCGACATCTCGGCAGAGGCGCGCTCGCTAGTCCAGGAGACAGCAAAGGCCATTTACCGTGCTCTGGGCTGCAAGGGACTCGCGCGGGTGGACACGTTCCTGACCGACGACGGAACGGTCGTACTCAACGAGGTCAACACCCTGCCCGGCATGACCTCCTATAGCCGCTACCCGAGAATGATGGCCGCCGCTGGCCTGCCGCTCGCCGACGTCATCGACCGGCTCGTGACGCTGACCCTGTACGGCAAGAAGCGATGAACAGCGACTTCGTCTTCGTCGATGAGTTCGTCCCCGGCATACGGTGGGATGCCAAGTACGCGACCTGGGACAACTTCACCGGCAAACCCGTGGACGGATACCACGCCAACCGCATCGTCGGCACCAGAGCCCTGTGCGCTGCCCTGAACAGAGCCCAGGAAGAAGCCGCATCCCTGGGCTTCGGCCTGCTCCTGTGGGACGGCTACCGCCCGCAACGCGCCGTGGACCGCTTCCTGCACTGGTCACGACAGCCGGAGAACGGCCGCACGAAACGACGGCACTACCCGAACATCGACAGGCCGGAGATGTTCGAACAGGGGTATGTGGCCCCCAAGTCGGGTCACAGCCGGGGCGGCACCGTCGACCTGACGCTGTACGAGCTAGCTACCGGCGACCTTGCTCCCATGGGCGGCGGCCACGACTTGATGGACGCGGTCTCCCATCACGGAGCACGAGGAATCACGTCAGCCGAAGCGGAAAACCGGCACCACCTCTGCTCCATCATGCAGGACTGCGGCTTCGATCCCTACGACTGCGAATGGTGGCACTACACCCTCAAACACGAGCCCTACCCCAACACCTACTTCGATTTCCCCATCACCCAGTCGAGCCGACCCAAACAAAGCTGCCACCGCACTGAAAACAATATTTGAAGGTCTTACAGACATGATTGAGATCCGTCCAGCACGCGCCGCCGACGCTCTGCGCCTGGCCGGGCAGCTGGCCCAACTCGGGTACCCGAGCGAACTCGACGCGGTGACAAGCCGACTGGCGGGCATCCTGAAGTCGGCTACCCAGCAGATCCTGGTCGCGGCTCCGCCTGACGACTCCCGCATCGACGGCTACATCGGTCTCGAACGCAGGCTGACACTGCACCAGGATGAGCACGTCGAGATCACCGACCTGGTCGTCGACGCGGCGGCCCGCCGGTCCGGCCTGGGTCGCGCCCTGGTCACGGCCGGCGAACAGTGGGCAGCACAGCATGGCCTGCACACCGTGGTGGTCCGGTCCGACGTCGTGCGCCCCGAATCCCACCTGTTCTACGAGGGAATCGGATACCAGCGGACGGCGACCTCGCACGTCTACCACAAGCAGGTCTAGGGCATGCCTGCCCGGTCCTGCAGGTGTTGTGAAGCCGCGGCTGGCGATCCTGAAGCCGCCGGTGCCGCCTGCGACGCCCGCTTGATCCCGATCGCGACGACGCCGCGGCAACCACGGCGGAGACAACCTTGACAGAGGCAGTCGTGACGGCACCGCGCGTCGTTGTCGCCGGCGGCCATTCGGCCGGGCACATCGAGCCAGCGATGAACTTCGCCGACGCGCTGCGCCGGCTGGAGCCCACGGCCGAGATAACCGCCCTCGGCACCGCCCGCGGCCTGGACACCACGCTCATCCCGGCTCGCGGCTACCCGCTCGAGCTCATCCCGGCGGCGCCGCTGCCGCGCAAGCTGAACCGGGCCCTGCTGCAGACGCCGGGCAGGCTGCGCGACTCGGTGCTGGCGGCCGGGGCGGTGCTCGACCGCGTGCGGGCCGAGGTCGTGGTGGGCTTCGGCGGCTACGTGGCCGCTCCCGTGTACCTCGCAGCTCGCAGGCGGGGCCTGCCGATCGTCGTGCACGAGGCGAACGCCCGGCCCGGGGTGGCCAACCGGCTGGCGGCCCGGATGACGACGCACGTGTTCACCGCCGTGCCGGGCGTCCGGCTGGCGCACGCCACTGCCATCGGGATCCCGCTGCGGCCGGCGATCACCGGGCTCGACCGGCCCGCGCTGCGCGGCGTGGCCCGGCAGCGGTTCGGCCTGCGACCCCACGGGCCGGTCCTGATGGTCACCGGCGGTTCGCAGGGCGCCGGGGCGATCAACGTCGCGGTGTCCGGCGCGGCCGGGGCGTTGCGCGCGGCCGGCGTGCAGGTGCTGCACATCGCCGGGCCGCGGCACCTGGTCGAGGTTCCGGACGGCTCCCCCGCCGACCCGCCCTACGTCGTCGTCCCCTACGTCGACGAGATGCAGTACGCGTACGCCGCGGCCGACCTCGTGATCTGCCGCTCGGGGGCGATGACGTGCGCCGAACTGGCCGCGGTGGGCTTGCCGGCCGCGTACGTCCCGCTGCCACTGCGCGGCGGTGAGCAGCGACTGAACGCCGAGCCCGCCGTCGCGGCGGGCGGGGCACTGCTCGTCGATAACGCCGGCCTCGACCCGGCCTGGATCGAGGCCACCCTGATCCCGGT
>JBEKKH010000612.1:0-4971 GCA_050010815.1 Streptosporangiaceae bacterium | reverse complement strand
AGAAAGCCACCACGCGTACACAGGACACCGCCGAACGGCAGCAGCCCCGGAATACGCCACACCGCACCCGGAAATGCCAGACTCAAACGTGAAGATAAGCCTCGCTCAAACGTGAAGACCTTCCCAGCGCGCCCGGCAGGATTCGAACCCGCGACCCGCTGTTTAGAAGGCAGCGACGAGCGAGCGCTGTAGTCCTCGCAGGAAGGCCAGCGTAAGGGCACATCGTCTCGGAGCGAGATCCGAATAATTATCTGCTCCCGCATAGTGAGACAAGGATTGATCCGAGCCGAGCCGCCGGACCGATGTCTAACCATTCTCGACCTAGAGCCTCTCGCTGAGCGCGCCCCGGACCTGCGCCCAGTCCTGTAGAGCGGACGAACGTCCCTCCCGGTCGGGCCGGTCGACTCTACGGATGTCCGGATCGGCGTGTCTGGCTTGAACAAGGTTGGCCCCGGCGGCTTGTCTTGCCGGAGAATGGCCATTTTCACATGAAGGACGTGATAACCGTGGCCCTCCCTCAAACGCCTATCGATGCCGCCATGAACTCTGCGCGCACGGCCGGTGAGGCAGCGGATACCGGCGGAGCTGAGTCAGCCGGCGCCAGCCCGCTGGATCTGCTCCTGCCCCAGGCTACTGCGGGCGTGCTGCGCAGATTCCGGCCGGATGCCAGCATGGCGCGCTGCGCGTTGCGGCTGGCCAGCCGTCCGGGGGCCGTGGCCGCGCGGTCCGGTAAGCTGGCCGCAGAACTCACCCGCATCGCGGCGGGCCGTTCGGCGGTCGCTGCGCAGCCCCGCGACCGCCGGTTCGCAGATCCCGCATGGAGCGGGAACCCGCTGCTCAAACGCATCCTTCAGACTTACCTGGCGGTCGGGCAGACCGCCGGGGAGCTGCTGGCTGACGCCGAGCTTGACTGGCGGGACGACACACGCCTGAAGTTCGTGCTAACCAATCTTGTCGCCGCGTCCGCGCCGAGCAACAACCTGCTGATCAGCCCGGCCGGATGGAAAGCGTACATCGACACCGGCGGCCTGAGCGTCGTCCGGGGTACTCGTGCCTTGGTCTCCGATATGGCCTCTTCCCCCCGCATCCCGACGATGGTGGCACCCGACGCGTTCCAGATCGGCACGGATCTCGCGGTGACGACCGGGGCGGTGGTGGCCCGCACCGACGTCTTGGAGCTCATCCAGTACCAGCCGAGCACGCCCACCGTGCACCAGTTCCCGCTGCTCATGGTCCCGCCGATGATCAACAAGTACTACATTGCCGACCTCGCGCCCGGCCGCAGCATGCTCGAGTTCTTCGTGGCGCAGGGATATCAGGTATTCGTGATCTCCTGGCGCAATCCCGGCAAGGATGCCCGGGACTGGGATCTGAACACCTACGGCGATGCCGTCATGGCGTCGGTGAGCGCGGCGCGCGAGATCACCAAGGCCCCCAAGATTAACATCATCGGCCTGTGCGCCGGCGGCATCCTCTCCTCCATGGTCAGTGCGCACCTGGGCGCGACCGGGCAGCTCGATCAGGTCGCCAGCCTGTGCCTGGGCGTGACGCTGCTGGACATGACGCAGGCGGGCACCACCGTCTCGCTGATGGACGAGGGGACTGCCAAGGCGTCTATGCTCGCCTCCCGCGCCCGCGGCTACATGGACGGGCGCACCCTCGCCGAGGTGTTCGCCTGGCTCCGGCCCGATGACCTGATCTGGAACTACTGGGTCAACAACTACCTGCAGGGAAAGACCCCGCCGCCGTTCGACATCCTGTACTGGAACGCCGACACCACCCGGATGCCCGCGGCACTGCACCGCAACTTCATCGAGATCGCCATGAGCAACGCGCTGACCAAGCCAGGTGCCGCCAGCATGCTCGGTTCCCCCGTCGATCTGTCCAAGGTCAATGTCGATAGCTACGTCGTGGCGGGCATCGACGACCATATTGCGCCCTGGCCGTCGGCCTATCGCGCCACCCAGCTGCTCGGCAGCAGCAACATCCGGTTCGTGCTCTCCAACAGCGGGCACATCGCCGCCATGGTCAACCCGTCGTCAAACCCGAAGGCGAGCTTCCGGCTCGCGGCAGGCAACCCGCCCGGTCACCGCGAATGGCTGGCCCAGGCCGAGACGGTGAAGGGCAGCTGGTGGCCTGACTACACCACCTGGCTGGCGGACCGCAGCGGTGACATGAAGCAAGCCCCGCGCACGCTGGGCAGCGCGAAATTCCCGCCGCTGGATCCCGCACCAGGCACCTACGTCCTTCAGCATTAATGACGCAGCGCTATCCCTCGCGGAACCGGACGCCGAACCCGCAACGCCCCGTGATCACCGAGCTACCGTCACCGAGCCGCGCTTGCTCGAGTGTTCATGCTCGTCTGGGCAGGTACAGGTCGGTGATCGTGCCTTCGAACGCCTCCGCGGCCAGGGCGACGGTCTCGGACAGCGTGGGGTGCGGGTGGATGGTCAGGCCGATGTCGGCTGCGTCGGCGCCCATCTCGATGGCTAGCGCCGCCTCGGCGATGAGGTCGCCCGCTGATGGCCCGACGATGCCGCAGCCGATGGCGCGGCCGCTCCCCTCGTCGAACAGCACCTTCGTCAGCCCTTCGGAGCGGCCCAGGGTAAGCGAGCGGCCGCTGGCGGCCCAGGGGAAGACCCCCTTGCCGTACTTGACTCCCGCGGCCCTGGCCTCGTTCTCGGTGACCCCGGCCCAGGCCACCTCGGGATCGGTGTAAGCGACCGACGGGATGACGCGGGCATCGAAGAAACTGTTCTTCCCCGCCGTCACCTCGGCTGCGACCTTCCCCTCGTGCATCGCCTTGTGCGCCAGCATCGGCTGGCCGACGACGTCGCCGATCGCGAATATATGCGCCACGTTGGTCCGCAGCTGCTTGTCCACGGGAATGAAGCCACGGTCGTCAGCCGTGACGCCAGCCTCCTCGGCTCCGATGAGCTTGCCGTTGGGGCTGCGGCCCACGGCGACGAGCATCCGGTCGAAGGTGTCAGCCGCCGGCGCCTTCGGGCCGTCGAACGACACCACGAGGCCCTCGGGCCGGGCTTCGACGTTGGTCACCTTGGTCTTGAGATAGATGTTCTCGTACTGCCTGGTGACGCGCTTGGCCAGAGGGCTGATCAGGTCCCTGTCCGCCCCGGGAATGAGCTGATCCATCAGTTCGGCGATGGTGACCTTCGCGCCGAGCTCGTGGTAGACGGTGGCCATCTCCAGGCCGATGATCCCGCCGCCCAGGATGAGCAGCCGCTGCGGCATCTCACCGAGTTCCAGCGCGCCGGTGGAGTCGATGATCCGCGGGTCCGATGACGGGATGAATGGCAACGTCAGCGGTTCGGAGCCGGCCGCGATTATCGCCTGCTCGAAGTCGACCGTGGTCACGCCGCCTTCGGCGAGTTCTACCCGCAGCTGGTGCGGGGAGGTGAAGCGGCCGTAGCCGCGGATGGTGGTGACCTTGCGCTGCTTGGCCAGCCCGGCCAGGCCGCCGGTGAGCCGTCCGACCACGCCGTCCTTCCACGCCCGCAGCTTGCCGATGTCGATCGCCGGAGCGCCGAACATGATGCCGTGCTCGCTCATCTCCTTGGTTTCTGCGATGACCCTCGCGGCGTGCAGCAGGGCCTTGGACGGGATGCAGCCGACGTTGAGGCATACTCCGCCGAGCGTCGGCCCGCGGTCGACAAGCACGACCTTCTTGCCCAGGTCGGCTGCCCGGAACGCGGCCGTGTACCCGCCCGGCCCGGCGCCGAGGACGAGCACCTCCGCGGCCACGTCACCGGGGGCTGAGCGCGGCACGGCAGGCGTCGCCGACGCGGTCGGCGCGGACATCACCGGGGAGGCTGGCTCAGGCACGGCCGTCTCGCCGGTGCGCAGGTCGGCAATGACATGGCCGGCGGAGACGTGGTCGCCGACGGCGACCCGGACGGCGGTGATGGTCCCCGCCATAGGCGCCGGAATGTCCAGCGTGGCCTTGTCAGACTCCAGGGTGATCAGCGAGTCCTCGCGCGCGACCAGGTCACCGGCGGCCACATGCACCTCGATCACCGGCACGTCGATGAAATGGCCGATATCGGGGACCGTGACCTCGATGACCTCGTAAATCCCGCTCGGCGAGCCGTAGCCGGCTGGCTCGGCCGGCGCAGGGGCCGCGTCTTCGGTGACCCGCTCCCTGACCGGAGCGGCGGCCGGGCCGTCGGACGCTGGCTCGGCGTCGAGCCGGAGGATGAGGTCCCCGGCGGATACCCGGTCGCCGACCCGGATGGCGACTTCGCTGACGGTTCCCGCCGCTGATGCGGGAATGTCCAGCGTGGCCTTGTCGGACTCCAGCGTGATGACCGGATCCTCGGCGGCCACCACGTCACCGGCGGTCACATGTACCTCTATGACCGGCACGTCGATGAAGTGGCCGATGTCGGGAACTGTGATATCCATGTCAGGCTCCAGGAAGAAGAGGATGCGTCGCAATGGCCTGGGCAGCGGTCAGAGCAGGAGGCCGCGTATGTCTTCCAGCAGCTGGCATAGGTGCCGGGCGAACCGCGCGGCCAGCGCCCCGTCGATGACCCGGTGGTCGTAGGACAGCGAGATCGGCAGCATCAGCCGCGGGATGAAAGCCGTCCCGTCCCAGACCGGCGCGGTCCGTGCCCTGACGACGCCGAGGATCGCCACCTCGGGGGCGTTGACGATGGGCGTGAAGGCGGTACCGCCGATGCCGCCCAGGCTGGAGATCGTGAAACAGGCACCCTGCAGGTCGGCCATGCCGAGCTTGCCGTCTCGGGCTTTGGCCGAGACAATGCCGAGCTCCTGGCTGATTTCCCGGATGCCTTTGCGGTCCACATCGCGGATCACCGGCACCACCAGACCCTCGGGCGTGTCCACGGCCACGCCGAGGTGGTAGTAGCTCTTGTAGATCAGCGCGTCCTTCTCCGGCGTCAGCGAGCTGTTGAACCGGGGGAACTCCCGCAGCGCCCAGACGCTGGCCTT
>JBEKKH010000611.1:0-4974 GCA_050010815.1 Streptosporangiaceae bacterium | reverse complement strand
CGCCGGGGAGGTCCGCTCGCTCGGCAGTGCGCTGCTGTCCGCCTTCGAGAAGGGCGACGCGGAGCAGCTCGCCCTGCTGCGGCAGGGCCACGAGGTGGCGCTGCAGCAGATGATCCAGAACGTGCGCTACCTGCAGTACCAGCACGCGGTGGAGACCACGAACGGGCTGCTCAAGACCAGAGACAGCGCGGTCGAGCGGTACACGTACTACCTCAGCCTGCTCGGCCAGGCCCCGGACCAGACGACGGTCCCTGCGATCACGACCACCGGCGTGGACCGCCGGGAGCTCACCGAGGACAACTTCCAGGACACCTACAACGCGCTCGTCGGCGAGTACGACCTGGCGGTGCCGCTCCAGGCCTACCCGGACCCGCAACTGGCGCAGGGGGCGTCTCCCTCGAACCAGGCGGGCGCGACAGGCCAGGGCCAGCTCTACCTGAACAAACAGGAGGACGCGGAGCTGAACACGAATCTCCCCGCGGCCAGAGACTTGCGGATCGGCGCGGGCATAGCCAACACGATCGCCGCCGGCGTCACCCCCATCCCAAGCGCGGAAGCACACGTGGCCTGGTGGGGCATCGGCTTTCACACCAACTTCTTCTCAGGCCAGGTCCTGGGCCAGGTCGCGCGGGACGCGGCCGAAGTCGCGCAGGTCCTGGCGGGCTGGCAGCAGGACCAGGCCAGCATCGCCGCCCGTACGGCCGGCTACCAGCGCCGCGCCGAGGAGTGGACGCTGCAGGCCAACCTCGCGGCGCGCGAACTGCGGCAGATCGGCCGCCAGATCATCGCCTCGCTCATCGCCGAGCAGGTCGCCTACCACGACTACGCCACCGTCAAGAAGCAGGTGGAGCAGGCCACGGACGTGCAGACATTCCTGCAGAACAAGTTCACAAACGCTGGCTTCTACACCTGGATGCAGAGCGACCTGTCCGGGCTCTACTACCAGTACTACCGCTTCGCCTGCGACACGGCCCGCAAGGCGGAGCAGACGATGAAGCAGGAGCTGATGCGGCCCGAGCTCGAAGCCACCCAGTTCATCCAGTACAACTACTGGGACTCCGGTCACCAGGGGCTGCTGTCCGGCGAGGCGCTCTACCTCGACGTCAAGCGGATGGAGCTGGCCTATCACGACAGCAATAAGCGTGAGCTCGAACTCACCCGGCACGTCTCGCTGCGCCAGCTCGACCCGCTGGCGCTGCTTGCGCTCAAGGTGACCGGCTCGTGCACCGTCACCGTTCCTGAGTGGCTGTACGACCTGGACGGTCCCGGCCACTACCACCGCCGCGTAAAGGCCCTGGCGGTCTCCACGCCGTCGGTCACCGGTCCCAACACGAGCCTGAACCTGACCGTGACCCTGCAGAGCAGCACGATCCGTGTCTCGCCGCTGCTCGCGAACGGCGTCTACGCACGCGACACCACCCAGGACGACGGCCGCTTCCTCGACTCCTACGGCTCCACGGACGTCATCGTGACCAGCGGCGGCACGAACGACACCGGCATGTTCGAGACAAACCTGCGCGACGAGCGCTTCCTCCCGTTCGAGGGCGCGGGCGCGATCAGCACCTGGAACCTGTCCCTGCCCGCGGAGCTCCGGTCGTTCGACTACATGACGATCTCCGACGTCATCCTGCACATCCGGTACACCGCCCGCGACGCGGGCGACCCGCTGCGCAGCCAGGCGACCAAGGAACTCAAGGGCATGCTCAAGACGGCTGGGACCAGCGGCCAGGCGCTGCTGTACTGCCTGCGCTACGACTTCCCCACCGAGTGGTCGGCGTTCGTGAACGGCACAGGTGACTTCACGGTCACGCTCGACAAGCAGTTCTTCCCCTATGTGGTGCAGGCCTCGAACGGCCCGACCATCGACGGGCTGACGCTTTACGCGGCGCGGGCAGCGAGCGCGTCCGCCCCGCCAGCGCTCGCCGACACCGTGCTGGTCCGCGACCTGACGCAGCAGGTGTTCCTCGTCCTGCAATACCATTTCACTGCCTTGTAGCGCGGTGCAGAGGACACTGAGGCTTATTCAGGGCCAGCCGGGGTAGCCGGGCGCTTGCCGTAGCGGCCGACCAGAAGTTCGGGCTGCTGACAGTGCTGGAGATCGGACACTACAAGGGCGGTCGCGCCGCCCGAGTGTCCTGCTCCGGGCTGCATGATGAGCTTGCAGAGGACAAGTGGGTCAGCCTGCACACGCTGGTCGACGGCGTCGAACAGGTCAGCCTGCCCGGACTCGGCTGCGGCACGGGCCAGCAGGACCATCCCGGCTCCCTGCCGCACCGGGTCGCTACTTCCAGGCCCGCAAACCGACCCCCGGCCTGCCATCCGACCGCTTCATCCCGTCCTCGCGGCTGAATGCTAATCCCAGGCTGGCTCGGTAGCCTCGCGGACGCTGCCGTCGGAGGTGAAGATCAGGAACCGCTCGAACGACCGCGCGAACCACCGGTCGTGCGTGACGGCGAGCACCGTGCCCTGGTAGGACTCCAGGCCTTCCTGCAGCGCCTCGGCGCTCGGCAGGTCCAGGTTGTCGGTCGGCTCGTCGAGCAGCAGGAGGGTGGCGCCGGCCAGCTCGAGCAGCAGGATCTGCAGGCGGGCCTGCTGACCGCCAGATAGTGTGCCGAACGGCTGCCGGGCACACGCCTGCAATTCGTACCTGGCCAGGGCCGACATCGCCTCGTTGATGAGCAGCGCGTGCTCGGTCATCAAGATCTCGGCCGGGTTCCGCCCTTCCAGGTCAGGCCGGGCGTGGGTCTGCGCGAACAGGCCGGGGACCACCCGCGCGCCGAGGCGCGCCTGGCCCTCGTGCGGCACGGGCTCGCCCGCGAGCAGGCGCAGGAACGTGGACTTCCCCGACCCGTTCGCACCCAGGATCGCCACCCGGTCGTCAAACCAGATCTCGGCGCCGAACGACCCTGTGTTCCCCGTCAGGGTCAGGTTCTCGCAGATCACGGCGCGCTTGCCGGTACGCCCGCCGCGCAGCCGCATCGTGACGTTCTGCTCCTTCGGGGCCAGCTGCGGCGGTCCGGAGTCCTCGAACCTGCGCAGCCGGGTTACCGCGGCCTGCAGCCGGGACGCCATGTCGGAGTTGTACGAGGCCTTCTGCCGGTAGGTGCGGACCAGCTCCTTGAGCTTGTCGTGCTCCTCGTCCCAGCGACGGCGCAGTTCCTCCAGCCGGCTGATCCGGTCGGTCCTGGCCTTGGCGTAGCCGGAGAAGCCGCCGCCGTGGACCCAGACGTGCCGGTCCTCGACGGTGACGATGCGCTCGGCACAGGCGGCGAGCAGCTCCCGGTCGTGGCTGACCAGCAGCACGGTCTTGGACGTGGTGGCCAGCTGGTGTTCCAGCCAGCGCTTGCCCGGCACGTCCAGGTAGTTGTCGGGCTCGTCGAGCAGCAAGACGCCGCCGGTCCCGCGCAGCAGTGACTCGAGCACCAGCCGCTTTTGCTCTCCGCCGGACAGGGTGCTCACGTCCCGCCACCGGCACTGCTCGAACGGGATGCCGAGCGCGGCCACGGTGCAGGCGTCCCAGTGCACTTCGGCCTGGTAGCCGCCGGCCTCGCCCCACTCCCCCAGAGCCGCGGCGTACCGCAGCTGGGTGCGCTCGTCGTCACGCTCCATCATGGCCAGCTCGGCCGCGTCTAGCCCGGCCGCGGCCTCCCGCACCCGCGGCGGAGAGACGGAAAGCAGCAGGTCGCGGACCTCGGGCGTCACGTCGTGCCCCTGGGTCGTGCCGATGAACTGGCGCATGACCCCGAGCCCGCCGGAGGCGGCGACCGTCCCCGTCTGCGGCTGGATGTCGCCGGCCACCATCCGGAGCAGCGTGGACTTGCCTGCGCCGTTCGGTCCGACCAGCGCCGCGATGAGTCCCTCGCCGATCCGGAAGCTCACGTCCTCGAGCAGCGTCCGCCCGTCCGGCAGGACATGGCTGACGTGCGCCACCTCGACGTGCCCCCAGGAGTTCACCATCGGACCATAGCCAGCGGGCCACCGCGCCGGCAACGAGGTTTTACAGCATCACCGCCTGCGGGGTGGCAAGACAAGGAGCTTGAAGTTCCGGGTGGCTGTCCCCGAGGTATTAGTGGCGGTGATGGCGATCGGATAATAGCCGCCGCTGCCAGCGGCCGCCGTTCCGGCGATGGTGGCTGTCCCGTTCCCGTTGTCGGTGAAGGTCAGCCCGGCGGGCAGCGACCCGGAATCAGACAAGGCAGGGACCGGGTATCCGGCGGCCTTGATGGTCAGGTGCAGCGGAACGCCCACCCTGGCGGTGGTCGCCCCCCACACGTTAGTACTCTCAGTAACATTGGATTACTGACTGTGAGAATGCGGTCGGCAAGGTGGTCACGGTGCGCCGAGGTCGCTGTCCCGAGGTTGGGCTTGGATGTCAGGCACGGCCGGGCCACCGCGCCGGCAACGAGGTTGGGTGCAGCTCGTCTGGAGGGACTGGCTGACCTGCAGAGTTGATGGTTGGGATGCTGCTGGCGCCTGCTGCCTTTTACTGGTCGCATGGCCGGAGCAAGGCGGAGCCGGGTGCGATGCGGGCCTGGAAATTCTCCGCCAGGTCGTCGAGGCCCCCTGCCGCAGATACCGCGGCAGGGGACTTCTCCTTGTCCGGTGCCATCTGTTATCGCGCGCGGCGAGCGACGGCGAGGCGGCGAGTCACCACCGGGATGATGATCGCGGCGGCGATCAGGTGGCCGCAGGCCAGCGTGACCTTGGTCGCGGCCGTGGCGTGTGCGGTCAGCGGCCCGGCCAGCGACAGCGTGAGCAGCGGCAGCGTGGTGGCCAGGAAGGCCCGCGCCGGCCGTGCTGCGCGGCGGGCGACGACGACCGCGAGCACGGTTCCCCAGAACGTGCCGAGGGCCACGCCGAACGCCAGCCATCCGGCGTTGACCTGGGTGGCGGTGTGCGCGCCGAACGCGGCGGCCCGCAGCGGGACGCCCGCGGCGTGCGCGATCGCCCCGTAGGCCTCGATGACGGCCAGGG